>DATJYK010000063.1:0-43476 GCA_035578005.1 Terriglobia bacterium
ATCCTTACCCCAGCGTGCGTTTCGCCGTTACGCATCCGAGGTAAGAGCCGTATGAGGTAATTCTTCAAGTACGGATCCGTGCGGGGGGCGTTGGGTAACCAGCGTCCCTACCGCGACCGAACCTGACTTTCGGGGGAAAAAGCGTGCAAAATCGCAAAACGAACCCAAGAAACGAACCCGAGCTCCGCCCGCTCGTTGGACGTGGGCTCGTTGGTCTGAGGCCCAAGACTTCGCCAGGATTCAAAATCCATTGCCCGGAGGCGCAGTTTACCCAATGAGATACCGATCTCGAACGTTCATGTTGCTCTACATACTGCTCGCAGTCTTTGCCTCATCGCTCGTTACGACCCGTCTCGATGCCGTCAAGAAACCCAAAGAGCCAGCGAAGGAGGCCGCATCCGCCGAGCCCGCCGCGGTCCCGAAGCCGGATATCCCGGACCTCGGTTTCATCAGCCGGTTACGCGAGGAAGAATTCAGCCACGGCCAGGTGATGGACATCATGAGTCATCTCACCGACGATATCGGCCCTCGCCTGACGGGCTCGCCCAACATGAAGAAAGCGAACGATTGGACCCGCGACCAACTCAGCGAGTGGGGCCTGACCAACGCTCACCTGGAGCCATGGGGTACCTTCGGCCGCGGATGGGCGTATCAACTGTGTGAAGTCCGCATGGTCTCGCCAGACTACATGCAGTTCCTAGCTCTCCCGGAGGCATGGACGCCGGGAACGAACGGTCCCATTCGCGGCGAGGTGGTGCACGTGATCGCCGGCAATTCAGCCGACCTCGAAAAGTATCGCGGCAAACTCGCCGGCAAAATCGTGCTGTTCGGCGAAGCGCGCACTCCGGAACCCATCGAGAAGGCCTTGTTCGAGCGTGATGCCGACGCTGACTTGGCGCGGATTGCGAACTTCGAGGTTCCAGCCCAGGCGGGGCCGCCCGCGCGCCGGCCCGAGTTCGCGGAACGCTTCCGATTCCAGCAGGAACTGCCAAAATTCTTCGCGGATGAGCACGTGGCCGCAGTGCTGGATATCACACGCCAGCCGGGCCAGGACGGCACGATTTTCGTACAGTCCGGCGGAAGTTACGAGAAGGATAAGACCGCCACTGTTCCCAGAGTCACGCTCTCGGTGGAACACTTCGGCCGCGTGGCGCGGCTGCTGGCAAAGAAAGTGCCCGTGGAAGTTGAAGTGAACGTCGAAGCCCAGTTTTACGATGATGACGACAAAGCCTATGACACGGTCGCCGAAATCGCCGGCAAAGATCCGGCGCTGAAGGACCAATTGGTGATGCTTGGCGGTCACATGGACTCCTGGCACGCGGGCGAAGGCGCCACTGACAACGGGGCCGGCGTGGCCGTGGCCATGGAAGCGGTTCGTCTGCTGACCAAGCTTGGCGCCGCGCCGCGGCGGACCGTCCGCATTGTGTTGTGGTCCGGTGAAGAAGAAGGACTGCTCGGGTCGCGCGGATACGTAAAGAATCACTTTGGGTCGCGGCCGGAATCCACCAACCCGCAAGACCGGAATCTACCCTCGTTCATGCGCCCGCCCGCCGGCCCGCTGGAATTGAAACCGGAGCAGAAACTCGTGTCAGTCTATTTCAATCTGGACAACGGAACGGGAAGGATTCGCGGCGTGTACCTGCAGGGGAACGCAGCCGTGGCGCCCATCTTCGAAAAATGGATGCAGCCGTTCAAAGACCTCGGGATGACGACACTCACCATGAGGAACACGGGCGGCACGGACCACCTTTCTTTCGACGCGGTGGGAATTCCGGGATTCCAGTTCATCCAAGACCCGATGGACTACGGCACTCTCACGCATCACTCCAATCTGGATGTCTACGAGCACATTCGCCCGGAGGATATGAAGCAGGCGGCGGTGATCATGGCGAGCTTTGTTTACGACGCCGCCATGCGCGACGAAATGATTCCGCGCAAGCCGATTCGTCCCGATGAGCCGCCACAAAAGGCCGAAGCTGCAGGTGGAGAGGAGAAGAAGGATGGGCAGGCGGCTCCTCCGCCGGCTGCGCCTGAGTCGAAACCGGCACCGCCGGCCAGCAGCCAGCCAGCGCCGCCCCCTAGCAGCACCCAGCCGCCAGCGGTGCGATAGAACGCTGGGACGCGGCCTAGCCGCATTCAACAGCAACGGACGTGTGAAAGTGTCATTTCGAGCGCCGCCGTGCATTTCGAGCGCCGCGAGAAATCTCGCTAACGGACGTGTGAAAGTGTCATTTCGAGCGCCGCCGTGCATTTCGAGCGCCGCGAGAAATCTCGCTAACGGACGTGTGAAAGTGTCATTTCGAGCGCCGCCGCGCACTTCGGCGCCGCGAGAAATCTCGCTGTGCCTGGCTCAACCAGTCAAGCGTTGCTTGGCTGCCTCGAGGATTGTCTCGGTCGCAGTAGCGCCAACGCGGCTTACGCCCAGCGAGCGCACGCGTAGCAAGTCGTCGAGCGTGCGCACGCCACCGGCTGCCTTGATCTGCACCGAAGGCGGGCAGTGCTCCCGCATCAGGCCGAGATGATGGTCGGTGGTGCCTTTGTAGTTGTAAGAACCGTCGGGTTGCTTCACGAATCCGTAGCCCGTCGATGTCTTAACAAACGCGACACCGATTTCGGAGCAGATCGCACATAGTTGGATGATATGCGAGTCCTCGAGGTAGTCGTTTTCGAAAATCACTTTCAAGGTGGCGCCGTTGCTGACCACAGCCTCATTGACGGCGTGAATTTCGTCGCGAACGTACGCCCAGTCGCCGCCCAAGGCTTTACCAATGTTAATGACGGCGTCGATTTCGCTGCCTCCAGCTTGTGCGGCTGCCTCGGCCTCCTTCACCTTGATAGCGGTGGAACTGTTACCGTGAGGGAACGCAATCACCGGACAGACGCCGACCTCCGAACCGGCCAGAATCTCGCGGGCCATTCCGATGGAGTACGGTTTCACGCAAGCCGTGGCCACGTCGTACCGCCGGGCCAGACGGCAACCGTCGGCAACCTGCGCATCCGTCATCGTGGGATGCAGCAGGGAGTGATCAATCATCTTGGCGAGTTGATGGACCGTCACGGAATCTGTCATCGTCGCACAACCTGGGAAAAAGTTTGAGTGACAACAAATTTAGCACAGGAAGGCGCGAGGGCTGCCGGCGTTTGTTGCATTATCCGGGGCGAGCGGTCAGCGGCGAGCCAGAGACGCTGGGGAAGCCACGCCGGTGCCGCTTAGGCTCACACTCTGCGAGCTGCCTGGAGCGTTGTCCGTTACCGTCACGGTAGCAGCGAGCGACCCGGCTGCTAGGGGAGCAAACGTCGCCGAAATGGTGCAACTGGCGCCCGCGTTCAGGGTGCTGCCGCAGTTCGTGGTCTCCTTGAAGTGGTGCGGGTTGGTGCCCGCGATGGCGATGCCGCTGATGGTCATCGCAGTGTTGCCGGTATTTGTCAAGGTCACCGTCTTAGCGGCGCTGGTTGAGTTCACAGCCTGATTGCCGAAGGCGATGCTGGCCGGGCTCAGCGAGGCCAGAGGACCCGTTGCCGTGCCCGTCAGCGTAATCGACTGAGGGCTGTTGGGGGCGTTGTCCGTAACGACCACCGTCGCGGTCTTGCTTCCCGGTCCACTGGGAGCGAACTTCACGGAGATCGTGCAGTTGGCACCCGCGCTGAGCGTACTTCCGCAGGTTTTGCTTTGGACGAACGCCGTCGGATTAGCGCCGCCCATTGCAATGCCGCTTATGGCAAGCGTGGCGTTACCGTTGTTTGTGAGTGTCACCGTCTGAGCTGAACTTGATGTGCCCACCGCCTGGCTGGCGAAGGAGAAACTGCCGGTGCTCAGGGTTGCGGCGGGTGTCGCCGTTCCGGTGCCGCTCAGGGTCACGCTATGCGGGCTGCCTGGACCGTTGTCCGTTACCGTCACGGTAGCAGCCAGTGACCCGGCTGCCAAGGGGGCGAACGTCGCCGAAATGGTGCAATTGGCGCCCGCATTCAGGCTGCTGCCGCAGTTCGTGGTCTCCTTGAAGTGGTGTGGGTTGGCGCCCGCTATGGCGATGCTGCTGATGGTCATCGCCGCGTTGCCGCTATTCGTCAAGGTCACCGTCTTGGCGGCGCTGGTGGAGTTCACCGCCTGATTACCGAAGGCGATGCTGGCCGGGCTCAGCGAGGCCAGCGGACCCGTCGCCGTTCCCGTGACGGCAATGGACTGAGGACTGTTGGCGGCGTTGTCCGCAATAACCAGCGTCGCGCTCTTGCTGAGGGGCCCTAGAGGCGCAAAGGTCACTGATGCAGTGCAACTCGCGCCGGCGCTCAGCGTGCTACCGCAGGTTTTGCTCATCGTGAACGCAGTCGGGTTAGTGCCGCCAAGGGCGACGCTCGTGATGCTAACCGTCAGACTGCTGGTGTTGGTGAGGGTTACTGTCTGAGCTGCACTCCTGGTACCGACCGCCTGCGAACTAAACGTTAGAGCTGACGGAGAGAGGCTCACCGTGGGTTGCACGGCGGTTCCGCTTAGGCCGATGGCGTGCGGGCTGCCGGCCGCGTTATCCGCGATGGTGATAGCGGCGCTTTTGCTGCCGCCCGACGGCGGCTGCATTTTAACCGAGATGGTGCAATGCGCCCCGGCGCTCACCGACGCGCCGCAGGTGTTGTTTTCGACGAAGGCGCCAACATTCGTTCCCGTCAGGGCTACGCTCGAAATGGCAAGAGCAGCCGTGCCCGTGTTGGTGAGCGTCACCGTTTGGACCGCGCTTGCTGCACCCACGGCGACGTTGCCAAACGCCAAGCTTGTTGGGCTAAGGCCCACAACAGGGACGGAAACTCCCGTTCCGCTCAGGCTGACGCTCTGGGGGCTGTTAGGAGCATTATCCGTCACCGTCACCTTGGCGCTCAGCGCCTGGGTCGCCTGTGGAACGAAGGTCACCGAAATGGTGCAACTGACGCCTGCACTCAGGCTGCTCCCGCAGGTGTTAGTCTGGGTGAAGTGATGGGGGTTGGTCCCCGTGATCGCAATACTACTAATGTTCAGCGTGGCGCTGCCGCTGTTGGTGAGTGTCACCGTTCTGGCGGCGCTGGTGGTGTTAATCGTCTGATTTCCGAAAGCGATGCTCAGCGGGTTCAAAGACACTGCAGCGTTTGACGGGTTGCTGGCGGAGCTCCATTGGTTCACCAGGTTGGCTGCATTCACGGAGCCCAGCCCGGTCGCCAGATCATACCCTGTGCCGGCCGTGTACGCATTGGTTGAACCGTAGCCGTGGCCCCCTGGAACAGAGTTGTTGCCCGCGGTCACGTCGTTAAAGATGCAGCTTGAGCCGGGCAAAGTGCCACTGGAGGCGTTGCATCCGGAAAGCTGCTCACTGGCGGCGAGCCGGTACAGGATGGCGTTCGCCGCGCCCTGGCGCGACCCGGCATTCTGCGTCACCAGTGCCATGATGCCGGCGAAGGCGGGCGAGGAGGCCGATGTGCCGCCGATGCCTTCGAGGCTCGGCGTGCTCAGGCTGGCGGCGCAAGAGCCGTCAATACAGAGCAGGTAAGGATCATGAGCCGCCGAAGCCGTGAGCGACACGTCCGGTAAGTCGCGGGCTCCGTCATTCGGAATGCCCGCCACGCCCGTCTGCCAGCTAGGCTTCGTGAAATATACGCTGGCGCCGCCGGCGCCGGCCACAATATTCGCACCGCCGCCGCACTGCGCCGTCGTGCAGCTTTGGTTCCACACCCTCTCCGGAATATACGAGAGCGCCGATCCGTATGAAGAGCTGTTGCTCGAATTCCAGTACGTGCCGCTGCCTTCGTTGAACTGCGTACCGCCGACAGAGGTGATGTACGGGGACGAGGCCAACACGTTCACCGAGAGCGGCCCGGTGGCTGTGGTCTCGGATGTGGAGTCGCAGCCCGAGGAGCCGGTGTCGCCGGTCGATACCAGATAGGTGATGCCTTCGGCAGCGGCCTGCTGGGCGAGCCCCGAAAGATACGTGGCGTAAGACTGCGGCACGTCGGCCTCGCACAAACCGAAGCTCTCGGTCATAACGTCTGCGAGATTATTGTTGATGATGTACTGCTCGGAAAGCAGAGTGCCGTCCGCCGTCTGTGTGGAGGCGGAAACCACAAACTTGACCGTCGCACCCGGCGCCACGGCTCCGGCCCATGAGTTGTCCAGCACCGCTTCGTCTTCCTCGCCGCCGCCCAGGTCGCCGGGATTCGTGCCGTTTACAATCACCTGCGGAGGATTGTTCGAAAGGCCGAACACGCGCCGAAAATCTTTGATATCCTGAAGGTTGATATTCGAGCGTCCTACAACTCCAATGGTGACGCCGTTGCCGTTTACGCCGGCCTGATAAAGCGAATTCAGGTTATAGATCGCCGCCATGTCTTGCGGCGCAAGGGCGTGATAGGACCCGCCCGCGCTGTAGAGGGGCTGGGCGTCGGCTTCGGACTGAATCGGAAAGGTTGCTGAAGATCGCACCAGCTTCGGTTTAGCGAAAAAGCTGTTCAGATTGACGACGCCGCTCACCACTGCGCCAAGCGCTGCCGGAATCTCGGGCTCGCTGGCGTTGGCCCAGTGCTCCTGGCCCTTCACCTCGTAGCGGTGCAGGGCCGTGTGAAACGCGTCCTGCACCTGGCCGGCGGTTCCTGAGAACTCAATGGCTCCACGGCTTCGAAGCACCTGGTCCACGGTGAAGCCATGTGATTCCAGCCAGTCCGTGATCTCTGCGATATCGTCCGGCGAAGCGCCGAATTGCTCGCCAAATTGCTGCGCGGTGAGCCAGTGATGGTACTTTGGCGAAGCCTTGTCTTGTTGCTCTTCAACCAGCTCGTCAAGCGCCGCTTGCTGCTCCGCCGTGCGCGTCAGCGCCAACAGTATGTGGTCAAGCTGAAGGTCGGGGGGTGCGGCGCCGCGATCGAATTCAGGGCGTGCCAGGCGGTGGATGTTCCCGTGCAGTACGATTCGCTGCCGGTCGTCGATGGCCTGAGCGATCCGCGGGCGAACCCATCCTTCTTCTGTTTGAGCCCGGCCTGATTGGGCTCGCGCCGCAAAGACCAGAGCTCCAGCCAATGTGAGCGCTATACCGACTCTTCTCCGCATGACTCCTCCCGACCCGGCAGCGGAAGTCTGCCGTTCGTGGAGTAATATCGGCGGCTCGGAATCAGTACGTGAGTGTTGCGACGAGGCAGTACTTTGGTACTATGTCGGGGTGTTTGGGGGGGTGGCCCGCGGCCCGGGTCAGGCTGTTGAAAGACTCGCCCCGGCTGTCATCTCGAGGAGTGGGCGTGGCGTATAGGGACGCGCAGTTGGGTTCCTGTGCGGCTTAGTTGAGGGCCCGGGGCGAGGCGCCCGTCGAGGCGCTGCACCATAGGCTTTCCGATTTGTGGAATGTTCCACGAAGAGGAAGGCCTGGGTGGCGGCGGGTCAACCCGCGCCGCCGTGCCCATAGCTCAACTCAAAACGTGATTGTGATAACCACCCGAACGTGGTCCCAAGTAATGGTAATAACGATCACGAGCCGCAGGGCGCGTGCGATTTCTTCGCCTTTGGATCCCAGGACGTTCTCCAGTCCGCGGGTCTCGACGGAATGCTTGAAGTAGGCCAGGTCTGCGAGAGACCCTTTGCTCAACTCCGTGTGCAAATCGTGATCGGACTCGTCCACGAGCCCGAACCGGGACAGCGTCCCGAGCGGGTCGAGGACGGCTTGCGCGGCCAGGAAGCGGTCTTGGTTTACAAGTTCCTGAAATCGCGCAACCTTTGCCTCGCGATACTGATGAATCACGTCGGTGCGGCTAATGCGCTGGTCACCCTTTTGTTCAGCCATTGTTCCTCTCCTTCGAATTGGTGCCGCAGTGCGGCAGCGATTGAACACACGGCGCCTCGCCCGAAGCTTCGGAGCCTCACGGCAGCCAGCCTTGGGTGGCTTCGAGGAGACCCGCAACAGCTTGTGCAGAACCGCAGATGTTCTCTCTTATAGTGTGATTGTGTTTTAGAACGTTTCACGGTGATTGATCTCGTGTCTGCGAGGCGACATGACGACTCACCAGGATTTGAAAAGGGCGGGGCTTCAGAGCCAGTGTGAGAACTTATGGATTCCCGCTTTCGGGGCAATGACTGCGTCCGGAATACTAGCTCTAATTCCAACGACGTCACCCCCGCGGAAGCGGGGGTCCAACAGGGGCTCTTAGCCTAGACCTAGCCTAGCAACTTGCGGAAAAGACGTGCGGAACCGTGTCATTTCGAGCGCAGCGAGAAATCCCGCTCTGAAAAGAAAGACAATGCGAGATTCCTCGTCGCCAGCTCCTCGGAATGACAGGTTGGACAATTTTTTCCGCAGCCTGCTCTAGGAGGAAACCCTATGCCGAGCGTCGAATCCGTCATGGCAAGCCTGAAGAAGAAGGGAAGCGAAAAGACGCGCGCTATCTACGCGCGGCACGGTCTGCCCGCGGACCGCGCGTTGGGCGTGAGCATGGCTGACCTGAAGGTAATCGCCAAAACCATCAAAGGCCAACAGACCTTGGCTTGCCAACTCTATGAAACCGGCATTGTGGACGCCATGTATCTCGCCGGCATCGTGGCGGACGGGTCAAAGATGGCCAAGCGAGAGCTGCAAGCCTGGGCCGAAGGCGCTGCCGGCATGCCGATGATTTCCGAATACACGGTGCCTTGGGTGACGGTGGAGAGCGCTTATGCCCGCGACCTGGCGATGGAATGGGTCAAGTCTAAGAGGGAGCACTTGGCATCATCGGGTTGGTGCACGTATTCGGGACTTGCTGCTACACGGACAGACGACGCCCTGGACCTTGACGAGATCGCGAGTCTACTAAGAACAGTGGTGAAAGAAATCGGGAAAGCGCCAAACCGGGCCCGTTACACGATGAATGGTTTTGTGATTGCCGTGGGGACCTATGTGAAACCTTTGCTGGATCAAGCGAAGGGGGCGGCGAATGAGATTGGCGCGGTGTCCGTCGACATGGGTGACACGGCCTGTCAGGTTCCGCTGGCCACCGCGTTGATTGCGAAGGTAGAAGCGGCCGGGCGCGTGGGCAAGAAGAAAAAGACAATTCGGTGCTGAGCGTAGCGGATGATCGGCGTCAGCCGACCTGCTGGGGATTGCCGAGTATGATGACACCCTCGGCAATTGAAAGGGCGGGCTTTCAACCCCGCCGTGGCGAGATCTCCAGTGAGGCGGCTTTAGCCGCTGAAGCCAACACAGAGGTGCTTCAGGGCTAAAGAGTCTGTGTGAAAACCGCGTGCTGTAGCGGCGGTCTGTGACCGCCGTACCTAAGAATCAACGGCTTCGGCGGTCACAGACCGCCGCTACAGCGCGCAACTATAGAGTTCTCATACAGGGTCGAAAATGCGGCCGTCGTCGCCTCGTAGGGCCCGGGCTTGCCCCGGCCCTCCGAACCCGCCCGACAAGGACGGCGATTTTCATGACCTTTCGCGGCCCGCAGGCCCTAAGGGACAGACTCTAAAGCCCAGATCTGGGCGACCCGCCGGGTTGACCGAACGTCATCGAACCCGGAGGTGAAAGAGGTCGTCGCTCCATCTTGCGAGCCGCTTCCTTCTTCTGATTTCGAAGAGGAATCCGAAAAAGCGGTGATTGCAAAGCCGGCATCGATAAGGACGCAAGAGAAAGAGGAGCGTCAACAACTCAAATGGCCCTCGATAGTGGCTGCGGTGCACTTCCGTGCTGCTGCACGTCGGACATTGTCGCGTAGAATTCATTACAATGGTTGGATGGCATCGTCGAGGGGTAGGCTGCTTTTGTTTTGAGGGCTTTTAGGCATCGGTGAAATCCCGCTGAGGCGCGCTCTCAGAAAGGCTGGCAAGCTTGGCTGTGATCGCTGTTGTGGACGATCTGTTTTTCGCGGTGAAGATCCGCGAGGCCGCGCAGCAAACGGGTGTGGCTATTGACATCGTGAGCGCTCCCAAGTTTTGGGCTGCTCTCGAGACGCACGCGGGTGAAGGGAGCATCGAAGCCGTAATCCTCGATCTGAATTCCACCGCAGCGCTCGGGGTGATCGGGAAGCTTAAGGCCGCGGCACAAACCCGCTCCCTTCCGGTTGTTGGTTTTGTTTCCCATGTCGCGGCCGACGTTATCACTTCGGCGCGGGCCGCGGGTTGCGATCAGGTGCTGGCGCGTTCGGCGTTCACGAAGCAACTGCCGGAGTTGCTGCGCAGCTTAGGGCAGGGACCGGAGGTCAGGGGGCAGGAGGCGGGGAGAACACCACTACGGGCTTCCACGCAGATTTGAAGAATCAGGGACGTAGAATCATTCCGGCTGCTGACCCCTGGCCCCTGATCCCCGATTTGAGGAGCGAAATGAGTCACGGCGCATCGAACGTTTTGATTGACAACTGGAGCACAAAGCGGAGCGCAACGCTCGATTGGCTCGAAATCGTGGGCTTCGGCTTGCTGACGGCTGTTCTGGCCCAGCTTCGACTCCCGCTGCCCTTCACGCCCGTTCCCATTACCGGCCAGACCTTTGGCGTGCTGCTGGCCGGAGCAGTGTTGGGCGCCCGGCGTGGATTGCTGAGTCAGGTTACGTACCTCGCTTTGGGAGCAGCCGGATTACCGGTGTTCGCGGGAGGCTCGCTCATCGGCCCCACAGCCGGCTATCTCTGGAGTTTTCCAGCCGCCGCATTTTTGCTCGGCGGGATGGTTGAGCGAGGAGCAATCCGTCGAACCTGGTCGTTAATCGGTGCGCTGCTGGCGGCAGACACCTGCATTCTCACGACGGGCGTTCTGTGGCTCAAATTCCTTACGGCGACGTCCGTTCGGCAGGCGCTGCTCCTGGGCTTCGCGCCCTTCTGGGCCGGTGAGATTCTGAAGATTTCGTTGCTGGCGCTGGTGCTCCCCTCCATCCTGCGGCGAAGCCAACGGGCCTTGCCCCAGTCGAGCTGAGTCAACCTTCGACGCCATTTCCGTCTACATTTGTATTCAGCAACGGGAGAGCCGCATGAAGTCGCATACGGAATACCTGTGGTTCAACACTAAGAAGAAGCGCGAGTTCATCAATATCACGCCGCAGGTTCAAAAGGCGCTGGAGTCAAGCGGAGTGCAGGAGGGATTCGCGCTGGCCTCCGCCATGCACATCACCGCGGGCGTCTACATTAATGACGCCGAGGACGGCCTGATTGCTGACATTGAGGAGTGGCTGGAGAAGCTGGCGCCTTTTCGCGACGACTATCGGCATCACCGCACGGGTGAAACCAACGGCGACGCGCACTTGAAGAATCTGTTGGTAGGACATCAGGTGCTGATTCCCGTGACCAAAGGCAAGCTCGATTTCGGACCGTGGCAGCAGGTTTATTATGCGGAGTTCGACGGCCAACGCCGCAAGCGCGTGCTGATCAAAATCATCGGCGAATGAGAACGAGCGGGCGTTCGCCTGCATCACATTAAGTTCATGTAAACTGTGTGCTGGGCATGGACGAGCGGGATCGGAGGGCCGCCGTCATCGGGCCGTTATCAAGCCTATCGGGGGATTTCCATGGTGGCGAAGCGGATCGGCATTCTTACCGGCGGCGGAGACGTCCCCGGACTGAACTCAGTGTTGAAGTCGGTGGTCTATCGAGGCATCGAATTTGGCTCGGAAGTCATCGGCATCCGGCGCGGATGGGAAGGGCTGACGCACGTCAATCTGGAAGACCCGGCGAGCCGCGCGCGCTATATCTTGCCGCTCAATCGCGACAACACCCGCACCATCGACCGCACCGGCGGAACCTTCCTACACAGTTCGCGCACAAACCCGGCGCGAATGGCGAAACTGCCGCCTGTGTGCGAGGGCATGAATTTCCCAAAACTCGAAAGCACCCGCAAGGGTGTGACGTCTACGGTCTACGACATCACTCCGCAGGTGCTCAGGAATATCGCCGCATTACGGCTAGACTACCTGATCGCGATCGGCGGAGACGATACACTCAGTTACGCGGCGCGGCTCGACAACGAAGGCGTGAAGGTGATCGCGATTCCGAAGACGATGGACAACGATGTGCGAAACACCGAATACTGCATCGGCTTCTCAACGGCGATCACCCGCGCCATGAAGGCCATCGACCGCCAGCGCACCACGGTGGGCTCGCACGAGCGCATTGGTATTTTCCGCGTCTTTGGCCGCGACGCGGGATACACGGCGCTCTACACGGCGTACGTGACGTCGATCCGGTGCTGCATACCGGAATACAAGGTGGACCTGAACCACCTCATCGAGCTCATCATGAGGGACAAGGGCCTGAACCCCAGTAATTATGCCCTCGTCATTCTTTCCGAAGGTGCAGCGTGGGAAGGCTATCAGGCGCGCGAATACGGCGAGCCTGACGCGTTTGGACATCGCAAGAAGGCCAACGTGGGTGAAGACCTCAGCGATGAAATCAAGAAAGCGACGGGCGAAGAGACGATCGTCAGCGACCTCACCTACGACTTACGCAGCGGCAGCCCTGACTTTGTAGACAAAATGGTGGCATCGACTTTCGCCAGCATCGCCATGGATTGCATTGAGAAGGGTGAGCACGGTGTGATGACCGCCATTTCTCACGGCTCTTATGCGACGGCGCCCATTCCCGATCCCAAACTTGGGCCGCGGAGTGTGGACCTCGAAACCATGTACAACACCAAGCGCTACCGGCCCAACTACGCAAATAAGCTCGGCGTGCCGATTTTCCTGACGCGCGCGTGAGAAACGCGTGGGAGCGCGGCCGTCTCGGCCGGCGTCAATTGGTTCACTGAAGAGGAAGCCCGAAGAGAGCGGGCGAGACGCCCGCTCTCCCAGGCTTCAGGCGCTCAGGAGCAACTTGTGGCCTTCGGTCACCACAACGTCCTGGGAGAACACGAAGACCATCTCGTCGCCGTGAGTCTGGAGTTCGTGAGCGATCACGCCGTTGTCTAGCTTTGCTGAGGACGCTCTCGCGCTTCCATTCCCATTCCGTCTCGCAAGCGCCACAGACTTGCATGCCAGCGATCCGTGATGAACCGTGAGGGTAAAGGTGATGCCGCGCGGATTGAGTTGCTGCGAGAATGCACCCCATCCTGTTCCGCTTGACCAGAACGACGAGAACCGCGACCGATTGACGAGCGGCTTCGCGACCACACTCTTCTCGACGCCGTGATAACGAAAACCGCTGAGCGCCAAGAAGGGAGACCACGCGGCCATAGGACGAGAGTAATGCCAGCCGCATTCGGGCTCATCCCAAGCGTTGCGGCGCTCGCCATCGAATCGGCGACGGGCGCTCTCGACGATTTGCAGGCCCTGTTCCACGAGGCCTTCATAGATCATTAAGGCCGCCGTGGAATACTCGATCCCAGTCCAGATTTCCGCGTAATAAGGAAACGGCGTCTCAGGCCTTTTGCCTTCGGGATAGTGGCAAACCAGCAGGCCCGCCTCGTCGTTCAGCGCATAGGTTCTCTGTACGTTCACGTGATTGGAGAGATTACTGGCGTAGTTTAGTTTGTAGATGGAGCGCAGCGTGGCACGCACGTTATCCGTGTCGAGCACCGGCCCTAAACCCGCAACCTGAGCGTAATACTGTCCCATGAGCTGGTCCGCGAGACAGCCTTCGCCCACTTGAAAGGTAGGATGCTCGGTGTC
This sequence comes from Terriglobia bacterium, assembly GCA_035578005.1. Taxonomy (GTDB): domain Bacteria; phylum Acidobacteriota; class Terriglobia; order UBA7540; family UBA7540; genus Gp13-AA77. The sequence continues at coordinate 13,551 of DATJYK010000063.1, forward strand.
TCCACCCATGCCTTCCAACATCCCTTTGGCCACATGATCGCGCGGTATTCCTTCGATCTTCTGCACGTAGTATTCGCCGTTGAAAAGGTGCGCGTCAATCCAGTCGCGTCCCTGCACGAAGAGGTGGTGATATTCGGTTGCAGCGGCGTCATCCCCCACGGCGCGCGCCATCTCCTCGCCCGCACGCAGTGCGCCCAGATACCAGATGCCACACAAAGGATTGGGCCCAATGAATTCCACGTCATACGTGTTGTGCTGCACGCCTTCCATCACGCCATCGCGGTTCGCGTCCCAGCCGCCTTTGATCCAGGCAAACTCGAGCGCTCGTTTCGCCGCCGGCCAATGGTTCCGCAACCACTCCGTATCGCCGCTGAGGCGCCAATCCCAATACAATTTCATCAGGCAAGCCATCTGGCCGTCAGCCGCCGGCAGGCTCGTGCGCGCGATGCCGTAAGGCAGCAACTCCCGGTAGTCCATCCGGCCTTCGTCGTCGGTGAGAAATCCAAACTGCTGGTCGCGCAGTGACCGGGAGAGGCTGGGAAAGACGCTGGCGATGGTGGTTTCGTAGGCGTAAACGTGCGTGCAGTTGCCGAAGCAGCAGCCTGACTGGTCATCGCAGCCTTCGAAGGCGTGAAAAGAGCCGTCGCTGGTGCGGAAAGAAGTCGCCGTCACCAACGCCGAAAGATTAGCGGTGGCCGCGTCTTTGACCGAGGCGGGCAGAGTGGTCTCGCGCATGGTCTCGACGAACTGGCGGGTGCGCTGCTCGAGATCAGTCAGGTTTTGCGCGGCGTACTGTGCCGCATCCCAGGCATCCTTGAAGCGACTGCAATAAAAGTTGCTGATGAGGTCATTCTCGTGGCCTTCCGGAGCGCGCCACCCGCATCGCTTAGGCGTCCGATTGGGAAAATGCCAGCTCAGCAGAAACGTGAACCCTGCATCTGCGCCGCCCGGAATCTCGCGCTTCAGGCACAGCGCGCCCACGGTGCCCGCGGTTCCGGTTTGCGGTCCCAATTCGCCGTCTTTCGAGAAGTCATCCCAGAACAAAAGCGGACTCTGCCACCAGGTGGCGCTGGGCCAACCTCGTAAGTAGGAAAGCCTGCCGGATGTCCCACCGAGCACGCCGAGCACAAAAGTCCCGGCCAGAGGATCACGCGCTCCCAGAAACGGGTTTTTCATCAGCAGTCCTGAGAGGTTCTCGGCGCTGCGGAACTCATTCGACCGGCCTGTTGCGTCGCCTGTGCCCACTGGATTGTCGATCGAGAAGGCGATCGACGCCTGGGCGGGCTGCGCCTCCGGATTCGTTACGCGGTAGCGCAGCACCGCCACCGGCAGCCCGGACTCGTCGGCATCCAAGGGAATGAAAGGTGTGAAAGCTTCGAGGGACACCTTGACGGGCAAATCTGAATCGGCGAAGTCGACGCGCGCCAGAGGGAACTCTCCCGTGAAGAGGGAAGACTCCAACCGCGGCAAGCCCGGAGCATTCTGCGAGCCGAGCCCGCTCGATCCCTCGTAAGGCGGCAGGTAGCGGGCTTCGAGGACTCGCGCAACCGGTGGCGCGTTGCCGGCTTGCGCCCAGATGGAGGGAAAGGCGTAATTGGGCGCGTTCCCTTTGTCGGGCCGGTTGAAAATCCACCACTCGCGCAATTCGCCGCGCCCGCCCAAACTGATGCTCCCCGCTCCCACGCCTCCCAAAGGGAAAGCCAGCATTTTCCGATGCCTGCCGGAAAACACGCGAGGGTAGGCAATGCGATCAGCGGGTTGGGCCGGGCTCTTCGCACCCTGACCGCCTGCGCCCGCCGCTTGCACGGCAGCCGCTTGACCGCCAGGGACTGCTAGCGCTCCAGCGCCGAGCGCCACCTCCTTCAGAAATTTCCTGCGGCTTCGTTTCGATTCGGACTTTCGAGATGATTTTGGCATAATAATGATCACACCACGCCCGAGCTTTCTCCCATTTCCAGGTTGATCTCACCTACACCGCCTTCCACCTCAATACGCAGCGTCACGGGCGACTTGCCGTAAGCGTCGTTCACATAAGCGTCGCCGTCTTTGGAGAAGCCGGAGGCGTTAATGGCGCCCAGACCTCCATGCGCCACCACGTGCACACCTACATCCCGCGGCAGCTTCAGCGTAGCCTGTCCCACGCCACCATGGATTGACGCCTCAAGATCATTCTTCCACTTTCCGTCCAGGTTGATGGTCGTTTCGCCGGCGCCGATATTCACTTTGAGTTTGCCGAGCTCGAGACCGGCCAAATCCAAATGGGCGCTGCCCGCTCCCTGTTCAATCGTCATTTCCATCGGGACCTGGTTGCTCAAGCGCAAGTCCCATTCGTAGCGGTTCGTCCACCGTGCCCGCCCGACTCCGGGGGCTGCTGGACGGAGAGCTGCCCGGTGCCTCCGGTCACGTCGTATTTTACCTCTGGTCTCCAGCGTGGGACATTGTACGTAAAATCCGCGTTCATAAGGTCGCTCGCGCCGCCCGCCACTTTGAGCTCGCCCGCGGCCATCTTCAGATTCACGCGGACCGCCTTTGCCGCGCCGAGCTGAACCGTCTTTGATTCCGTGCGAGTCTCGCCCACCGGCTCACTGTTCTCGCAAGCGATGGCGCTGAGCATCGCTGCCAGGGCGATCCCCAAGAAGGGCTCCCAAAGCGCCAACGAACGTGTCGTGCCCAAAACAAGTCCATGCCTTCGCGAGTCCATTGATTCCCCTTTTCGCCTAAAGACAATGCGAGATTCCTCGTCGCCTTCGGCTCCTCGGAATGACAGGCTGGGCGAGTCTTTCCGCAGCCTGCTAGAATTTCGTCACCGAGGAGAAGGTGAAGTCGCGCACCTTCATAGCTGGAACCACCATCTCGAAGGATTCCTCACCCGCGGCGCGCTCCGGCGGGCTCATCATCTCGACGTTCGAAAGCATCTCGATCAAGCTTTGATTGAAACGGAGGTTCCTGACTCCGTGTCGCAGCTCTCCGCCTTCGATCCAAAACGTGCCGTCGCGCGTCATTCCCGTGACGATCTTCTGGTAAGGATCGACCTCGCGAATGTACCAAAGGCGCGTCACCAGCAGGCCACGCTCGGTGGAGCGAATCATGTCGTCCAAGCTGTGGCGTCCGCCTTCCATGACGATATTCATTGGAGCTTCGCCGTATTCATTGGGCAGCGGAAAGCCGTGTCCTGTAGGCTCGGCGCTTGCCTTGCGCGCCGTCTGGCGGGCGTAAACGAGGTTCTTGGGCACACCGTGTTCGACGAGCATCACTCTCTGCCGCGGCACGCCTTCACCATCGAACGGGGCGCCGAGATGCAGCGGATGGTACACGTCGTCACGCATCTCGATGTTACTGCCGAAAAGCTTCTCTCCCATCCTACCGGTTAAGCAGCTTCGCTGCTCGGCCAGCGCCAGACCGCTGAAATCGAGCACCAGAAAGCCCAGCAGATCAAGCACGGCCGCCGGCTCCAGGATCACGGTGTAGCGTCCGGGCGGAATCTCGCGCGGCTCCGCGCTGGCCAGAGCCTTACGCGCGGCGCGGTCGGCCAGCGCTTCGGGATCAAGTTCGAGGTGATTGGGTCCTGTCTTCTTGGCCCAACCCGAGCTTGTCGGGCCCACCATGGTGACTGAGAGCTCTGAGACCGTCTCCTCGTGAAACGCTCGCAGTCCCCGTGAATTAAAAAGCGCCATCACGGAGCAGCCACTGGAAAACACGCCGGCTGCCGTCAGATGATCGGCTTCCGCCCGGCGGATCACGCCCGTCACGGCCTCCGCGCGATCGCGCGGGCCGAGCTCAGCCGTGTCCGGCACAAATCGCTGCACGGCGCGGTACATCTGAGGCTCGGGCATGCGCAGAAGTTCCGGATCAGGCGGTTGAAGCCGCGCCAGGTCCAGGGCCGCTTCCGCCAGCCGGCGGATGGAAGCGCTATCCAGCTTGTTGGTGCCGGCGCGCGCCATGCGATGGCCGGCGACCGCGCGCACCGAAAGGTAAAGGCCTTCTTCAGTCACGTTCTGGTGAATGTTGTTGTTGGCGAAACGAGTGAGGGCGTACCGGTTCGAGGTGATGAGGCATTCAGTCTCATCAGCCGTGGAGTATTTGGTAACTTCGGCGAAGAGCTCTTGAGCGCGTTGGCGGGTTAGCATTGAGAGATTTAGTGATTGGGAAATTGAGTGATTGATTGAATTCAGAGATCGACTCATTGACTCATTGAGTCAATCCCTCAATCCTTCAATCGTTCAATTTCCGTAAGCGACTCCGACCTGCACGTTGCGAAACCGCGCCGGCGCGGCGCCGTGGCCGGTACCCATGATCTGCCCGGGCTGGCCTTTGCCGCAATTCGGCGTGCCCCATAAGGTCCAGTGCTCGGAGCCGCAGATGGCGTCGCACGAATTCCAGAACTCCGTGGTGATGCCGCCGTAGCTAGGGTTTTTGAGCAGGCGCCCGCGCTTTCCACCTTTGATTTCCCAGCCGATTTCAGTGCCGAACTGAAAGTTGTAGCGGCGGTCATCGATGGACCAACTCCGGTTCGTTTCCATCAAGATGCCGTCTTCAGTGTCGGCGATCAGGTCGTCGAACTTCCAGGTTCCCGGCAACAGGCTGACGTTGGTCATGCGAATCAGCGGGATTCGATTCCAGCCTTCGGCGCGCATGGCCCCGCTGGAACGGCCCAGGCCCGCCGAGGCCGCGGACTCTCGCGAAGTGAGATAGCCCACGAACAGCCCATCCTTGATCACCCGTGTGCACTGCGCAGGCACTCCCTCGTCGTCATAGAGGAACGTGCCGAGGCCCGGGCCGTGTTCCGGCGTCGCATCCGCCACCACGTTGACGATTTCGGAAGCATACTTCAGGTTGTTCAGCTTCTCGATCGTCAAAAAGCTCATGCCGGCGTAATTGGCCTCGTCGCCCAGCACGCGATCGAGCTCGATTGGATGCCCGATCGATTCGTGAATCTGCAGACCGAGCTGCGAGCTGCCGAGAATCACGTCCTTCACACCCGCTGGGCATTGCTCGGCCTTGTGCAGCGCCACGGCTTCTTCGGCGATCAAGCCCGCGTGGCCCAGCAGGTCCAACTGCTCGACGAGTTCATAACCTGCCGTCTGGTACTGTCCGCCAAACGAGTTGGGATAGGAGCGCCGCTGAATCTCGCCGGCATCAAAAGACGTGGCGCAATAACCCACACCCGTCTGCGTACGCACCTGGTGCAACTCTGAGCCCAGGGTGGAGGCGAACCACTGCTCAATGCGGCGGAAGTCCATCGAGCCTTCGGCCAGCGTGACGCCCGGCACGCGTCGCAGCTCGGCATCCACCTTAAGCAGCAGGTCAAGGCAGGTGGATACAGGCACGGTAAAGGGATCAACGCGGCAAGGACTTTCCCAATGGCCGACCCGGCGATCTTCCGGAGCCAGTCGGACGTCGTGCTTCTTGGCCAGCGCGCTCGCCCGAGCCACTTCGACGGCTTGAGCGGCAGTGCGGTCGACAGACCCGATGCTGAGGTCGTCGGTGGCGGCAAAGCCCCAGGAGCCGTCCGCAATAACGCGGATACCCAACCCCATTGACTCCGATTCGCGAACGCCGGAGGCCTGGCCGTTCTTGGCAGCAAGATAGCGCTGATGGTAGTCCACCACGCGGACGTCAGCGTAAGTTGCGCCGGAAGCTACGGCAGTGTCAAGCGCGCGTTGGGCAAGGTCCTTCAAAAGGCAGAAGTCAGGAGTCAGAAGTCAGAAGTAATAAGAAGTCAGGACTCAGGAGCAAGAAGTCAGAAGTAAGCCTAGGGGCGCCACCAGAGATGAGCGCCGAACTCCATCGTGAAAATAAGCTAACCATCTTATTTATCAACAACATTCCAGGATAGCGAGGCTAAGTGGCGCGTTTTCATATACATTCCAGGGTATTCTCATTTGTCCCACTTTTCTCATTTCCGGTCCTTTATTATCAACAACATTCCAGGATACCCCCAAAAAAAAATTAAAAATTTTGCAGCTTGCTCCCCTGAGCCGCAGTAGTTAGAGAATGTGGGTCCGTTCGAAGTCGCATGCCTTCCACAGCCTTCGCGAACGGAATTGAACTTAACACACTTGACCCGGCCCTGTCAAGCAAGAAAGCGCTGGTAGTTGTAGGCTAGACACGGAGGCTGGAAATGCAAAGCGGTGTCTGCCGGCTCTTCGGTGCTCGCGTCGCCCGAGCCGGGCAAAGAAAAAGGGCGCCTGCCGAAGCAGGCGCCCCTGGGTGATGCGACATCGGCGAACAACTAGAAGAAAAGCTTCAGTTCAAAGGTGATTTGCCGCTGTCCGAATGTCGATGTAGTTCCCGGATACAAACTCGGAGTGCCGAATCCGGTTGTCTCCTGCGTTAGTCCGGCATCCTCGATGAAAGGATCGACACTTGAGAAGTTCGGGTGGTTGAACACATTCACCATGTCCATCCGAAATTGCGCCTTCACCCGTTCAGTCACTTGGGTATCTTTGAAAAGCGCGAAGTTCGCAGTGTTCGTCTGGTAATCGCGGGCCACGTTTCGTCCCACATTCCCATAAACGGTCCCGTAAATGGAGTCGGCCTCCTGACCGTTAGCGATGAACCGCACCTGGCTGGGAGTTGCGTTTTGAATCGCGCCGCTGGCGTTGAAAGCGTTGAAGTTCAGGAGCTGGCCTGGGGCCACGGAACAGGCCGCTGCGTAAAATCCACAGACGTCACCCGCATAGATCCCAACCGTATTCACCGGCGCGGAAGAGCTGCCCGCGAACGGGCGCGCTGTTTCGTAGACGGTGGCGAAAGCCGCGTTAAAGTTAGTGTCGTAGTACTGGTTGGGGCCTGAGAAAGTATTGAGGTAGAACTGAATCGGAGTGTAGGGCTGGCCACTGGCGATGATGTAGCTGCCGGATACTGACCATCCGCCCAGGAGATGTCCGGCGAGACCGTGCTGGTCGCGGTACACCGGGATCTGCTCGACAAAACTGAGCGTCCAGTTCTGCGGGATGTCCAGACCGGAAAGGCCGTGCTCACCTCCCAAGTAATCGAAGGGATTCTGCGAGAAAGCCAGGGTGCCACCTGCCCCACCGGTGGCGTAGATTTCGTCGGCGTTTGCGGTTGTCTTGCTCCAGGTGTAGGCCGTCCGCAAGGTGAGCTGATGGGCCAGGTTCGTGGTGCGCAGTTCCGTTTGTAGCGCTTGGTAATCCGACACCGCCGTATTGGTTCGAACCCGGTCAACGCCCAGATTGCAGTTTACCCGGCCGACAGCTTGTGAAACGACGGCCTGGGAAGCCGGGCACGGTGTGTCGCCCGAGGGAACCAGGCTCGGGAATGTCGCAGCGAGGCCGCCGATGTAAGGGTTAGCGTTAACGGACTGAAAGAGGTTTCCGCCGTGGTTGCCCACGTAGCGCGCTTCAAAGACCGCGGCCGGCGTGAGTTGACGTTGAATTCCCAAGCTCCATTGCTGAACGTGGTCGGCGCGGAAGTTGGGCGTTACCGTGGTCTGGTTAAAGGATCGCGGATCCTGCGTGCCAAGCGTTAGGTAAGGCGCGAGATCGCTACGCACATTCGGCCCAAAGGGTTGGGCCGGGAGCGGAGGAGCGGGGATCACACTCCCGTCGGATGCCGTCGTCGGAGCAATAGTCTGCGCTAGCACTTGGGGAGCAGACCCGGCAATGTTCAAGTAAATGTTGTAGTAAGGCGGATCATAGGCCAGGCGATAGCCGCCGCGCAGCACCGTCTGGCCGTTGCCCGTCAGCCGGCCGCCCCAGTGTGGCGTGTAGGCGAAACCTGCGCTCGGTCCAAACTGGTTCTTCGGCGCCGGGAGGCTCGGGAACACTCGGACGCTGAGCGGGAGGGACGGATCGAAGAACGGCTCCGAGCCACTCTCACGCTTGGTATCAAGCTGGTTAAAGAGATTGGCGGGCTGCCCGAAGTACGTATAGGTAAGCCCCAGGTTCAACGTAAGGTTGGGTCTTGCCTTATAGTCATCTCCGACGTAAAAGAAAGAATCGTGCTCGCGGAAGTCAAGGTTGGGCGTACCTTGTGTCACGTTCACGGACTCCGGCATGTTGTCGGCAAAGCCCTGGAAGTCCGTGAAGGTATAGCCGCCATTGTAGAACGGGAGAAACACGTTAGGCGAGCGTTGGTAGGTGAGGTTTGTGCCCGCCTTGATCTGATGCGCGCCGTGGAACCAGCTCCAGTTGTCCTGCAACTGATAGGTGTTCACAATGCGCCCCGAAGGAAAGTTATCGGGGGGGCCGAAGCCGGCGAAGGGGGTCCCAATCGAAATGTCGGCCAGCCCCGACGCTATGTTTCCTTGATTCGGGATGGTGTTGCCGATGCCGTTTCCGCCAAACTCCACGGTCAGGCGGCCGTAGCTCAGCCGAAGCTCGTTCACCATGGTGGAGGAGAGGGTGCGCGTCCAACTTACGCCGAAATCCTCGCTAAAGGATGGCTCGTTGAAAGGGTACCCCAATGCAGCGGTTCCCGGATCAAGATTGAGCGAGGTAATCTTTTGATAGAGCCAGCGGCCGTAGACATGGTCCTTAACGCCGTTCCAGTCGATTCGTGCCGTGTAATCATACTGGTGCACTGGGTCCGGCAGAGTCCGCTGGACGCCGGCGAACTGCACCGAACAGGGTGAGCCATCCGCAGCCATGAGAGTCTGTGTGGTCGGCGTGCCACTGGGAACCGGGTTCCCACCCTTGATTCCGTAAGGCCCGTAGTTGGCGAGCGCCGAGATGGACGGGCTGTTTGGGAAGCACCCCTGCAGCGCGCTGATCCCGGCCGGGGTCGGCGTCAGACCGCCCTCGGCGTATACGGCGCTCCCGGGGATGATGTTGTTGTCAAATCCTCCAAAAATGAAGGCCTTGTCCTTCTTCAACGGTCCTCCGATACTCACGCCGCTAAACTCGTTGTTGAAGACGGGCACTTGGGTGAGCCCCTCGAACGCCTTCTGGGTGTTACTCAAGGTGCTAAGGCGCCAGTTGCTCTCGGTGATGAACGCGTCGCCATGCCAGTTGTTCGTGCCTGACTTGGTGACGATATTGACCACCGAGCCAGAGTTGCGGCCGTACTCCGGACCGAAGTTCTCGGTAACAATTTGGTACTCCTGCACGAAATCAGGGTTGGTCATAAAGAGGGAGGGGCCGGCGACGGAGTTATCGTTGTTGTTTTGGCCGTCGATCTGCTGGTCGTTGTTGCGGCCGCGAATGCCGTTGTTTCCGAAGTCCATGCCGTTGGAATTGGAGAATCCGAGATCACGAGTCGCGACAACTCCGGGCGTTTGAAGCGCCAGGACGTCGAGACCGTTATTGAGATTGATTCCTGGAAAGCTTTGGATGGTGGAACTGGAAACCGTATTGGTCACCTGGGCCTGCGTGGTTTCCATCAGTGGCGGCGCGGCCGTCACCTCAACGCTGGTTGTCGCTTGCCCGATCTCGAGAGTCAGATTGCCGAGAGCCGCATCCTGGGACGCTTGGACGCTGACATCCCCCAGAGTCAAAGCTCTGAACCCTGTCTTTCGGACTTCAACCGTGTAAGAGCCGATTCCCACCAGGGCAATGTGGAAAAGGCCTGACTGATCGGTCACCGTGCTGTATTGCGCGCCCGTTTCGCGGTTGGAGGCGGCAATTTCCGCGCCTGGCACCACGGCCCCGGTGGCATCGACAACGGTACCGGAAATGGAGCCTTTGACAACCTGACCCGATGCCGGGACGGCTGCCAGACCGAAAGAGAACCAGCAGGCCAGAACTAGGCTAGCCGCCGGGCCGAACCGGCCCGCCGCCGCATTCCGCCGCTTCGTTTTGTCGCCTTGGTGAGTCTGAACGTACTGATGGTTGCTGCGCTGAACGCGAGTTGAAGAACGACGCTCTTGTACAACACCGGTTCTGCCGAGAACCTCTAACGCACCGCTTCGCATGAAACTCCTCCTGAAGCAGTGCCCGTCCTCCCAGCCACTCCGGCCTTACCAGGTCTGCAGTGCTCCCACAGCACAGTGCCCGCAGTTGGACGACGGGCACAGCTTGCGCGTCTTATGGCAATTGAAGGTCCAAGACTTCCACACGCTGATATAGCAAGCATTAACAACAACATGTATCAGAAAGGAATCGGGCAGTCCTATGTAGGTTGGAATTCTCAGCGGCGAAGCCTACAAGTAATCATAGGACGTTTTTGGGCGTTCATAAATTATGATAATTGTCGATATAAGCTGAGCTTTTCGGTGCTGGTGTCATTTGCAGGGCGAACCCCTCCAGGGCGCAGTCATTCCCGCGAAGGCGGGAATCCACACTTTCTTGATGCCTTTTTTTCAAAGGAATTCCCCAATGGATTCCCGCCTTCGCGGGAATGACTGCGTTTCGGGGCGTTCAAATGACACCAGCACCAGCTTTTTGTTCACCCTTCCGGGACGTTCCAAAGGAGGTCTCTGGCGCCTCTGTTATCGATGGTCAACAGCCTTCACACACCAATAAAAAGGGCGCCTGCCAAAGCAGGCGCCCTCTGAGCTCTCAGACATGGCTTATCAACGGCTAGAAGTAAATCTTCGCCGCCAACTGGATCAGCCGCGGGTTCTGGGCAGCCAGGATGCGGCCGAAATTGCTCGAATTGATGTTGGTGCTGACTCCACTTGCATTAAACTGCGTATGGTTAAACAGGTTATAAAACTCAAACCGGAGTTCCAGCCGGGTGCTTTCGGTGATGCGGGTGTCCTTCTGGAGGCTCCAGTCCCAGTTTGAGATGTGAGGTCCGCGCAAGAGGTCGCGGCCAGCATCGCCTTGCACGCCGATGGGAGCGCGGGCGAAAGTGTTGGGGTCGAACCAGTAGTGGTTGTTCGACGCGGTCCCGCCTTTCGTGGCGTTGACCAAATTGCTGGTTCTCGGGTCAACATACTGGGGCGAACCGTTAGTATTGGGAACGTCCCAGCACGCGGTCCAGGTATACGCCCAGCAGGTCAGCGACCGGAAGCCACTGTCCACCACGTCGAGCGGGAAGCCCGTCTGGAAGGTGGTGATGCCGCTCATCCTCCAGCCCTCGAAGAACCGCTGGGCAGCCCAGTTGTCGAAATGGATGGATGGAATATCGTAAGTGTAAGTAATAACGAACCGGTTCGCCGCGTCGAAGGCAGACGGTCCGTAGTTGAAAAGCGTCTGGTTGAAGGGATTGGTCGCCCGGACGCTGCCGTAGCCACCGAATCCCCCACCGCCAAACCCGGAGTTCTCAAAGCCGGACCCGTCGTCCATCGCCTTCTGCCAGGCGTAAACGGCGTTGAAAGAGAGCCCATGTGATATGCGCTTGGTAGCCGTGAGCTGTAGGGAGTTGTAGTTCGAAGTGCCTGTCGTCTGGTTGTTGCCGATTCCCGCGATGACGTTAGGGTCATACGCGAAATTCTGAGGGAAGTCGAAACCCTGGAAAGTGCGGTCAGCCACACAATTGGGGTCGGCTGCGCAGCCCGAGGGGTTCAGCCCCGGGTTGAGTTCGCGAAGAATGATCTCCTTGCGTCCCAGTGCCCCGACGTAGGCGGCGGAAACGAGCAGGGTCGGCGAAAGCTGGTGCTCCACCGTCAGGTTGAAGTTTTGCGAGTAGGGAACCGCAGTGTTGGGATCGACGGCGTAAAGGAAAAGGGGTTCGTATTGGCCGAAGGTCACGCTCGACGGCGGGTTCGGATTTGCTGGAAACGGGTTGGGACACAAGGTGCCGGTCGCAACGTCCATAAAGGGATTGGCAAAGCCCGGATTGCCCCCACAGGACGCGGCTCCTGTGCTCACTAAGCCATAGGGGGGCGAAGCCAGGAATTGCAGGGTCTGCTCTTCCAGTTCCCGGTTGAAGTAAATGCCGTACCCTCCTCGGATGGACCACTTTCCCGAGCTACCGGGGCTCCAGGCAAATCCGATGCGAGGGCCGAAGTGGCCATACTTCGTCGTGCCCGTGGCATTCACGCCCGGGTCGCCCTGAAACACGTAACCCTCCGGAGCGTTGGGGAAAAGGGTGGACGTCTGTCCCGGCCGGTAAGCCGTGGCGGCATGGCCGTCGTGGTAGATGTCAATGGTCGGCGTATCCACCTGCCAGCCCGTGCCGTAGGTGAGCGTCAGCCTTGGCCTGATCTTGAACTGATCCTGGAAGTAGAGGTAGTACTCCTTGCCTCGGGCGTCGATGATGTCGCCGGTACCTTGACCGTAGGTATCGGGAATGCCCAGAAGGAAATCCGCGCCCGGGTCTCCCGTTGAGTAAGTACCGGTTCCGCCGAAGCCGTAATTTCCGCTGAGCTGATTGGCAAAGGGGTTGTAAACCTGGAAATCGCGGAAGTCGATGCCCATCTTAAGGGCGTGCCGGCCTACGATCTTTGAGAAGTTGTCATCGGCTTGATACGTCTGGTCGATGCGCGGCTGGGGGCCGTTGGTGGAGAACCCCAGAGTGAAGTAACCGGTGAGGTTGATGACGGGATAACTGCTCAGTGCCGGGTCCTGCGGGACAATGCCGGTGAACCCCACCGAACTCGGGGTGAGGACGTTGACCGGCAGCACCGCGCCGAAGTTGAAGCGCGTGTACCCGAAGCGCGCTTCATTGAGCGTGCTGCCGTTGAAGGTGTGGTTCCAGGTCAGCGAATAGTTCTGAATGTGCCGTTCACTCGTGTCTGGAAAGCCGGGCAGGGTGGCGCCGGTGAAGGGTAAAGTGTCTTCAGTGGGGTGCCTCTCCCACAGCCAGGATCCCCAAATCGAGTCCTTATTGCTGAGGTTGTAGTCAATCCGGGGCTGGAACTGATCATCTTTGCCAGTGGTGACGGCGTTAAAGACGTAATTGCCTCCGCTGGTGGCCGGAGGAACAAACTTGTTCATGAGATTGAGAGCAAGCGGATTGAGGTCGGCTGCGGGAATGTGTCCCGTGGGGAAGATGGTGCTGTACTGGGTACCCGCCGCATAAGTCTGTCCATTCTCACCGACGAGAGGAAACGCGGAGGCGCACGCATTGCCGCTTGAGGCGCAACCCGGAATGTCGGCAAAGATCCCGTTTCTCTGGTCGTTCGTGAACACCGTTGTGGTGGTTGTCCCTGACCCTTGGGGGACAACGTTCCGCGTTCCCTGGTAGGAGAAGAAGAAGAACGCTTTGTCCTTCTTGATGGGCCCGCCGACGGTTCCGCCGAATTGATTCTGGTGGAAAATAACCGACGTGGCCCCGGGGCCGTTGTTGAAGAAGTTGCGAGTGTCCAAGCTCGTATCGCGGTAAAACTCAAACCCCGAGCCGTGAAAGGCGTTGCTTCCGGACTTGGTGACGGCATTCAGGATGGCGCCGGAGTTGCGGCCGTACTCGGGATTGATGGTATTCGTGATGAGGTTGACCTCCGCAATGGCATCCGGACTGGGGATGACCAGCGCGGTGTTCAGCGGCAGGTCGTTCGAATCAATACCGTTGACCAGGTAGCTGTTTTGGCCGGGTTGGCTGCCATTGGTGGCGAAATTTCCCCTCGAGTCGGCGGCGGCCACTACACCGGGCAGCGTCTGCTGGAGTTGGACCCAGTTGCGGCCGTTGAGCGGCAAGTCCACAACTTGGCTCGAGCTGATGTTGGCCCCCAGTTGAATACTCGTGGTCTCCACTTGGAGCTTGGCCGCTTGCACCGTTACTTCCTGTGCAACCGCGCCAACCTCCATGCGGACGTCCTCGACGTAAATCTGGTTCAAGCTCAACGGAATTGCCTCCGCCTCAAACGTCCGGAAACCGCTTTGCTCGGCACTCACGTTATAGGTTCCGGGCGCGGGTAGCTGCACGAACAAGTAGTTCCCCTCAGCGCCACTAGTGGCCGTATACTTCACACCGGTGGCGACGTTGGTGGCCGTGAGGTGCACACCGACCATCGCCGCTCCCGTTGCGTCAGTCACCGTGCCGCGGATCTGGCCGTAGACGTCGACGGCCCGCGCTGAGCTGGCGCCGAACGCTGCCGCGAACGCGCCGACAAGTAGGAGCCTTGAAACACAGCCTCTCATTTTGTCTCCTCCTAAGTAATGCCCGCCCTCCCAGCCACTCCGGCTTAACCAGGTCTGCAGTGCCCCAAACAACTGAGTGCCCACAGGTGGACGACAGACATTACCTGCCGCTGGCAGGGGCAACTGAAGGTCCAAGGCGAGAACGCAGATTTGGTCCATGTTTTCAATTATATAGGTCCTGCTGACCTGGCTTCGCGGTTAAGGGTAATATGCAGTTTGGAATTCCAGCCAAGGGTCCTACAAGTAATCATATTTCGTTGCGTGCGGACGGCATGGAAGGAGGTATGGGCCGTGCGCAATTAGGGACAGATGGAGAACAACTCCCGCAGCGCCGGGGGCCTGAAGAAATTCTCCTGTAATATTCCATCCCAATTCTCGCCTTATGCCCTGCGTACAGCTTCGGCGTGGTATAGACTATGAGAGAGCATGGACCAGCAGGCAACGTCAAGGCGCCCCCCGCCCAATTCGCAGGAGCGTTACGCTGGGAGTCATGAGGGGCTTGCGGCCCCGAGCTTTGGAGGTCATTTTGGCCTCAATTACAGGGTCCCCCCCCCGGGGTATGGCCTAATTGCAAAAACGAACCCGAGAAGTCATTTAGAATCAACAAAAGCCTCAAAAAACGAACCTAAAACGAACCTAAACGAACCTAAAACGAACCCAAGATCAGGATGCGGCCTCTGCCATAAACCTTTTGGAATCAGCATAGCGGTTGGAACCGCCGAAAACGAATTCACCGGAACCGTTCCGCAAGCGACGCGCAGACTTGAACCGCGGAGTCACCCGTGAGCCGCGTTCAAGGAACGCTTTCGGCTCTCTGGAACGATCTTCCCGAGCCTCGCCTTCTGCGGTGGGCGTCCGTCTCCTTCACCCTGTCCGTGCTGTCAATGCTGTTATCGGTTGCCGCCGCGCAGATCTTCTTTTCGCTTGCTGGCGTGTGTTACGCAGCAGATTTGCTGCGCCGTCCGCGCGTGCCTGCGTTTCCACCTTTCAAGCTGCCGCTCGCCTTGTTCTGCGCTTTCACCGCACTTTCCATCGGATGGGCCGAGAATCCGATTGTCGGATGGACCGTGGTGCGAAAGCTGACGTTGCTCTTCATTATTCTGTTCACGGTGAATCTGATTGCCAGCTATCGGCAGCTTGTCACCATCTATCAAGTGGTCTTTGTGGAGTCCGCGCTGGCAGGACTACTCGCGTTGGTGCAGTTCGCGACTCAATACCGCCAAGTCCGCGCGGAGCATCCCGGCAAGTTCTATTACTTCATGACCCTTCTTCGCATCCACGGCTTTCAGGGCCACTGGATGAACTTCGGCGGCCAGCAAATGTTGATCTTCGTGGCGCTTGCGGCTTACGTGACGCTAGGATTGCAAAAGCGCGGGGAAGGGTGGGGCTTTAGCCACGCCGTAGCCGCGCCCTCAACTAAGTTTGTTGCAGCGCGCTCCTCGGCGGGGCTGAAAGCCCGGCGCTTTCGCGGCCTTCGCCTTTCCTCAGAGCTCGGCTGGTGGCTCGTGCTGGCTGTCGTGGCCATTTCCATCGTTCTGAATTTCACGCGCGGCGTCTGGCTGGGCTGCGGAGTAGCTTTGCTCTACGTGATTGCGCGCTGGCGCGCGCGCTGGCTGTGGGCGCTGCCGGTGCTGGCTGTGGCCGCGTATTTGGCGTCGCCCTCTCTCGTGCGTGACCGGATACAGACGTTGTTTCACCCTTCAGCCGATCCGTCGATTGCCGTTCGCATGGAGATGTGGCACGTGGGGCTGGCGATGATGAGGCGGCATCCGTTGACCGGCGTGGGCCCGAACAATATTCCCGAGGTCTATCTCACTTACCTTCCGCCGGGGACGCAGGCGGTGCCAGCTTGGCACGAGCACCTGCACGATGTCTACTTGCAGCTCGGCGCCGAACGCGGCCTGCCGTGCCTGGCGGCGTGGCTCTGGTTCATGGGGGCGCTGGGATGGCACGACTTGCGCGTGCGAGGCCGGTTGCAACGGGAAGGCAAGCCCGTGTGGATTGCAGACGCATCGTTCGCAGCCTGGCTGGCATTCGTCGTGGAAGGATTCTTTGAGTTCAACTTCGGGACCACGCCGGTGCTGATGCTCTTTCTGTTCGTCATGTCGGCTCCGTTCGCGGCAGAGCGGCTGCTGGCGCAGATGCTCGTGGTACCATCAAGTGACCAGACAACCCATTGAAATCGAATGCGTGACGCGTCGCCACTTGAAGTGAAGCCGAACTCCATGCCGGGTCCGCTTTCGCGGGCTCTTGGGGCGATTGCGTCGTCCGTCAATCGCAAGATTTTTCGCGCTGTTACGATACTTTCCGGCTTCTCTGGAGTCGTACTGCTTGCCACTACCGCACGCGAGTTGGTGGTAGCCAATTATTTCGGACGCAGCGACGCTCTCGACGCCTATGTCACGGCCTACGTTCTGCCGCTATTCATCGTGAATCTGGTAGCGAAGTCTTTCGATGTGGCCGTTATCCCGACTTTCGTGGAGGTTCGCGAGTCAGAAGGCGCGGATGCGGCTCAACGGCTATTTTCCGGAGCGCTGGTATGGAGTCTCACGCTGTTGCTGACGATCGCGGTGCTGCTGGCAGCCTTCGCGCCCTACTACTTACCACTGCTGGCGTCAGGGTTTAGTGCCGCCAAGCTGCTGCTCACTCGCAAGCTGCTTTATTTCATGCTGCCCCTGATCGTGATGAGCGCCGTTACCGTCAACGGAACGGCCCTTCTCAATGCAGGAGAACGCTTCGCGCTGCCAGCGCTGGTACCGGTGTTGGCTCCGCTGGGCGGACTGCTTTTTCTTATCGAGTTCGGAAGGCGATGGGGCATTTACGCGCTAGCTGCGGGTACAGTGGTGGGCACGGCTCTGCAGGCGGCGAGCTTGGTGGCGCTGGCGCGATCGCATGGCTTTAGCCTCATGCCCCGGTGGTCTGGACTTGATCCCAAGCTGCGCCAGGTGATCGGCCAGTACGTTCCCATGGTGGCGGGGGCGCTGCTGATGGGCACCACCGAACTCGTCGATCAGGCCATGGCCGCGATGCTGCCGTCCGGGAGCGTGGCGGCGCTCAGTTACGCGCGCAAAATCGTTAACGTTCTGGTGGTGGTAGGAGCCATTCCGCTGGGCGCGGCGACTCTGCCCTATTTTTCGGACATGGTGGCCAAGCGTGCTTGGGAATCCTGCCGCCACACCCTCCGCACCTACAGCGGACTGATTTTCCTGGTGACGGTTCCGCTGACGGCAGGTATGGTGGTGTTCGCGCGGCCTCTGGTGCGAATCCTGTTTCAGCGCGGAGCCTTCGGCGCCGCCGACACCGCGGTGGTGAGCCACGTCGAAGCCTGGTTGGCGCTTCAGGTCCCGTTTTACCTGGTGGGTAACATGGCCGTCCGCCTCATCAGCGCCCTGAAGCGCAACGGAGTGCTCATGGTGATTGCAGCGGTGAACACCGCGCTGAACGCCGTCCTCAATTGGGTCTTCATGTGGCGATACGGGGTGGCGGGCATCGCACTTTCCACGTCAATTGTGTACCTGGTCTCCTGCGTGCTGGTGTTCGGCTCGCTCTACGTTCTGCTGAAGCGCGAGAGCGTGCATTCCGGAGTAGGAGCTTCGGCTTAGAGTCAGGCCTCGCGCGTGCCGGATTGCGGCTGGATCGAGGTCAACGGGCTTCAACACGGCCGTCATCGCTTCGCTATTCGAGCCGGAAGATAACAATCGATTCAGGGTTCCGGTGGAAAGTCTGATCCTTGGTCTGGCGGTTATGGAGCTGTACCTGACCGTCAACGAACTGCGCGGTTGGCACAAGCGAAGGTTGGTGCGTCGAATTTCGGCGGAGAGCGCGTGATTACGACACGCATCTCGCCCTCATCTCAATCATGCCCTCGAGTGAAACACATCCGTCTGACTCGACCACTTATGTGCCTATTGACAAGCCTTGGCGCCGTTATAGAGTGTTGGTGGTCACCAATCTCTGGCCTACAAAACAAGACCCAGGCTGGGGCAGTTTCGTGCAAGCCCAAATGGAGTCGCTGCGGCCGCACGGCGTTGAGTACGATGTGTTGTTTATGAACGGACGGGAGTCGTACGCCAACTACGTGAAGGCCGTCTTCGAATTGCAGCGCCGCTTGACGGAAACGAAGTACGACTTGATCCACGCCCACTTCGGTCTTTCCGGTTTGGTCGCCAGGGCTCAATGGCGGGTTCCCGTAGTGGTGTCATTCATGGGTGACGACGTGCTCGGCCAGTTTGACCGGGAAGGTCGCAATTCGCTGGTTGGTCTCTTCTATCAGCTTTCAAGTTTCGCGCTGGCGCGGTGCGTGAGTGCGGTGATCGTCAAGAGCGAACAGATGAAGCAGCGCCTGCGCCTCTCGTCCGGTAGGGTAATCCCGAATGGTGTCAACCTCGACCTCTTTCGCCCGATTGATCGCGGTGAAGCCCGGCGCGTTCTGGGCCTCGATGACCGCCGCAAATATGTGCTGTTCCCCTATGATCCGTCTGTAACCCGCAAGCGCTTTGACCTGCTGCAGGAAGCGGTGAAGTTGGCGCGTGCGCAACTGCCTGAGCTTGAGATCTTACGGGTGGTCGGCGTGCCTCGCCCGCAGATGCCGCTTTATTTCAACGCTGCCGAAGTCCTCGTATTGCTCTCTTACGGCGAGGGCTCGCCCAACGCGGTTAAGGAGGCGATGGCAGTAAACCTGCCAGTGATCACTGTAGACGTGGGCGATTCTCGCGACCTGATTGGACGCACCGAAGGCTGTCATCTCGTTTCCCCGCGCGCCGATGAGATTGCTGCGCGCATCATTGACGTGTGCCGACGGGGAACGCGAACGAAGGGCCGCGAATGGATTGCGCGTTACTCTGAAGAGACGATCGCCCGCGAGGTTTTCGATGTATACGCTAGCGTTGTTGGCTAGTGGAAATGCCCGTGTCGCCCGTGGGTGGGCACAAGGCCTGCCCCTACGTTGCGCCTCGGAAAGTCAATACCCGTGCTGACCCACGCGCACTTTTCCGCTGAAGGTGCGGTGGACGTAGCTGGTGTAAAGAATCACCCCGATCATGCCAAACACGTTCGCCAGGAGCGAAGCACCCAAAGCGTGCGGCGACGACGCGGCGTTGAAGATCGTAAGACTGTAACTGGGATTGATCGTTGAATACAGGAGATTGGGGTATACGGTCATGGCGGCGGCGCCCAGCAGCGCAATGATCGTAATCACCGATGACCGGAAGGCTCCGCGCTCACGCCCGGCCTGCCGTGAGCGGAAGCCGGCGGCGAGCGAGGCAACCGCTAACAGCGGAAACGACCATGCCCACGGGTAAGAGCGATAGTTGGACTCGAGCGTAGGACTCACCCACAAGGTGGCAAGCGTGACTAGAGCAACGAGTGCCGCTACGACAAACCAGAGCCCGCTCGACCATGCTTGCGCTCGCTGCTGCAAAGCTCCCTCGGTTTTGAGCCGGAGGTAATTGGCGCCGTGCCAAGCGAGCGTGGTAAGGCTCAGCAGGCCGGTGAGCAGCGAGTAAGGATTGAGCACCAGGCCGAGCGTCCCCTGAAATGTTCCGTCCGCGCCCACCGGCAGACCGCGCAGCACGTTGCCGAGAGCGACGCCGAGAAGCAGCGCCAGGGCGAAGCTGCCGATCCAGAATCCGGCGTCAAACAGCGACCTCCAAAGGCCGCTTTCTAGCTTGCTGCGAAATTCAATGGAAACGCCGCGCAGGATCAGGAACCACAGAACGAGCATCAGAGCCAGATAAAACCCGCTGAACGCAGACGCGTAGACTTTGGGAAACGACACCACCAGCATGCCGCCCGCGGCCAGCAACCACACTTCGTTACCGTTCCACACCGGGCCGATGGCGTTTAGAGCCAAGCGACGCTCTTCATCGGTGCGCGCCACCCAAAGGTAGACCGAGCCCACTCCCAAGTCAAAACCATCCAGCACCGAGTAGGCAATCAGCATGCCGCCCAGAACCCAAAACCAGACGATGTTGAGAATCATGGCGCAATCTCCCGCTTCGGGCGCTGTACGAAACCCGGAGTCCCATCAGGCATGTTCGGTCCCTTCCGGTCCCTGCACAATGATGCGCCCAACGAGAAAGACGAAGAGCAAAGACAACAGTGCGTAGATGCCCGCGAAGCCGAGCGTCGTAAACACGGTTTCGCCGGCAGCGACACTGAGCGAAGTGCCGGCAGAGGTTCGCAGCAAGCCGTACACTAGCCACGGCTGGCGCCCAACCTCGGTGGCGGTCCAGCCCGCTTCGTTGGCGATATAAGGAAACGGGATGGCGAGCATCAGCGTCCACAAGAACCAGCGGCTGGTGGCAAGCTTGCCTCGCAAGAGAAGGAAAATGCCTACCGCCATCTGCGCAATGAATAATGTGCCGAGGCCGACCATGATGTGATAGGCATAGTAGGTGAGCTCCACCGGCGGCCAGAGGTCGCGGGGATACTGGTCTAGTCCGTTCACTGTAGCATGCGTGTCTCCGTAAGCGAGGAAGCTCAGCACACCTGGTACGTAAATCGGATCAATCAGCTTTCCCTGCGCGGTGTCGGGCATTCCGATGATGGCCAGTGGAGCGCCTTTCTCCGTCTGCAGCAGACCTTCCATAGCCGCGAGCTTCGCCGGCTGGTAGCGGACCACACTGCGTCCGTTCTCGTCCCCGGTTGGGAAGGCTTGAGTCAGCGCAAGAATCATCCCGCCCATCACAGCCAGCCTGACCGAAAGCTGGGCGAATTGGTGATGACGTCCCAGCAGAAGGTAACCCGCGCCAACCGCACCGATGGCGTAAGCGGCGGTAAGGAGAGCGCCGTTGATGGTGTGGAGGTACTGCCAGCCTGCATAGGGATTGAGTAGCACCTGCCAAAAAGAAGTGAGGTGAATGGCACCGCTTGCGTCCGCCGCATATCCAACGGGATGCTGCATCCAGGCGTTAGTGGCCACGATGAAGTATCCGGAAAGCAGAGATCCCACAGCCACACCCATGGCAGCCAGCCACTCGATCCGCCGGCTCACTCTGCCATGTCCGAACAGAAACAGGCCCAGGAATCCGGATTCCAGGAAGAATGCATACACGCCCTCGAGGGGAAGGGTCTGACCGAAAACACCACCGCCGAACGCCGAAAACCGGCTCCAATTGGTCCCGAATTCGAACTCCAGGGGAATCCCCGAAACCACTCCGAGAGCAAAGTTGACCGCGAAGATCTTCCCCCAGAACCGTGCTAGCTGGCTATATCGCGCATCACCTGTCCTGAGGTGGAGGGTGGAAAGCAGCGCGATAAAGAACCCGAGCCCCATGGTGAGAATCGGGAAGAGATAGTGAAACATCACCGTGAGCGAGAACTGAATTCGGTGTGCAAGGACTGCGGTGTCCATGGAATCACCTGTTCCGAATCAAATAGTCATTCGAATGACCGACCTCGCCAATGAGTCTCGCGAGACGTGTGAGTCTCGTCCCCTCACGGCCTATTCATCATCCTCCGCCGGCGGCTGTGCGTTGCTGGCCACTCCCGTGTTCCACCGCTTCATGTCTACACCGTTGCGGTCGAGTGTGTCGTAGAGCGGCTGCGCCGCACGCAACGTCGCATGCTCATCCGCCACCGTGGCTGCGAGGATGCGAATTCTCGGATTGTCCGGCAGGGTCAACTCGCTCGCGCCCTGTGGCAGATCGACCGCGTAAGCAAACAGATAAGAATAAGAATAGGCTTCATTAGAGCCGTCGTCGGCGTGGTTATGCGAAGCAAACCAGGCGACTGGCGCGCGCTTGATGTAGCCGGCCTTGAGGCCCGTATACTCGTCGATGGTCCTGATGATCGGCCCGTGCTCCTTGATGTAAGCTCGGAAGCGCCGAGCCCTTTCGGCGCGTGGACTGTGGTCATCGGCGGCGGGTTCGGGCGGCGTCGGCACTTCATACTGCTTCTCATTCCAGGTGCGCGTGTCCCACTGGCCGATGAACCCTCCCCAATCCTCGATCTTCAGGTCCACGGACTTGCCGCCCACGCTGAACGCTGCGGTCTGGTCGCCATCGTACGAAGCGGCCAGCAGGTATAGGCGGTTGAAGTGGCCCGCAGGCAAATGCACTGTTTGGCCGCGCGCCGTCATCGCGTTGGGGCTGGCGGCGCCCGCAGGCGCCAAATGGAATCGTATACTGGCGTAGGCCACGTCGGCAGGCAGCATCTCGGCCGGCAGGGCCTTGCCTTGTTGGGAATCCGGCTGATTGTAATCGCAGTCAAAGCAGCCTTCGCCGGGCCGGCCATCGCGGGTGGCTACCGCCGCGTCGTACGTGAGCGTCACCGGCTTCCAGGCTGGCTCGGCTACCTCGGAATGTGGCTTAGCCAGCTTCACCGCGAATGTTCGCGGCTGATAGGCGCTGAAAGATGTGACGAGTTCGCCGCCCTTGACACTGGCGGGGCCCACCGGCTGTTCCTGACCATTGACTTCGCGAGCCGCCGTCACCGGCGCGGCAAACGAAATTCGCACGTCGGGTTCCGCTTTGCCGCTGATTTCGACCAGACGGACCACCACTTCGTCGCTGTCCTCGGCCTTCTTTAGGGCCATTAGCCTCACGCGGCTGCTGCTCACTTTCAGCAATGAAAAGTTCTTGCCCAGAAATCCCGAGTGCGCAGAAGTCTCGAACGTCCTGAGCGGCTCGTTCAGGCGATAGGCCTGCCAGTCCGTCTGGCCCTGGCGCCAGTCGCCTTCGTGCCCGGCAAGGCCGAACACAAACTCGTGTCGCCCCCAATCCTGTGTGCCCTGGTCTTCGTAACCGCCCCGAGTTCCCGGCGTTCTCATCAAGGTAAGCCGCAGGGTATTGTCGCTTGGCTTGTCGGAGGCGTTTTTGTCGTCTGTGAGAATGGTGACGCCGAAAGCGCCACTTTTGTCGGTAAGATCGACCCAGCGGTGCGAGGCCACTTCAAACTGCCGATCAAATTCGTTGGGCCTCTGAATGGTGCCGATGTCCCAATTGTAAGTCGCGTTCGGGTTCGAAGCGGTCAGCGGGAAGACCGCCTTCAGGTTGGCTTTACTGGCCTTCCAATCGATCACGTTACCGAACTCCACTCGATTACCGGCGTCGCCGGCCGAAAGGCGAACCGTCTGCACAAACTTTGAGTCCTCGCCTTCGCGTGACACTTCCACGGCCACGCGCACGGGACCATTTTCAACCACGCGGATTTGCGCCGGTCCGCCGATATAGGTACGGGGCGGGCGCTGCTCATCGTCAAAGTCCATGTTCCAGGCAGGCCAGTAGCGCGGGTTGTCCAGAATGATGGCCAGACGAATGGGAGCCGACAGCAATTCGCGATTGAGCTTCTTGTCAAAGATGCTGGAGACGTCGCCGTTCTCGTCGATCTTGATGCGATAGCGCTCGTTTTCGAGCCCGGACTCGCTCACTTGCAGCGAACCGGACGCAGCCGGCGCAGAGCCTGTCGGCTTAACGTTGTAAACCGCGTAGCCGACTGACGGCACGTCGGCCAGGAATAGTACTTTGACGGCGCCGGTTTGATTCTCGACAGGGCCAGCCAACTGGGCGGGCACTTCCTTGCCGTCGGGGCCGAGCACGCGAACGCCCTTTGGAACGCCGTTCGGGAAGGAAATGTCAGCTTCAGCCACGTCCTGGCGAGCAATATCGAGCGGGTTGAACACCACGATAGGCGTTCCTTCGCCTTGGGTATTCATGGCTGACGCAACAGCATCAGTGGCGCTGGTGAGCACGCTCGCGAACTGATTCATGGCAATCACGTCGTCGTTCCAGGAATACTCGTAGGACTTCGGCGTGGCGGTTCCGGCCATGATGTCGTGAAACTGGCCGCCCATCACCAGCCGCCAGGCGTGATTGAGCCGCTCCAACGGGTAAGGCCGGCCGCCCAGCCAGGCGGCTGCCACCGAGGCCGCTTCAGCGGACGCTCCCAGGATTTCGTTCTCGCGGTTCCAGCGCTTGTGGTAGGCCTGCGAGGTGATTGATCCGGCTGAGTGGTTGATCAGCTCCAGGTCACCCTTGTAGCGGGGAAGACGGCTGGTCTCGCTGGGCTTGATGTCGCGGAACATCTGGTCGGCGTCGGACCAGACGACGTGCAACGGACCGTCTCCCACCTTCACTTTCGCGCCGTTTGCCGCGTTGGGCTGCTCCTCCTCGCTGATAATCGACTGCGGCGACGGCAACACCGCGGTGCCCTTGGTCTCAATCGCCTCCATCAGTTTCACCGAGTCTTCAGTAGGAGCCCCGCCGATATCGCCGGTGCCTACGTAGTGATAGTCGGTGAAGACGCCGGTGACCTTCCCGTTTAGGTTGACGCGATCCGGCCAGTCCCAAACGTAGCCGCCAGGGCCGGACCGCGCGCCCGCAGGCCGAGGGTTATTCTTCGTAAGATCGGTGTATACGCCGTCACCGTAACTGCCGGGGTTCACTGCCGCGATGATCGTTTTCCCGTCGGGGCCTTCCCAAATACCCACATTGAAGGGAATGCCCTCGGGTGTCTTCTCCGGCGAATCCGGGCCGCCCACGTGCGGCGCCGGCTGCCAGGCCGCATTCAACTTTTGCGTGGAAAACCCCTTGATGCCGGCGTGTACCAGGATGCTGGGAAGCGAGGCAGGGAAGCCGAAGCAGTCCGGCAACATAAACTCTTCACTCGCCTTGCCGAACTCGTGGCGGAAAAACTCGTTGCCGTAAAGCACCTGGCGGATGATGGACTCCGCCGAGGGCGAGTTGACGTCGTTTTCTTCCATCGAGGAGCCCGCCGGAAACCAGCGGCCAATCTCGACGTAGTGTTTCAGCTTGGCGTAATCGGCCGGGAAGTACTCCTTCATCATCATGAAGCGATTCGCGCCCGTGAAATTGAAGATGTAGTGCGGATACTTGTCAAACAGGTAAAAGTTGGTGCGCATCGTCTTGCTGAGGTACTCGTCGATCACCTGCGGATATTCCCATCGCCACTCGGTGTCGAGGTGCGCGTATCCGACAACAAAGAGCGTCGGCTGCTTGGTCAAATCGACGCTTGCAGCCGCCCTGGGAGCGGTTCCCGGCTTCGGCGCTGCCTGCTCCTGGGCGGTAGCCGGACTTGCCGCCTGGATCGGTTGGGCTTCAGTTCGCCGCAGCATAACGAACAAGGCGACGATGACCGAGAGAACGGACACAGCGCTAAGAAATGCGGTCTTGCCGAACAACTTTGATCTGAATATGAGTCTCATCATGACGAACACTCCTATGAGGCGCCTGACGCCGAATCGCGTGATCGCGTCAGGCGAGAGTCCCGTGCGTTGCAAAGGCGGATTATGGAACGGATCATCATATACCCGCGCAGGCTTGTGTAGCACAAGGTCGTCCGTCCAAAACGTAAAATCCTCAGAACGTGGCGCGGCTTAGCCGCAGCCAAACTGAGGTCCTCCGTCATCTGCGTGCCGAAATGCCTTCAACACGAAGTTCACGAGTGCAAACTTCAATTGGAAGCCTGTCATGCTGACGCTGATGGGCAGAGGCTGACCGGTGAAAGCTCACGATAAGATCTCCCGAACCATGTTGGTAGTTTCAGTGACTTGGTCCGAATAGCGCGGGTACAGGCCGATGATCGTGGCGTCGATGGGCTTTATGTTGTCGTAGGCCCACTTGATCGCTGCGTGTTTCTGTTCTTCCGAATTACATTTGCGGCCCGCCGCCAGGACCTTGTACACAAGGGTCGGCTTATCCACTTGGCGCACGGCCGCGGCCATCCTAGGCGGATCAGACGCAATCCAACCCTCGTCCACAGGAACCGTGCCGATTTCCTTCACCCAGTCCTCGGGCCGACGGCTGAGGTAGTGCAACCCGGTCATGTAGAAGTCGTTTGCGAATCCCTTTTGGTGGAGCGTCTCCAGGATCTTGGGGTTGTGGGTCGAGATGCCGGCGGCGGTCCCTAGGTCGTGAACCCTGTCGATGTAGTCTTTGACCAAGTCAATTTTCCCGGCCCGGTGAAGAATGTCGGTGGCAAAGCCGTGGAACGCAATACCAATAGGCTTGAACTCCATCGCCGCCTGTGCGCACTTGATGGTTCCGTCTAGCACTTCTTCCGCCGACCGTCCCATCTTCTCATCGTAGTGCCAGGAGGCGGCCAGGCAGATAAACTGGATCTGACACCCCGCCGCGCGCACTTTCCGAAATTGCCTCTTCAAGTCGTAGTTGAAATTAGCCTGCCAGGTGTTGATGCCGGCTCTCTCGCAATCCGAGAGCAGCTTTACCACACGCTCGTCGGTGAACCAATCGCGCATGTGCTGATCGTACTGGCGATTAAAGTGTGAGTAGCCGTAAACAGGATTGCCGCCGACAACCAGCCGCGTGACGCGATGCCCTCCCAACGGCACCGTCGGCAGCATGTTTGCGAGTTCCGATCGCGTCGATCCCGGAACCACGAAGCCCACGGCTACGCTGGTGGCGCCTTTCAGAAATTCCCGGCGGCTGCTTGGCTGGTCAGAAGAATCTGTTCGGTTCGATTCCTTCGTAGGCATGCCCATTTTCCCCCAAACCGACTCGAAACCCAACTTCTCACGGCCGGTGGTATCCTCCATGTCTCGGCGCCCGATCCAGTCACCTTGGAGTTGCTAAACGTAAGCCTGGCAAATCATTCTCACTCACCACTTGGCGCCTTCGCCCCCGTGACGATCGGTATCGAGCGTCACAGCGCCCTGTGATTGGCATTATAGCGGGACGCAAGCAAGGCTTGGGCTAGCGAGGAGAGCGCGCATCCAGCCCCTCAAGGGCAGACGCGCTAGTCCGCGCTGATCGTGAACTGTTTTCCCTTTTCCCCAACCTCAAAAATCAAAAGCTTCGCCGTCTCCATGCCACTTAGGTTCCGAAGGAGGCGGTGCACATGCATCGGGGTCTCGTAAAAGTATTCGCCTGCTTTGTACCGCTGCGGTGGGCTCGGATCGACCTGATTCTCGACCTCACCCTCCAGCACGTATGCGAAAACCGGACCCGTATGCCTATGCGGCAAGGACGGGGCGCCCGGAGGAATGGTGAGTGTGCTCACCTTCAGCTCGGCATTCGGTATCTCAGCCAGAGATTCCTTCATCAGCGTCTGCACGACGATGGAGGACGTGTTCTGCCTTTGGTCTGGGGAGTTTTGCTGGGCAGGCGACTTTTCTGCCCACAGGAGTGCGCCAGACTTACCCGAGAGGAGACCCGCCAGTGCGCTGGCGAGCGTGCTGTTCACATCACGTCGATTCATCATGTCGCGATTCTCCTTTGCATGGGCAGTGCGATTCGCGTCGTTGACTCGCCGCCCGCAATCGCAAATCCCAATCGTATCGCCAGCGTGTTCGGCCCATCCGCCACCAAGGTCACGAGTACTTGCGGGTGATGAGTTCCGCGCTTTCGGGTGTCGCCCGTGAGTCCGGCTTCTTCCACAGGTCCTTGTTCTTACCAGCGTGAGGTTGGGAAAGTACATGGGCGAAGCCGCGCGTCTGGCTCGCTTCCCGCCATTTCTTGGCGTGCAACCCGGCGGGCTTGGAGACTGCTTTGCCTTTCATAATCGCCTGCCATCCCGGGACTTAGAAGTGGTGGCTTGTGACTCGCCATCGCTTTTGTCCCGTTTTGAGATAACCGTCAGAAGTAGTGTCATTCGGGAGTTCACCAAGGCGCTGTGACTCTTGTCACATGGAAGAAGAGTGATTCGCATCACATCATCTATTCTCGACCGGCGTGAGGATCGATGGCGAACGTGAAAAGGTGGGAACGCCATGTCTGAACATGTATGCCCTTGGTGGCTGGGGTACTTTCTAGCCAGCCCGATCCGGCGTTTGGAGTACGATCCACGCGAGATTCTTGTCCCTTACGTGCACGACGGTATGACGGTGCTTGAACCTGGACCCGGCATGGGGTTTTTCACGCTGGAGCTCGCCCGTCTGGTGGGCCCATCCGGCCGGGTCGTGGCCGTGGATCTGCAGCCGAAAATGCTCAATGGGCTGAGGCGGCGGGCCAGTAAAGCCGGACTCCTGGAACGCATCCAGGCTCGCCAGGCCGAACGCAGCTCCCTGGGTGTCGCGGACCTTGCCGGAAAGGTGGATTTTGCGCTGGCCTTCGCCATCGTGCACGAGTTGCCAGCCGCCGCGCCGTTTTTCGCCGAGGTTGCTACGACTCTGGAGCCAGGCGCCCGCCTTCTGTTTGCGGAGCCTGTGGGCCACGTGAAGCCTGCGCAGTTTGAGGCGGAGTTCCAGGCTGCTGTGGGCGTTGGCTTGAAGCCTGTCGAGGAACCTTTCATACGGCGCAGTCGTGCGGTGTTGCTGGTAAAGACAGGATAGGGAGACCCTCACGATCGGGAGGCCTATGCGTCGCGCGCTTCTCGGCGACGCATGGTGACTGAAGACGGACAAAAGGCGCCCACATGCCAAACAGCGGCGTTGGTGCCACGTTGCGGTTACTCGTGAGGATCAAGCGCCGACGGCAACCGCTCTGACACCTTCGATAAGCCGCTCCACTTCTTCGGCTATCGTGTAGCAGGCGCAGCCGGCGCGGACCAGTCCCGTCTCGTCCAGCCCGAGGCGCTCGACCACCGAGGCAGCGTAGAAATCGCCGTGCGAGAGAAACACACCGAAGTCCGCGATGCGCCGCGCCACTTCATCTGAGGCAACATTGCGAACCGTAAAGACAACGGTGGGAGTTCGCAACAGCGACGGGGGCGGACCGTAGAGCGCAACCCCGGGAATCTCAGCCAGGCCTTCCCACAAGCGCCTGGTTAAAGCCTTGCCGCGCTCATGCAGTCCGTCGAACGCCAGCCGCAGACGCTCTCGCCTTGATGAGCCGCCGGCAAGCGAGGCAAGAAACTCCACCGCGGCGGCCGCACCGGCAATGCCCTCGTGGTTCTGAGTACCGGTTTCGGCTCGCTCCGGCGCCGTATTCGGTGCCGGCATGAGCTTCGGAAAGTCGACTGATTCCAATAAGTCCTTTTTGCCGTAGAGCACGCCGATGTGCGGGCCGTAGAACTTGTAGGCTGAGCACGCAAGAAAGTCACAATCCCAAGCCTGGACATCGGTAAGGAGATGCGGGGCAGAGTGAACCGCATCGGCGAAAAGGAGCGCTCCCGCGGCGTGGGCCAAGCGAGCCGCCTTCTGTATATCGTTAACCGTTCCCAGGGCGTTCGAGGCCACACCGAGCGCCACCAGCTTCGTACGCCGGTTCACCAGGCTCTCGAAGTGCTGCCAGTCGAGCTCGCCTGTCTCCGCGATCATCCTGGCCACGCGGATCGTAACGCCCCGTTCGCGCGCCAACGCTTGCCAGGGCGCGACATTGCCATGATGGTCCAGTTCGGTCACCACGATCTCGTGGCTCGCGCTATAACCTCTGCCCAGCGCCCGCGCCAGGTGGAACGTCAGCGTGGTCATGTTGGCGCCGAACACGATCTCTGACGGCGTCGCCTTCATGAAATCCGCGAAGGCCTCTCGCGCCCCTGCGATTACGGCATCCGTCTCAGAGCTGGCCGGATAGGCCCAATGTGTATTCGCGTTGTGGCGGTAAAGGTATTCGGTGACAGCCTCGACGACCGCGTGCGGAACTTGGGTGCCACCCGGCCCGTCAAAGTAGGCCACGGGATGGCCGCCTTGGCGGCGGTCGAGAGCAGGAAACCGGGAACGGATATCCTCCACAGGCAAGATGGGTGTGGTGGTTGAATGTGCAGGGGTCGGATGTGTGGCGGTGGACATCGCTAACTGACTCCGAGACCGGGATTGTGTCTGCCCTTCCGCTTTCGCGCGCTAGCAAAGTATATCAGCCCTGGGCAGCAGCATTGGAGCCGCTTTGGCCGTCTGGTTGGGCGGTTAGCATTGAAGAAACCTTAGTTAACGGTCCGGCGGTGAAGATAGTTACCACGCACCCCAGAGTCACAATGGGCTGGGCAGTCGCGCCACAGTCGCGCCAGCCGTTTCGGAATGTACCTCGTTCAGAATCGACTTTGTGCCCTTTGGTGGACGGTTCTGAGCCTATCTCGGGCTGTCGGCAATGTCATCCTATTTTCGCACTCGAAAAAGTCCTTGATTTCCTAGTCTAGCTTGTAGC
>DATJYK010000064.1:0-11151 GCA_035578005.1 Terriglobia bacterium
ATCCTTACCCCAGCGTGCGTTTCGCCGTTACGCATCCGAGGTAAGAGCCGTATGAGGTAATTCTTCAAGTACGGATCCGTGCGGGGGGCGTTGGGTAACCAGCGTCCCTACCGCGACCGAACCTGACTTTCGGGGGAAAAAACGTGCAAAATCAGGAAACGAACCCAACGAAGCCCAGAAACGAACCCGAGCTTCGCCGGGTGGTTAAGCGTGGAGCTCGTCGGTTTGAGGTCGAAGACCTCGCTAGATCTGGCGTTTCTCAATGTCCGCTGGCTACCGGCCGATCCCCCCCAAAAAGGTCTAATGGACTATAATTCTGGGGTTCTCTGCTGCAGATCCAGCTTCTACTTGAGGTGTTAATGAATCGGTTATCTTCAAAATCTGCCGGCCTCACTCTCTGCGCCAGCTTAGTTCTCACATTTGCCGGAGCAGCACTAGCCCAGCAAGCCGAAGGACGCCTGATGCGCTTCCCCGATATATCGAAGGATCAGGTCGCGTTCAGTTACGCGGGTGATTTATGGCTGGTGTCACGCGAAGGTGGCGTGGCGCGGCGCATCACGACGCATCCAGGCCTGGAGCTCTTTCCCAAATTCTCGCCTGACGGCCGCAATCTGGCCTTCACCGGTCAGTATGACGGCAACTTCAACGTCTATGTTATGCCAGCCGAGGGCGGAGATCCCAAGCAGCTCACATTTCATCCCGGCGGCCCGCCCATCAGCGAGCGCATGGGCATTCACAATGAGGTGCTCGCTTGGTTCCCGGACA
The DNA here is from genome assembly GCA_035578005.1 of Terriglobia bacterium. Taxonomy (GTDB): domain Bacteria; phylum Acidobacteriota; class Terriglobia; order UBA7540; family UBA7540; genus Gp13-AA77. Next base: position 766 of record DATJYK010000064.1, read on the forward strand.
GCGAGCGCATCGTCTATCTCTCGCGACGCGACACCTTCAACGACTGGTTCGGTCGCCCGTTTGTAGTTAGCGTGGACGGCGGACTGAGCGAGCGGCTGCCGATTGACAAAGGCGGCCTGATGTCCTTCTCGCCGGACGGCACGCGCATGGCCTACAACCGGATTTTCCGCAATTTCCGCACTTGGAAACGCTATACGGGTGGCATGGCGCAGGACATCTGGATTTATAATTTCAAGGCCAACTCCATCGAACAGATTCCGCACACGGAATGGACTGACACCTTTCCGATGTGGCACGAAAACACGATCTATTTCGACTCCGATCGCGGCCCGGAGCATCGCCTGAACCTTTACAGCTACAGCCTGACCTCCCACGCCATTCGTCAGCTTACTCACTTTCAGGATTTTGACGTGGAGTGGCCCAGCCTTGGGCCTGACGCGATTGTGTTTCAGAACGGCGGTTATCTCTACGTGTTCGACCTCAAAACCGAAAAAGCCCAGAAGCTCACCATTTATCTGCCGGGCGACCGCGAGCTAACGCACAAGCATTGGGAGAACGTGGCGAAGCTCATCGACAACTTCGATATCTCCCCTGACGGCAAGCGCGCAGTCTTTACCGCCCGCGGCGACGTCTTCACCGCTCCCGCCAAGGAAGGCAGCATTCGCAACATTACCCAAACACCTGGCATTCGCGAGAAGTACGCGACCTGGTCGCCGGACGGCCGCTGGATCGCCTATGTCTCAGACCGTACGGGCGAGGACGAACTGTACATCGCACCCCAGGATGGCATGCACCCTGAAACCCGCATCACCACAGACGGCTCCATGTTCCGCCTGCCGCCCGTTTGGTCGCCGGACAGCAAGAAGTTGCTCTATGCAGACAAAAGTCTGCGCTTATTCTACGTGGACATCAGCGAGAAGAAATCGGTCTTGATTGACCAAGGGCATTATTTCGACGTGAACGAGTACGTGTGGTCGCCGGACAGCCGCTGGGTGGCTTACGGCAAGCAATCGGAGAATCGCAACGAAGCGCTCTACTTCTACTCGCTTGCCGACTCCAACGTTACGCCCGTCACCACTGACTTTTACAACAGCCACAGTCCCGCCTTCGACCCCGACGGACGCTACTTCTACTTTCTCTCCGAACGTGATTACAACGAAGTGCTGGGCGTGTTTGATAACGAATTCTCCAATCCCAAGGCGACCCGCGCTTACGTGGTGACGCTGCGCGCGGATACCCCTTCGCCGTTCGCGCCGCAAAGCGATGAAGTAACCCTCAAACCGCCCGAGACGCCGACGCCGGTTCCCGGAGGTCCCCCGGGAGCGCCGCCGGGCGCCGCTCCGTCCGTTGAGAAGAGTGAAAATCGGGAGGAGCAGAAGGGCGCCAAGCCCGCTGCGGCCACAGAGAAGAAGAAAGAGCCTTTCCGGGTGGATCTCGACGGCATCGGCAATCGCGTCGTGGCTCTGCCCATTCCTTACGGGAACTACGGCGCTCTGCAAGCAGCAGCGGACCGCGTCTTCTACGTATCGGCGCCAGTGTTCGGACTCTCGGGTCCGGTCCCCGGCGAAAGCCGCGCCATTCACGTGTTCGATCTGAAGGAGCGTAAGGACCACGTACTCGTGCAAGACAGCTCCAGTTACGCGCTTTCCTTTGACGGCACCAAGCTGCTCTACTCCGCGCGTCCGCCCGGCGGCGGGGGCGAAGGCGGTGCGGCGGCGGTGTACGGCATTGTGGACGCCAAGGTGCCCGAGGGATCGGCGCCACCGCACAAGGTGGGCGACGGTGCGCTGAACCTGGGGCATCTGGAGATGGAGGTCGATCCGCGCGCCGAATGGAAGGAGATGTTTTACGAGGTCTGGCGGCAGGAACGCGATTACTTTTTCGAGAAGTCGATGAACGGAGTCAACTGGGCGGCTGAGCGCGATAAGTACGCACAGCTTCTGCCCTACGTGGCGGACCGCTATGACCTCACTTACCTGATCGGCGAGATGATCGGTGAGCTTTCCAACTCACACACCTACGTGGGTGGCGGCGACTCGCCGGACCTTCATCCGGTGAATATCGGATTGCTCGGCGCTGACTTCGAGGCTGACTCCGGGCACGGTCTCTACCGGTTCAAGAAGATTTACGCGGGCGAAAACTGGGACCCCAGCCTGCGTTCCCCGCTCACTGAGCCCGGCGTGGAAGTGAAGGAAGGCGACTACTTGCTTGCGGTGAACGGGCGTCCGCTGCGGATACCCGAAAATCCGGATGAGGCGTTCCTCAACACAGCGAACGAAAACGTGACCCTCACCGTGAATAGCCAGCCCAATGAACAGAGCGCGCGCCAGGTGGTGGTGAAGCCGCTCTCTGACGACTTCGGGCTCCACGAGCTCGATATGATCGAAACCAATCGCCGCAAGGTCGACAAGGCCACGGGTGGGCGCGTAGGCTACGTCTATTTGCGCGATATGGGAACGGCCGGCCTGAACCAATTCGTGGAGCAGTTCTTTCCGCAAATCCGCAAAGAAGGCATGATCATCGACGTTCGTTATAACGGCGGCGGCTTCGTGGACCAGCTCATCTTCGAGCGTTTGCGGCGGGTGCTGGCGGGCATGGGTGCGGCGCGCAATTTTGAGAGCGGCACGGAACCTGATCCCGTCTTCTATGGCACCATGGCCTGTGTTACCAACCATTACGCGGCTTCGGACGGCGACTACTTCAGCTACTTTTTCAAGAAGTACAAGCTGGGTCCGCTCATCGGCGAGCGCACTTGGGGCGGCGTGCGAGGCATTCGCGGCGAAGTCCGGCTGATGGACGGAGGCTACATCACGAGGCCGGAGTTTTCTCTCTATGGGCTCGACAGCCAATGGGTGATTGAAAATCGCGGCGTGGCGCCCGACATCGAAGTGGACAACCGGCCGGACTTGGTGATGGCCGGGCACGATCCCCAGCTCGAAAAAGCCATCGAGGTGGTGATGAAGGAGATTCAGGAGCACCCGAGGAAGTTGCCGCCGCGGCCTCCTGACCTGCCACCCTACCCGGCGGGCCCGGGATAGGGGGATCACCATCGCAAGGCCCGGTTACAACCATTCGGGTGGCACCGACAGAATAGAACTACACTCCGGTGCGTGAAGTCCGCGGTAGCTCGCAGGCCCGGAGACGTCAACTCCAGGAACCACGGGTGCATCGTACAGACGTATCTTGCCCCAGGATTTGGGGGATTGAGGATGCGGCTGCTTTTGGTCGAGGACGACTTAGCAATCCAGCGGTTCGTGGAACAGGCGCTCGTGGAGGCAGGGTATCGCGTGGACACCGCCTCTGACGCGAAGCGCGCGGAGGCCCTCGCCCTGGAGGGCGTCCATGATGCGCACATCGTAGATCTGGGTCTGCCCGACATGGATGGACTTGATTTGATTGCACGCTGCCGTGCTCAAGGCAGCTCTGCTCCCGTCCTGATCCTGTCGGCCCGGCGCTCCGTCGATGAGCGCGTCAAAGGGCTGGAGAACGGCGGCGACGACTACTTGACGAAGCCGTTCGCTCTGGCGGAACTGCTGGCGAGACTGCGAAACCTCCTGCGCCGGTCTTCTACTCCGCAAAAGGAATCGGCGCGCCTGGAAGTTGCCGATCTTCAGCTTGACCTCGTCGGGCGGGAGGCGAGCCGGCGGGATCGGCCGCTTCAGCTCACCCCACACGAGTTTTCGCTCCTGGAATATCTCTGCCGCAATGCGGGCCGTGTGGTGACTCGAACCATGATCCTGGACCACGTCTGGCGCATGCGCTTTGACCCCGCCACCAACGTTGTGGACGTTCACATTTATCGCCTGCGGAGCAAGGTTGACGCCGCGGGTTGCCGGCCGCTGATTCATACCATTCGTGGAGTTGGGTACGTCCTGAGGGATGCCTAAGACCTTACGCACCACTGCCGCCTGGCGCATCGCGTTTTGGACCACCCTCGCCTTCTCCCTGGGAACGTTCGCCGCGTTCTTTATCTTTTACGTTTTCGTTGCTCAGGAGATCCGCGCCCGCTCCGATGCCTGGCTCACCGGAGAGGCTCAGGTGCTTGCCCAGGTGGCGGAAGATACGCCGCGCGACAGCCTCTATGACCACGTTGTGGAGGAGGTTGCGGAACTGGCCATGCATGAGGTGCCGGACGAGACGAGTTCTGGCGGAGAGCGCATGAACGCCGTGTTCTTCCTTAGTGTGAATCCCGCGGCCGATTCCGATACCCTCTTCGTGGGGCCGGGGCCGAAGGACAAATTCTGGAGTGCCATCCGGCAGGCGCGCTGGGTTGCGGGAGTACCGCAGTCGATCAAGGTTGCAGGTTGGAGACAAACCGCCGCAAGCTTTCGGGTGGTGGCGCCCGCGCATCAAGGGCCGACCGCCATTTACCTAGGACTTTCCGAGCGTGGCGACAAGCACATCCTGCACAAGCTCACTCGCCGCTTCCTCTCGGTGTGGGCCGGAACCGTCTTGTTCGGGCTCCTGATTTCATACCTGAGCGCGCGCCGTACTTTGCAGCGCGTCGAGCGCATCACGGAGACCGTGGCCAGGATCGGCAGCGAGGAACTCGACGAGCGGCTGCCCGAGCCTGCAAACTCAGACGAAGTCTCCCGGCTGGCGAGGACATTCAATCACATGCTGGGACGCATCCAGGCCTCCGTCAATCAGTTGCGCACGGTGACCGATTCGGTGGCCCATGACCTGAAGAGCCCGGTCACGTCGATCCGGGGAACTCTTGAAGGAGCGCTGTCGGCCGCAAACGGCGAGCACTGGAGAGACGCGGTTGGACAGGCGATCGAGGGACTGGACCGGGTGTCAGCGCTGCTGAATACTACGCTGGATGTGGCCGAGGCTCAAGCCGGAGCGCTTCATCTGGACCGCGCGCCGGTTGACCTCGGCGAAGTTGTGACGCAGTTGGTGAGCCTTTATCAGCCCGCAATGGCCGAAAGGCATCATGAGGTCCGGACTCACCTCGGCAGCCACGTTGTGGTCGAAGCCGACCTGGCACTCCTCAACCGCACCCTGAGCAATCTGCTGGAAAATGAGCTCCTGCACCTGCCCGAAGGATGCCAGATTGATATTCGTCTCCGCTCCCACGAGGGCGACGCCGAACTCGTCGTTGAAGACAACGGACCGGGTTTCCCTCCTGAGATTGCCAACCGGGCCTTGGAGCGTTTCGTCAAAGGAGAACGCTCGCCTGGAAATGGTCTCGGGCTGGCTTTCGTGGATGCGGTCGTTCAAGCGCATCGGGGGACAGTGAAGATTTCCTCTCGCCCGCTCGGCGGCGCCACTGTTACGCTCTTACTTCCCATCAGCGCGCTGCAGCCTGCCTGAGTCTACGCCAGCGCTTGTTCTTCTCCACTCCTCTTGAGGTTTCGTCTTGGCGGCACACGAAGCCACATGAACGCGAAATGACATTTCGTTCATGTTCACAGCCTTGGGGATGCGCCGTCGGCGAGTGTTGTTATGCTGGCAGTCGGTACGGATGCGTGGGGCAGCTGGAGGCCCCGCGATCCGTACCGGCGTTTCATGCCGGACGCGCACCTTCGGGCGCTCTGCTCGTCTGCCGGCCTCAGAGGCACGGCCCTCAACCGGAGGAGGGTACCAAAGTTTCTCCTCCGACGGTCCTGTGAACGGGAGAACGAAAAAATGAACCCGAACCCAGCCCAATTCGTTCCGTGGCTCAGGACTCTGCCACTCGTCCTCCTGCTTTCGGCCCCGATGTGGGGCCAGGCTGGAGGCGCCACACTGTCAGGCACCGTTTGGGGACCTCTGGCGAAGCCGATTGCAAGCGCCAAAATCTCCGTTAAGAACGTGGCCACCGGCCAATCGGTGCAGACGCAAACCGATTCGGCGGGAGCCTATCAGGTGCCCAATCTCCCGGCGGGCAACTATGAGATTTCGGTGTCCGCGATCGGGTTCGACACGAAGTCCGCGACGCTCTTAATTGCGGCGGGCGCCAAGCAGACTTTCGACGCGACCCTGAGCATTCCATCCCCCGCCGGCGGCGAGCCCACACTTGCCGATCTCGGAATTTCACCGGCGCAGGCGACGGGAAATCCCCAGTACCAGGCCATGCTTGACCGGCGATCCCACATGCTGCAGGTCCATCAGAAGCTCGGTCTGATTACCACAATTCCCCTGGTGGCCGCGATCTTCACCGGGCCCGGCGCCAAGGGCCATCACGGGACGCCCGGCCCAGCCAGCGGACGTGACCTGCACGCCGCCTTGGGCGCCACCACCGCGGGCCTGTACATTGCCACCGCCTATTTTGCCATCCGCGCGCCCAAAATCCCGGGCACCCGGGCCAAGGGCCCGATTCGATTCCACAAGGCCATGGCTTGGATTCACGGTCCCGGAATGGTTCTGACGCCCATTCTGGGGGCCATTGCCTACAGCCAATTGAGTAACGGGGAAAGAGTCCATGGCATCGCCAAATACCATTCTGACGCGGCCATCGTGACTGCGGCGGCGTATGGCGCCGCCATTATCTCAGTCTCGGTGAAGTTTTAGCAGCGTGATGAAAAACGGCGTACGGTTCATGTCATTTCGAGCAAAGCGAGAAATCTCGCTCTGAAAAGAGAAGACCTACGAGATTTCTCGCTTTGCTCGAAATGACATGAAATGGGTTTTTTTATCATCCTGCCAGTCTAGAGGGAATTATTATGAACCGTAGGCTATTCTTGACTGTTCTTCTACTTGCCCTGCCGCAGGTCGCGCGCGCTGACAGCCAGTGGGTTCTTGAGAAATCCACGCTCACCTATCACGTAAGTCATCCGCTGCATGAAGTGGATGGCGTCAGTCACGCCGCCAAGGGCAAAGGCACTTGCCACGCCGGGGTGTGTGATTTTCTGATCGCCGTGCCGGTGAAGTCTTTCGATTCGGGAGATAGCAATCGCGATCTTCACATGTTGCAGGTGACGCGTGGGGGCGAGTTTCCCATGGTGATCGTGCGCACGCAATTGCCTGAGGAGAGCTCCACATCAGGCGCGATCAAAGCCGATCTCGAGGTTCAGTTTGCCGGCCAGACCGCCCATTACAAGCAGGTTCCGTTCGAAGCAACCAAGCAGGGAAACGAAATTCATATTACGGGTACCATTCCGGCGACCGTGTCGGATTTCAAAATTGACCCACCTAAGCTCCTGGCAATGCCCATCAAGAACGAAATTCCGGTGAAGGTGGATATGACGTGGCAGTCGCAGTGAATCGGAAAGCCACGTACCCCACGTACCCCAAGCACTTCAGCGGACTACCGGCGCTGTGTTAGGCTACACGGTCAGCCGCCATATCGTCCTTGTCACCCTTGGGACGGGGAGTTGAGGTCTGATTCAGGCCGGGTACAAGTCCTGAGCGGTTCGAATCGATGCCATCTCCAAAAATCAACGTGCCCAGCGTTTTGCTGGCGGTAATCGGCCTAATTGTATTGCCCACAGTGAGCATTGCGCAAACCGACGAGATCCAGGTGTACGATGCCGAGATCGCGGACCAAGGTATTTTCAATCTGATGGTCCACACCAACTTCACACCCATCGGTCGCAAGAACCCCACCTTCCCTGGCGCCATCATCCCCGATGACTCAGTCAATGGCGCTGCCGAATGGGCTTACGGAGTCACTCCCTGGTTTGAGCAGGGACTTTACCTTCCGGTCTACAGCCTTTACTCGATGGGGCGCGGCGCCACCATCAACGGCTTCAAAATCCGCGAACTGTTCGTGCGGCCTCACGCCCACGAGCACAAATTTTTCTACGGCGTCAATTTCGAGTTCAGCGTTAACGCTCTCTATTGGGAACGCACGCGCATAACATCCGAGGTCAGGCCGATCGTGGGGTTGCACCTGCATCGGTTTGACGTCATCTACAACCCGATTGTCGATACCGATTACAAGGGTGGCTTCAACAACCTCGAATTCGTTCCGGCCGGTCGGGTGGCTTACAACCTGAATGACAGGTGGGCCGTTGCGGCCGAGGAGTATGACGATTTCGGTCCGTTGCGCCACTTAGTTCCGCCCGACCAGCAGTTTCACGAAGTCTGGGCGGTGATGGATCACACCAGCAAGTTTCTGAACGTCGAGGCGGGGGTTGGCTTTGGTGTGAGCTCCGGGGCCGACAAACTGACGTTTAAGTTGATGCTCTCCCGCGACCTTAACCATCGCCCCTTGCGTTGAACCGTGACGTGAACCAAGCTGAGGGTTTCTCGAAGGCTCTCGTACTCCACAATCTGCCCATTCAATTTGGCCGTGAGCGTTGCGTCGTGGGTGAGTTTGACGTAGGGGCGGCTCTTGTGGCCGCCCAGGTAACAGCACTGCCTTGAAATGGGCGGCCACAAGGGCCGCCCCTACGTCAAACTCATCCACTGCTGAGTGTTCCAGTGCCGGACGTGCTATCCCCGAGTAGAATGAGGTCATGGGGAAGGTGATCCTCCTTGCGCTTTCGCTGTGGATCTCAACGGCCGGCGGCCAACGTCAGCGGATCCCTACCCTGCCGGAGTTAACGATCAGCGACTTGCCTGCCGAGGTGCGCGATCAGGTTCGGGAAGCTTACGATAGCGCCCGCAAGAACCCCCGGGACGCGCCCGCGTCCGGAAATCTGGGAATGCTGCTGGACCTCTATCATCGGCCAGACGAGGCGGCGGTCTGTTACCAGCGGGCGCATCAACTTGATGTCAGCTCTTTTCAGTGGCTGTACTACCTCGGTTCGCTCCAAGCCGGGCAGGGACGCCATGTCGAGGCTGCTCGGACGCTAAGGGCTGCTTTGAGGCTGAGGCCGGAATATCTGCCGGCTCGCCTGAAGCTGGCTGAAAGCCTCTTCAGCAGTGGAGATTTCAACGCCAGCCGCCAGGTCTATGCGGGCATCGTCGCGGAGTACCCCAACGCCGCCGAAGCCTACTACGGCTTGGGGCGAATTGCCCTGGCTCACGGTGAGGTAGCCGCGGCGGCGCAATCCTTCAGCAAAGCCTGCGAGCTGTTCGCTCCTTATGGCGCGGCGCATTATCAACTGGCGCAGATCGATCGCAAGCTCGGGAAGACGGAAGAATACGAGAAACAACTGGCTTTATATGCCAAGAACCGAACGCTCGTGCCGCCGATTCAGGATCCGCTGCGTGAAAATCTTCGCAGTCTCGATCGCTCCGCCGCCTCCCTCCTGGAGCGTGGCATCCAACTGGAGCAAGCCGGCCGCCTCGAAGACGCAATCGCAGCGGAGGAGAAAGCAGTGCAGTTGAATCCTGAACTGATGCAAGCCCATGTGAACCTTATAATCCTCTACGGGCAGTCAGGCGACTTCCAGAAGGCGGAGGAACACTATCAAACGGCGCTCAAACTCAACCCCGATAAGTACCCTGATGCCTATTACAACTACGGCGTGCTGCTGGTAAAGGAAGGCAAGCTTGATGAAGCGCAGGCGGCGTTCGCCAGCGCGTTGAAAACAAACCCTGTGTATGCGGACGCGCACAACGACCTGGGCTATATTCTGGAGCGCCAGGGAAAGCTCGAAGAAGCCGCTTCCGAGTACCGGAAAGCCGCGGAGGAGAGGCCCGACTTCCGGAAGGCACACTTTAACTTGGCGCGGTTACTGGTGAACCAGCAGCGCTATTCAGAAGCAATCGAGCAACTTCAGCAGACCTTAACGCCGGTTGACGCAGATACCCCTTCCTACCTGTACGCCCTGGGCGCCGCCTACGGCCGTGCAGGTGACCACAGGCAAGCTATCAAGTACCTCCAGCAGGCCAAAGATCAGGCTGCCGCTTACGCGCAGAAGGAGCTTCTGGCCGACATCAACAGAGACCTCCAGACGCTGGGCACGGAAAAGTGATCAAGGCTCGGGACCGCCACGTGCGGCCCTGATTCAGACGTAGGGGCGGCCCTTGTGGCCGCCCCACTAACCTGCATTTCTGTTCCGAAAATAGGCGCTAAGTGCTTTGTTTTAGAACGAGCGCCTCTTCGCCTCGATAGCGCCATTTTCATGCTTCGGGGTGTCGCGAAGCGACATGACGACTCACGAGGATTCGGAAAGGGCGGGAGTTAGTCCCGCCGTTACAACGTCCGTCGGATATTTGCCTCCTTCCGATCTCGGCACAGCTTGCATTCCCAAGCTGTGCCGAGATCGGAAGACAAAAGAGCGCAGTTTCGCGCGATCAGCGGGGCTCAAGAGTCTGTCCGTTAGGGCCTGCGGCCCGCGAAAGCTCATGAAAAACCGCACTTGGGATCTAACTCACTTGTTTTCAGCGACGGGTTTTTCGACCCTGTGTGAAAGCGTGCCCCAACGTGCTATAGGGGTAGGAGGAGCGGGTGAACGCTCCCCCTCCCTCCGAACCGGACGGGCGGGTTTCCCGCATCCGGCTCTCCGGTCGGTGGTTCACCTCGAAGAGGATTGACAGGCCAGAGCACGGGCGGCAGTCAAGAAGGTC
>DATJYK010000065.1:0-48122 GCA_035578005.1 Terriglobia bacterium
CGGTTGGCTGTCCCCCAATACGTGCCACGCCGCTGACGAGTATCGCCATTGCTGCGGGCTGAGCACCAAGCCCTTGCGACGCGGATTGTCATGCAGGTAGTCGATCTTTTGCCTCCAGAAGCGTTCGTTTATAATCGCTTCTGCGTGACGGCTCGGTTGCCAGAAGCGGCCCCCCGGTCTGCCACCGCCTGCGCCCGTAGGGTCTCGGCAAAGCACCGGGGAGCGTGCCGGGCGCAATAATCGCTCAGTTGCCGGCCCGTGAACTTGCGCAAATCCGCCATCGTTCGCCTCAGGCGCTCGGTGTCCCACTCGGCATCAAAGACGATCATATGCAGGTGCGTGGGCATAATGACGTAGGCGTTCACGCGAAGTTCTTTCGCACGATGACAGAAGCTCAGGCTCTCGGCCACGATCTGACAGCTCGCCTGAGACACGAAGACCGGTAGCCATTCCACTACCGAGTAAGTCAGGTAATAAATGGCGGCGTCAGCGTGGATTCGATAGCGTTCCACGACAGGATTGTACGCCGCCAACCGCTTCCTGCCAGCCAAGAGCAAGAGGGCGCCGGGTGGCACGGTCAGGAGACCGTGCCACAACGTGCCACCAGGCTTCGGCTGGATCAATCCTCCATCGAGGTCCTGAATCAGGCGAGCGCCTACTCCGTGTCGGCCGGTGCGTGAGGGTGACAGTCCTGATCCGATGAGAGGAATCAACCCGGGAAAATGACTCGCTCACCCGGTAGCCTAATCGCTTCCGGTCGCTGTGCGGACCCTTACTCACGTGGCTAATGGACCAGCTTGGACTTACGGCGTGTGACTCTGGCACCTACAATCGAGGCATGGATGAACTGGCGCGAAAGGAAATCTGGTCTGATGATGATGACATCCTGCTGAAAGCCTGGCTGGCGATCTATGAGAATCCGCTCACGCCGCCCTTGACCTTTCAGGTGATCAACGGAGCAGGCGAGTCGGTATCCGTATCGGCGCTGGACGTTAGCCCTAGCCGAACTGGCACGCCGTGGTGGGAGGGATGGTCCTGCGTATTCCCGGTCACCATTCACGTGACTGACGTCCACGGAAAAGGTTTCAGTGTTTCTTTGCCAGTCCCAAAGAGCAGCAGCGTGTCATCCTGAGCGACAGCGAAGGATCTCGGCATTTTCTTTGAACAAATACCGGGATGCTTCACTTCGTTCAGCATGACTTTTTCGAAGTCCTGGCACCTGCCGATACCTGACACCTGCCCTACCCCCTGGCACCTGACACCTAGCACCTGCTCTACTCCGTCCCGTAGTCGATCTCCATGTGACGCACTTTCAGGCTGGAGAATATCAGCACCGCGATCGATAGCATCATCAACCCCAGAACGGCGGTGATGACTGAGGCCGGTGTGGGATTCACTGCGATGAGAGCGAGCGGATTTCCTCGATCCAGGGAGATGTCAGGGGGCACGCTGACTGGGCACAGCGATTTCAGATAGAAAATCACGCTGAAGTTTTGAAGGAGGGTCGGGAGAAAGCCGCTGATGGCCTCCCATATCAGCACCACCAGGGTCGGGATAAGCGGATTGCGAAACAGGACGCCTGCCGCCAGAAAAACGCTGCCGTAACCGAGGCAGGCCAGCAGCGCGACACCCAGGTATACGGCCAGGTGATTAAGACCATGGCCGTGGTAGAAGTATTCCTGCCTGACCGTCGAGTCGAATTGCCAGTAGAGGGCGAGGAACTGTAGCACCGTGCTGGTGCCGAAAATGAGCCCGGCCGCGATGAAACCTGAGAGAAACTTGCCTGCAACCAAAACGCTCCGCCGCACCGGCGCCAGGAAATAGTAATGGAGGCTTTTCTCCAACACCTCGCCGCGGAACAGATTCATGAAAATGCCCACACACCCGAAGAAAATAGAAAGCCGCAGGAAGAAAAACTGAAAGACTGCTGCGAACACGTGCGTGTCTTCCCCGATGTCTGCCACTTGACCGGTCTTGAGGTCGTAAAATGAGTGGCCCGCGAACAACACGAACGGGGCAAAAGCCAGTAGGTAGATCCAGACGCCGCGGCGGGCGAAAAGGGTCTTCCTCAACTCGAGCCGAAGGATGGCCCGGATTTGCGCGCGCCACAGTGCCCACGCCGCAGTGCGAGATTCCTCGTCGCTGGTCGCTCCTCGGAATGACAGGTTGGGCAGTTTGTTCCGCAGTTCGCTGGAACCTGCCCCGCCGGAACTCAGCCCGCTGGTACTCATTTCGTGGACTCCTCAGTGCCAATCAGGTACTCGTAGACGGAAAGAACGTCGTCATCGGCCGGCGCCACGGACTCAATGTTGATCCCGTCCTGGGCGATGTGGTTCAACAGCAGATAGAAGCGGTCAGCGTCGCGCGTCTTCACCAGCACGCCTTGCCGGTCCGTATGAATGCGGACCTCCACCACACAATCATCCTTGAACACCTGGGACGCGAGCGCGCCGGGCTTGTCACATCGGATAAGAATCTGCATGGGATGTTCCTGAATCTCATCCCGCACGCCCTGAATCTTGCCTTCGGCCACGACGTATCCGTTGCTCAGCAGCACCACCTGGTCTGAGATCACGTCCACCTCATGCAGAACGTGGCTGGAGATGATCACGTGCAATCCGTCTGCCGCGAGGGTGCGGAACAGCGCGATGGTCTCGGCGCGGATCAGCGGGTCAAGGCCGTTCAGGGGTTCATCCAGCACCAGCACGCTCGGGTTGTGGCAGATGGCCTGGGCAAGTTTGATCCGTTGCCGCATCCCTTTGCTATAAGCGGCGATTTTGCGCTCCGCGGCGTCCGTAAGACCCACACGCTCGATGGCCGCCGCGGCGAGTTCGCGCGCCCGGGCGTGCGGATAGCCGAACAGGCGCAGATAGGAGTAAACAAACTGATAGCCGGTGAGCCCTCTCGGAAAGGAATCGAACTGAGTGCAGTAGCCGACCGCGCGGAAGAGTTGCTCCGGCTCATCGGGTGCCATGCCGAGCACGCTGATGTAGCCGTTCGTAGGCCTCACCAAGCCTGTCATGAGGTTCATCAACGTGGTCTTACCGGAGCCGTTCGGACCTACGAGACTGGTAATGCCGGGCGGAATCGACAGGTGGACGCGATTCACCCCGAGTACTTCCCCATAGAACTTGGAGACGTCTTCAAAAATGATCCGTCCTTGCGGGCGTGTGCCGGGTTCCGGTGCGCTCATCCGCGAACCACCTCGTAGGCTCTGACTTTCCGCTCCAGAAGGTACAGACAAAACGTGCAGATGGCGAGCAACGCCAGCCAGGCGTTTTCGGCTGGAAGGCCGGTGGGAGGATGCTGGCCGAAGAGATGGCTTTCCACCGTGACCATGAGATTGCCAAGGTCAATCAGGTAACCGTTGCGGGTACCCAGCACCGCATTGATGGCCTGCGCGAAGGCGGAACCGGCGAAGAAAACGCCGAGCAACGCCGCTCCGGCCGCGAGCTTCCGCTTGATCCATGCCGAGAGAGCGAGCGTGAGCAAACAGAAGAGCAGAATCTCAATCGCGGAGCCAAGAGAGATGCTGCGCGCCATCCAGAGATTCGATCGCGTCCAGCCCGGCGCCGCCAAACTGGCTTGAATCACAAAGAGCACCAAAGCCGGAATCCAGGTAATCAAGGAAAGCAGCCAGACGAGAACTGCCGATTTCCCCAGCAGGTATTCAAGGCGCGAGAAGGGCCGGCAGAAGTAGAGCGGCAGGGCGTTGTTGGCAAGGTCCGCAGAGACCAAACCCGGGCCGATCAGCGCTGTCAGCACAAAAGCCAGACCGCCCTGTACGCCGAGGAACAATAGAAAGAAGTCGCCGTCCACCGTGAACAATTCGGTTTCGTGGAACATGGCCAGAAAGCGCAGGTTGTGATCCAGATAAATGGCCACCGCGCATGCCACGGGAAAAATGAAGCAGAGCACGAAATAGGCGGTGAGCAGCTTGGAGCTGAAGGCGTTTCTGAAGGCGTAGCGCATAACGATAAGAAAGCGCGACCAGAGAGGGGTGATCTCACCGGCATAGCCCCGATAACTGCGCTTATGAACGGCCATTAGTGCTCTCCATCGACTTCAGGAAGATCTCTTCCAGGCTGTCGCGGCGGAAGTTCAAGCGCCTGATCTGCACCTTGCGCTCCTCGGCCAGCCGGTAAAGGTCGCGAATGGCGAAGCTCTCCGGCACCACCATCTTCATCTTACGGGCTGAGGTCACGGCGCATTCGCAGCCGAGGCTTTCGACGGCTTCGGCAAAGCTATCGTCATCTCCTAAAGTTTCCAGCTCCACAAAGCGGCGGTTTGCCTTGCGCTCCTCTTCCAGGTTGGAATGATGCACCTGGTGGCCTTCCTTGAGGATCAATACTTCCTCGCACGTCTCCTCCACGTCGCGCAGAAGGTGCGAGCACAGCAGGATGTGAAGCTCCTGGCTGTCGCGCATCTCGCGGATCAACCGAATCATGCGCTGGCGGGCTGGCGGGTCAAGGCCGTTGGTAGGCTCATCAAGGATGAGAAGCTTGGGGCCGTGTGCGATGGCCTGCGCGAGCTTGGCGAGCTGCTTCATGCCCAGCGAATAGGTGCGCAGCTTGCGGTAGCGCGCCTCGCCGAGGCCCACGTAGAACAGCGCCTCATGGGCGCGCTCCAGCGCGGCCTCGGAGGGAAGGCCGGAGAGCTCCGCCATCATGCGGGTGAAGCTCACGGCCGTCATGTGCGCGATGAAAGAATCAGACTCCGGCATGTAGCCAATAAGGCTGCGAATCTCCTTGGTTTCGCTGCGAATGTCGTGGCCCAACACCCGGGCGGTGCCGGCCGACGGCCGATAGAATCCGAGCAGCGTGTTGATCAGGGTTGACTTGCCGGCGCCGTTGGGACCCAGGAGCCCGATGGTGCGTGCCGAGAGAGAACACTGGAGGCCTTCGAGGATGGTTCTCTTCCCGAAACGAACGCCCAGGCCGTCGAGTTCGATTACAGGTGGCATAAGGGTGATCGCCGATCGTCGATTGGAAACAGCCTTCAGCCGTCAGCTTTCAGTTGTCAGCAGGAGGAAAACCCAAGTCGGTCCGCTGCTGAAGGCTGATGGCTGAGAGCTTCGTTTCAATCGGCAATCGAAAATCGTCAATTCTTCGCCTCTCTAAGCACGTGCAGTATCTCCAGCGGCCCTTGCCTGTTGATCCCAAGAAAGGACTCAAAGCCTGCCGCGAACAGGCTTCCCGTGTTGGCAATCGTGATCGTGTCCGGCCCACCGTAAGCACAGACGAGGCTTGGGGCGGTGTTCTGCCTAATCGCGTCGATCGACTGCCGCTGCGCCGGGGTGAGCACGCTAGTGGATTTCAGGATGTTCGCGATAGGAGCCAGCATCGCTCCGACGTTCTGATAAACCACAGCGGAGAAATTCACGTAACCGTCGCCCGGCAACTGGCTCGTGAAGTTCGTCGAGCGCGTCAGCGTGTAACCGGCTTCGCGGTTCTGAATAGAGCTCAAGAGCAGCGCCTGGCTTGGAGCTGCCAGCAGGTAACCATCGACGAATACATAATCGAGCTTGGCCGGAATCCCTGAGGAAGCCGTGACCTGGGGCATGTTCAATTCGTAGAAGGTTCGCCCGCCCGACGCCTGCTGCGTCAGCGTGATAGCGCCGGTCTTGTTTTCGGGCTGCTGGTTGTAACTCGCCACTAACTTCTCGACGGCGGTTTGAAGGCGCATCGGGTCGCTGACTTCAACCGCCAGTTTCCAGCTCGGAGTAGGCAGCACCGGGCCGTCCAGCGCCACCGTAACTTCGCCGCCCAGGGAAGCCGCCAAGTCATCGCTGAGGCTCACACCCGTCTTTGATTCGAAGTCTGCCAGGTCCTGACTAGCCTGGGGTTCATCGCTCTCGATGAAGCCGATCATTTGCTGAACGATCTGGCGAGGCTCCTGAGCCACAAACGAAACCGCAAAGCTCGCCTGCGGTGAGACGAAGTCCAGCGTGCCCATCGGGCTCGGTGAGGCAAGCCACGCCGCCACGCCACGGCGGTCACGGGCAAACGTCAGCGTAGCCCGGTTCTGCGCCTTGCCGTCCACGTCTTTGCTCTCCATCACGAGGTATCGCATGTCAACCAGCCCGAGATTGGGGTCTTTGAACGGCTCGTACCCCGGCCCCTTGGGCTCTCGTATGGAAAGTACGGATGTGGAGAGAATTTGTTCCACGTCGGCGCAGAAAAGCCATTCTGTACCGGATTGATAAGCTTGTTGGACGGCTGCGTAGAAAGGTGTTGAAGCGAAGCCGCCGCTGGCGCTGTGGTCGGCGAGCGTGGCAATTTCCTGCAGTTGAGCGGCATCGGTGCCTACCGCCAGAATGTTGTTCTTAATCAGGATTAGCGGACGCTCGTTCCCGCCGGTGGTGATGGCGCCGGGATTGCTGATCAAAACCGGCGCGGATTTGTCATTGGGGCTGATCTCGCTGAGCTGTTGCTGAATGAAGGCGCCGAGGTCCGGCCGGCGGGCCTCAGCCAGCAGCAGCGGCGATTGATGGCCGGCCGGCATCGCGATCACAATCTCGTCTCCGACATAGTCACTGAAGCTGCGCACCCGGTCGATCATTTCCTGAACCTTCTGCGCGTCACCCGAGGCCTGCTTCTGCTTCCACCATTGTTGCAGCACCTCGCTTTGCTGCAGCCGATCCTGAAAAATGCGGTTCGCCTCCGCTAGCGAAGAGCCCAGGTTGGGAATGGCTGCATAAAGCACGGTGTCAGCGGGGAGCATTTTGAGCAGAGCAGAGTCGTAACGGCTCGCCGGGCTCGGGATGGCTTCGAGCTGCTTATGCAAGGCGCCAAACTCGCTGAGCAGAGCCACATATTCGCCGGAATTGCGGCTCCAGGCCACTTCCTGCGCTACCGGTACGCTGGTGAGGCTGGCCGCGGTTGAAAGCTGCTGGCCCGGACGAAGCAGATGCAGCTTCCGTCCCTGGGCCACCTGCACTTCGCCGCGGATGACAGAAACCCGCGAGCCCTTCACCCCTGCATCCACGGCGAAGATGGTACCCTTGACCGACACCAGGCAGTCACGCGTGGCCACGTCCAGGCGGCCGTGGCCTTGTTCGGCTGCGTGAACGATGATATTGCCGCGCTCCAGATGAATGGTGGTTCCGCGCCAGCCGCGAGAAAGCCAGAGGTCAGCACGCTGATTCATCTCGACGGACGTGCCGTCCACGAGACGAACAACCGCCGACGAATCTCTCGCGGTGCGAATTTCCTGGTTTCCGGTTATCGGTTGTCCAGCAGTTAGCGCCGCGGTGCCGCTATCCGATATCTTATCCACGCGGCCGTCTGCCGACTGAAGCACGGCTTCCGCTTGGCCGCGGTTGAAGACTCTCTCGGGACCCAGCAGACCTATCGCGACTCCAGTCACCAGCACGGCGGCCAATGCCCAAGCCATGCCCCACTGCTTCGAACGTCCCGTTCTTTCCGGAATCCGCAGTGGGTTCACCTTTGCCGACCGCTCGCCGGAACGCGCAGCTTCCAACGCATGACGGCAAGCCACACATCCCACCAAGTGATCCTGAAGCAGCAAACGCCGGGCTTCGGGCAAGGTGTGCGCGAGATAGGCGGGCATCAGCGCTTGAAAGTCGCCGCACCCGCGGATTTGATGAGCCGTCGCTTGGGCCACCCCCTCGGGACCTATAAGTGGCGCGGGCGCACGGGATTCGGCCACTCGCGCCCAGACGCGGCCGGCGGCCTGTTCCATCACCCGTTCATCCACGCGCTCTTCACGAATCGCCGTGACGATCTCATTCAATGTGTGCTCACCGAACTTGTTTTCCGTGCTCATGACTTCCTCCCGAACCGAAATCAAGACGCGACGCGGGCGGGTCTTGTGCCCGCGCGCGGGCGACCACAAGGGTCGCCCCTACCCTTGGTACGCTCGAATCTCCCGCTGCAGCCGCTGCCGTGCCCGGTGCACCGTGACCGCCACCCATACTTGAGACGCGCCTAGCATCTTCGCAATCTCCCGATTGCTGTGCCCTTCCAGGAAGCGCAACACGAATACCTCCGCCGCTTCCGGACTAAGGCGGGCCAAAGCGCGCCGCAGACATTCCTGAAGCTCGCTCCGGACGTTTTGCGCGGGGTCCTGCTGAGGCAGATCGCCAGCCGTCGCCGCATCCTCCGCGCGGCGTGAGCGCACAACGTCCAAGGCAGCGTTGACAGCGGCCCGGCGCAGATAGTGCTCTGGCTTTTCGAGCGGTGGCGCTGAGCGATCCCGCCCGGCCAGGCGCAGGAACACCGTCTGCAGCACATCCTCGGCATCGCCGGCGTTGCCCGTTACGCGATAGGCGGTGCGGAACACGAGTCCGTGATGGTCGCGAAAGAGTTGCTCGAGGTCTCCGGGTTCACCGGCCGAGGTGGGAATCGCCCCCTCCACAGGGATTTCAATAGTCGCCATCGCCGCGTGCAAGGCTCGCCTCCCGTTCGCTGCTCTTCGCCGTCACACTAAGGACGAGAGGCTGGCACGATTATTACAGCGGTCGCGGATTTTTTGGAGGAAAGGTTTTGCGAGGTGAGGAAGCGGATTGGCGAAAAAATCTTGAAAGGCGGCCTGTTTTGCCGTAACTAACTGTTGCAAATAGACTTACTAAATTGGGTTCGTACCCCTCGAAAGTTTCCATTTTGGGCCCATTTTTCGGGGTTAAGCGATTGTTGCCATTATACTTAGATGTAAAGAGTTCGTATCCATCCTTATAGCGTTCTCATTTGGCATTGCCCGAACATACTCAACGAACCCCAAAAGCACCACTGCCCATTGCTTTAATAGCGCGATATAACCGTTGTGTCAATAGATTTCTTCAATGCCGGCCCAAATTTTCCATGCCTTCTGTAGGGAGGATATGAACGCTCGCAGGGAGTGTCTTAGATTAGCCAGGCTGCGGAAGAAACCGTCAACCTGTCATTCCGAGAAGCCGAAGGCGACGAGGAATCTCGTAGTGCCTTTAGTTTCAGAGCGAGATTTCTCGCTGTGCTCGAAATGACATGGTTCCGAGCTGGTTTTCCGCTAGCCTGTTAGGATCGCGCGCTCCCCGAACTCATCGATGCGTGCAGCCTGTCGAGTTGGACATGAGACGAGACCGAAGGCACTCAGAACCATTTGATCTTGACTGGCGCGTGGGAATCGCGGCGTTCGAGCTTTCCGGAGAAGCGCTGCAATTAAGAACTGGTGCTCTGTACCATGCTGTTATATACTATGTAGAGATTAAACTCTGGATTAGTATTTTGAGCAGAGTAGCAGCAGGCGTTCATGCGCTTTGCAGTGAACCGGCAACTCGTTGCGCCCCCTGGAGCGGCACCAGCGTGGACTCGCGAATCCCTCTTTAGAGAGATCGGTGTTCAACTCACTTTCTTACTGGTCTACCTGCTGCTCGACCGGGCCTCGACCGTTTTCAGAACCTGGGCCGGCAACCCGGCTTGGTACCTTCCGGCCGGGCTCAGCACGGCGGCCTTGCTGTGGGGAGGCCTGCGATATTCACCGGTCTTCATCGTGGCCGCGGTCGGCTCCTGGGTCTTCGATAATTACCGGCCACTCTTCTCTTGGGCCGGCCTTCCCGGCGCAACCGCTACTTCAGTGGTGGGCATTTTGGGGGCCGTGTGGCTTCGCGACCGATGGCGTCTCGACCTGAGGCTGCGGAGTTTGCGCGATGTCGGCGGGCTCGCGCTCTTTCTTGTTCTTTTCGCGGTTCCCCTTGCCTTGGTGGGTGTTCTGGCCAAATTAGGCGACGGCCTGGTTTCCCGGGCAGATTTCCCCAAGGCAGTACTCAATTGGTGGGTGGGCGATTCGATTTCAGTCTTGTCCCTCACGCCCTTTCTGCTTCTGTACGTGGCCCCGAGGGTGGGGAATTTTCTTCAGGGCGGCGGCGTGCGACAAGAGGACCGTGAAAGTATCCTGCGACCGCTGGCACCGGCCGAAGTGCTGGAGCTTGTCGCCGAGCTCGGAAGCATCGTGGCCGCTCTGTGGCTGGTTCTGGTTTTCAAGCCAGCGGCGGCCTATCAGCCTCTTTACCTGCTTCTTCTTCCCGTCGTTTGGATGGCCGTCCGTCACGGCTTCGCCCGGGCAAGCCTCGGCGTGCTGGCGATCAACGTGGGCGTGATTGCGGCCGCTCACCTCACGCGTCCGGATCCTGAAGGTTTGTCGCGTCGGCAACTGGTGATGCTGGCCCTGGCCTTAACGGGGCTTTGTCTGGGCGCGGTGGTGGGCGAACGGCGTCAGGCCGAAGATGCGCTGAGTCTGTCTGAGGAGAAATTCGCCCGGGCGTTTCATTCCAGCCCGGCGGCGCTGTCCATCTCGACCTTGTCGGATGGCCGCTTGCTCGAAGTGAACGATACCTTCCTTCGCCTGTTTGAGTATGAACGGCACGAAGTGATCGGCAAAACCTCTCTCGAACTGAACTTCTGGGTAGATCCGGAAGAACGCTCACGGATACTCGACGACTTGCTGGAACACGGAAAAGTGCTGAACCACGAACGCCGCCACCGCAGCTCTTCCGGCCGAATATTCACCGTCTTGTCGTCCATGGAAATCATCGAGGTACACGGAGTACAACGTTTGCTCGCGACTTTCGTGGACATCACGCAGACCAAACAGGCGCAGCAAGCCTTGCAGGAGAGCGAACAGCGGTATCGGGACTTCGTTACCCACAGTCACGAAGGCGTATGGCGATTGGAGCTGGAGCGTCCTTTACCGACCGACCTGCCGGAGCAGGCCGTCGTGGACTGGCTATTGAATTACGGCTACATCGCCGAGTGCAACCTGGCTTTCGCACGGATCAGCGGGTTTTCGTCTTCGGAAGAGGTTGTGGGGAAGCGCCTTCGCGATGTCTTTCCTTCTCCGGATTCGGATGTGGAAAGAATAGAGTCGATTCGGTCTGCCGCTCGTGCTGGATTCCGGAATCGTACTGTCGAGTTTCGCGCTCAGTATCAGGGGACTGAGGTCAGGAATCTGGTGAGGACTGAGATTCCCATTGTCGAAAACGGATTCCTGGTGCGGATATGGGGCATCACGCGCGACATCACCGAGCGCAGGCGCGCGGAGGAGGCGCGGCGCGAGAGCGAGGAGCGTCTGCGCATCTTAAGTGACAACCTGCCCCGTGGGATGGTCTACCAACTGGATTTTGGGGACGGCGGAAGAAACAAATTCACCTATGTCAGCGCCGGCGTGGAAGAACTGCACGAGGTGACCGCTGAAGCGGTTTTGCAGGACGCCCAAGTGCTCTATGGACAACTTGTGGAGGAAGACCGGCGGGTGGTGGCGGCCCGCGAAGCCGAAATGGTGGCTCACATGACTCCCTTCTTGGCCGAAGTGCGCTGTCAGTTGCCTTCAGGCCGCGTGCAGTGGAGCATGATCGCCTCCGCCCCCCGCCGGACGCCAGACGGACGAATCATTTGTGACGGCATCGAGTTGGACGTCACCGAACGCAAGCGGGCGGAGGAGGCGCGGCGCGAGAGCGAGGAGCGTTTTCGTACCACCTTCGAGAATGCGGGCATCGGCATGGCGGTTGTGGATTTACAGGGACGTCTTCTCCAATGTAACGGTGCGCTCCAGACGATGCTCGGCTACACCGACGATGAGTTGCGCCGCATGGCATTCACCGAGTTTACGCATCCCGACGATCGGGATCTGGATATGACTCTCTATCAGGAGCTGATCGCGGGAAAGCGAGACAAGTATGAAATCGAGAAGCGCTACGTCAGGAAGAATGGCCAAGTGATTTGGGGGCACCTGACCGGCTCTTTGGTGAAAGACCCCGAAGGTGTGGCGAGGTACGGTGTCGGTATGGTGGAGGACATCACGGAACGGAAGCGAGCCGAGGATGCGCTTCGGAAGCTGAATGCCGAGCTGGAAGAGCGGGTGATGGAGCGGACCCAGCAGCTCAACCTGACGAACCGGGAGTTGGAAGTTCGCAACACGGAACTGAGCGCCAGCAACCAGGAGCTGGAGGCTTTCAGCTACTCCGTGGCCCATGACCTGCGCGCTCCCTTGCGGCAGATCCAGGGATTTTCGCATTTGCTGCTGGAGAGTCACGGCACTGACCTGGTTTCGGAGGCGCACAAGTACATTCGAAATATCATCGACGGTTCCCAGCACATGGGGCGGCTAATCGACGATCTGCTGGATCTGTCGCGCTTAGGCCGCCGGGCGCTGAGGTTGGAAGTAAGCAGTTTGGCTGCGCTGGTGGAGGACGCACGCAGGGATCTGGCGCGCGAAGTCGACGGCCGCGACGTCTATTGGCAGATCGAGGACCTGCCGCTGGTGGAATGCGACGCGGCGCTGATGAGGCAGGTCTTCGTGAATCTGATTTCCAACGCCCTCAAGTATACGCAGGGGCGCCAGCCCGCGCTGATCCAGATCGGGCAGACGAAGCTGGAAGGCGCACCGGTGGTCTTCGTAAAGGACAACGGGGTGGGCTTCAACATGAAATACGCGGACAAGCTGTTTGGCGTGTTTCAACGGCTGCACCGACGGGAGGAGTTCGAGGGAACGGGCATCGGGTTGGCTACGGTGAAGAGAATCATTGAGAAGCACGGGGGCCGAGTCTGGGCGGAAGCCGAGCTGGAGAAAGGCGCCACCTTCTTTTTCACGCTGGCGGGCCGCTGGGAGGGTGAGCCGCAGGAAGAAAGTGGTCTAACGCCAAGACTGATGAACGCCGCAGCGAATTCTTCCTGATGCGCAGGGACGCTTGTGGAACAGGACTCCAAATCGCCTCAGGTGACGTCGCCCGGTTTGCGCGACGCCAGCCAAACTGTTGCATCCGGTTCCCATCCGACAAGATTGCCGTTGTACGCTACCACGGTCCTCCTCCTTACGATTGTTGTCGTTGGCCTCATTTGGCTCCATCTGCGCGCGACCTACCGTGACACGTTCGCCTATTGGGATTCGAACTTGTCCAATTCCGACGACGAGCAGGTGAGTGTCGGGAATCTCTGGCTGATCGAGCGGCGGACGGACACCGAGGCGCTTGCCGCGAATCCCTTTGTGCCTCGCCTGCTTCTTACCGGAACCAACAGTGCCAACATCACAGAGACGCGGCAACGGGTCGTACGGGATATCCAACACTTGGCGAGCGTCAACGGGTTTATAGGGGGAGCAGTGGCGGACGCCGACTGCGGCATGGTGGCGCAAACCGGCGTACCCGCGGAGGCACTGGCAGGAGTCGAAGAGGCCTGCCACCAGGCCCAAACCTCGGGAGGCTTCAGCGTGGCGGCCGACCCCGTCCAATCGTCTCGCCTGTGCCTCATCCTGGCTTTCCCAGTGTTTGTTGCGGAAGGAACTTCCCGCCCGGATCAAGAATCCCGTCGCGAGGTGGGCGCAGC
Organism: Terriglobia bacterium; assembly: GCA_035578005.1. Lineage (GTDB taxonomy): Bacteria > Acidobacteriota > Terriglobia > UBA7540 > UBA7540 > Gp13-AA77. Next base: position 13,317 of record DATJYK010000065.1, read on the forward strand.
GATTATGCTTGCCGAACCCTGGGAAACAGTATTCCGATTCTTCTGGAAAGGGGAATCCACGCAACCCGCCACTACTCTGATCGTCTGGAAGGACAGCGCGGACGCGCTGGGCTTCTCCCCCCACTTCGGCAACGAAGCAGTGAAATCCATCATCCGTCTGCCCCTTACCGGGTCTGCCCTGGAATCTCGCGTAGCCCGTGGGGGCAAGGTGGAGTTCGGCGAGTTCAGCGACTATCGAGGTGTACAGGTGTTCGGCGTTGCCCGGCCCTTCGCGCTGGCAGGTGCCAGCGTGGTTCGGAAGGTTGATAAAGATCGGGCATTAGCGGACTTTCGCAAACGGGCTCTGTTGGAGTGGCTGGTTGGGGCTCTGTCCATACTGCTGTTTGGGTCCGTGATGGCGACCCAGCACCGGCGCGAGGCAACGCGCGACCTCCAGGAAAAGATCGCCGAAAGAAAGCGGGCCGAGGAAGTTCTGCGCAAGCTGAATGCCGAACTGGAACAGCGGGTGATGGAGCGGACCCAGCAGCTCAACGTCACCAACCGGGAGCTGGAAGTTCGCAACAATGAATTGAGCGCTAGCAACCAGGAACTGGAGGCCTTCAGTTATTCAGTCGCCCATGACCTGCGTGCCCCCTTGCGGCAAATCCAGGGATTCTCACATTTGCTGCGGGAGGGCCACAGCCCCGACCTAGCCCCCGAGGCCCACAAGTACGTGAGAAATATCATCGAAGGCGCGCAGCACATGGGGCGACTGATCGACGATCTGTTGGATCTGTCGCGCGTGGGGCGTCAGGCGCTGAGACTGGAGGTGCGTGACTTGGCGGGGCTGGTGGAGGACGCGCGCAGGGATCTGGTGCGCGAAGTCGACGGCCGCGACGTCTGTTGGCAGATTGAGAACCTGCCGCTGGTGGAATGCGATGCGGCCCTGATAAGGCAGGTCTTCGTAAATCTGATTTCCAACGCGCTCAAGTATACGCAAGGGCGCCAGCCCGCAGTCATCCAGATCGGGCAGGCGAAGCTCGAAGGCGCACTGGTGGTCTTCGTAAGAGACAACGGAGTGGGCTTTAGCATGAAACACGTGGAAAAGCTGTTTGGCGTCTTTCAACGGCTGCACCGGCGGGAGGAGTTCGAGGGAACCGGCATCGGGCTGGCCACCGTGAAAAGAATCATTGAGAAACACGGGGGCCGAGTCTGGGCGGAAGCCGAGCTGGATAAGGGCGCCACGTTTTATTTCACGCTGGCGGCCCGTGGGGAAAGCGAGTCTCAGGGAGAGACTCTCGTGACGGCAAGACAAGCGCTACGCTGAGCGCCCGTCAGGCCGCGCGCAAGGGGGGTGCTTTATGAAACGGGCTTACGAAAGGCTTCATCCGAGGGTGCCGCCCCGCTCGCGCAAAGCCAACCCTGACGATCTTCCTGGTCCCCGCCCGACAAGATTGCCATTGGTTGCCACTACGGTCCTTCTTCTGGCTATGGTCGTCGTCGGCCTCATCTGGCTGCACCTGCGCGCGACTTACCAGGACACGCTTGACTACTGGGCTTCGAATTTGTCTAGTTCCGCCGATGAACAGATTAACGTCGGGAACCTCTGGTTGATCGAGCGTCGAACAGATACTGAGGGGCTCGCCGGTAGATCCGAGGTGGTTCACCTGCTTCTTACCAAGGCAACCGGTGGCAACATAGCAGAGATCCGGCAACAGGCCCTAAGATATGTCCAACATTTGGCTGCCATTAACGGTTTTCGAGGCGGGGCCATTGCCGACACCGGGTGTGGAATCGTCGCAGAAACCGGCGTCCCGGAGGATGCCATGGCCGGTGTGCAAAGCGTCTGCCGCGAAGCCCAAGCATTCAGAGAGTTCAGCGTCGGCGTCTACTCCCTACAAACGCCTCACGTCTGGTTAAACCTAGCCTTCCCAGTGCCTGCTGTCGGGACATCCCCCCTCCAAAATCAGGAATCCCGCCGCGGACTGGGCGTAGTTATCATGATTGCAGAGCCCTGGGAGAGCGTATTCCGCTTCCTATGGGTGGGGAATGGACCTAGCCAACCTGCCAGCACCGTGATCGTTTGGAAGGGCGAGGGCGGCACAGTGGCGCTTGGTTTTTCACCACACCTCAGCAATGAGCACCGGAGAAGGGTGGTTCGTCTGCCGCTCAGCGGACCTGCCTTCGAGTCTCGCGTGGCCCGTGAGGGCAACGTAGGGTTTGGTGAGTTCACGGACCAACAAGGGGTGCGCGTGTTCGGCGTTGCCAAGCCCATCCCCCTGGCGGACGCCAGCCTGATTCGCAAGGTCGACAGGGATAAGGCACTGGCAGAATTTCACAAACGAGCGCTTTTGGAGGGGCTGGTCGGGGCTTTGTGTATTCTGCTGTTTGGGTGCGTGATCGTAGCGCAACACCGGGTTGAGGCCACGCAAAATCTCAAGGACAAACTCAGGCAGCAGCAGGCCTTATTGGATCTGAAGCGGCACGTTGAGGTTTCCGAAGAGCGCTTCCGGGAGTTGGTGGAAAGCGTTGACGCGATCGTGTGGGAGGAGGACGCGGCAACTTCGCGGGTCACATTTGTGAGCCAGGGAGCAGAAAGAATTCTGGGGCTTTCGCCGCGTGAATGGCTTGAGACGCCGAACTTCTGGGCGGACCATCTCCATCCCGAGGACCGAGATCGGGCCCGGCGCTGCGAGCACGAGACTCTGGAAAGCGCTGAGGCCCTTTGGGTGGAATATCGCATGGGAACCAGCGATGGAGGATTCCGGTGGTTTCGGGATTTCATGCACGTCGTTAAGGGACGCGACGGCAAAGCCAGACTGTTACGCGGGATCATGGTGGACATCACGGAAAACAAGGAGGCCGAAGAGGCGCTACGCCAAAGCGACAAGCGGTATAAAGACTTCATCTCGCACAGCATGGAGGGCGTATGGCGCATTGAGGCGGAGCCACCCATCCCGATCGACTTGCCGGAGGACCAGGTGCTGGAGAGGCTTCTGCACAACTGCTACTTGGCCGAATGCAATTTAGCCTACGTTCGTACCCTGGGTTTACCTTCCCTGGGCGACGCCTTGGGAAGATCAGTTCGCGAAGTGCTTCCGCTTCTGGATTCCGACCGGGAAAGGTTAGGGTCACTGCGTTCGGCAATTCGGGGCGGATTCCAGACGCGTAACACTGAGTTCCGTGGCCTGGACAGGGCAGGGAGCTTCAGAGACTTAGTCAGCACAGAGATTCCGATTGTCAAGAACGGATTGCTGGTGCGGATATGGGGTATCACGCGCGACGTCACCGAGCGGAAGCAGGCGGAAAAGGCGCTGCGCGAGAGCGAGGAGCGTTTTCGCACCACATTTGAAACTGCCGGAATTGGCATGGCGGTAGTGGATATACAGGGACATCCCCTCCAGTGCAATCCTGCGCTTGAGAGAATGCTTGGCTACACCGAGGAAGAATTGCTTCGCATGTCATTCACCGAGTTCACGTATCCAGAAGATCAGGAGATGAACCTGCAGCTCTACCGCGAGCTTATCGCAGGAACGCGCGACAGCTACCAGATCGAAAAGCGATACATCAGGAAGGATGGCCAAGTGGTCTGGGGTTTTCTGACGGTTTCGCTGGTTAAAGACGCCCAGGGCCGGCCACAGTACGCCGTCGGTATGGCGGAAGACATCACCGAGCGGAAGCGGGCCGAAGAAGCGCTTCGCAACCTAAATGCCGAACTGGAAGAGCGGGTGATAGAGCGCACCCAGCAGCTCAACCTAACCAACAGGGAGCTGGAAGTTCGGAACAACGAGCTGAGCGCCAGCAACCAGGAGCTGGAAGCTTTCAGCTATTCAGTGGCCCATGACCTGCGCGCTCCCTTGCGGCAGATCCAAGGGTTTTCGCATTTGCTACAAGAGGGCCACAGCCCTGACCTGGCCCCCGAGGCCCACAAGTACATTGGGACTATCATCGAGGGTGCCCAGCATATGGGGCGGCTGATCGATCACCTGTTGGACCTGTCGCGGTTAGGGCGTCGCGCGCTCAGGCTGGAAGCCAGGAGTTTGGCCATTCTGGTGGAAGACGCGCGGCGCGATCTGGCGGGCGAAATCGACGGCCGCGACGTATGTTGGCAGGTTGGCGATCTGCCACAAGTGGAGTGCGATGCGGCCTTGATGAGGCAGGTTTTCGTGAATCTGATTTCCAACGCCCTCAAGTACACTCAACAACGCCAGCCCGCTGTCATCGAGATCGGACAGGCGAAGGTGGGAGATGTACTAGCGGTATTTGTGAAGGACAACGGCGCAGGGTTCAACATGAAATACGCAGACAAGCTATTCGGCGTCTTCCATCGCCTGCACCGCCGGGAGGATTTCGAGGGTACCGGCATCGGGTTGGCCACCGTGAAGAGGATCATCGAGAAACACGGGGGACGCATCTGGGCCGAAGCCGAGGTGGGTAAGGGCGCGACGTTTTATTTCACCCTGGCAGGCCGCCCGGAGAGCGCACCTCAGGACGAAAGCCCTTTGACGGCAACCCAAAAGCCAGGCTAAGGTTGAGTTCGAAACTTAAGGCCGGCACAGGCGCCGTAGCAGACGCTGATCGAAGCTCCTGACATGCCGGGCCCGGTACCCCAGGAGTTCTCAGATGTGCAGGAGCATCAAGACCCTCTTCAACTTTAATCCGCCAGCTACACCCGAAGAGATTCATGCAGCTTCACTGCAGTTCGTCAGAAAAGTTAGCGGCTTCAACAAACCTTCGAAGGCAAACGAAGCCTCTTTCCTGGCCGCAGTTGATGCCATTGCAGCCGTTGCATCCGGTCTTCTCGGTTCGCTCGAAACGAACGCCCCACCCAAGAGCCGGGAACAGATGGCGGCGAAAGCAAGGCTTCGGGCCGCAGAGAGATTCAGCCCACCTCAAGCCGCACGCGACGATAGGGTGTGAGCGCTGACCGCAGACAGGATCGAGCAAAGGGTTCCGGCGGACGAATCACGTTTGCGGTTCAGTTCCACGCCTGGGCACGACTGCGTCTCCTACTCTATCGAACGGAATCAACTTTTGGCTCCCACCTTCGAGGTTCCGATTTACCTGGCGGAGCTGGGTCAGGCTGATAGCAGATTGCGGAGCACGAAGAATACGTTGGCGGGCCGCTCCGCGAGTCGCCGCATGTACCAGGGAAACCAGAAGCTTCCGTAGGCTATCAGTACAATAGATTTCCAGCCTTCCCGCGCCAGCCTTAGTTGTTCTTCGCGCTGAATGCCGTAGAGCATCTGAAATTCGAAGCTCGACTTGCCGAGCCTTTCCGATTCCGCATACCCGATGATGCGCCGGATCAGCTTCACATCATGAGTAGCAAAAGCTGCGCGAACGCCGTGCGACCGCGCCTCTTCGCTGAGCAACTGTTGCACGAGTTTGAAGTAATTCTCATCCACATCGGGCTTGCGCGGAAAGGCCACATCGGGAGATTCCTGATAGGCTCCCTTCACTAGCCGGACTGCGGAGCCCATGGGGATCAAGCCCTCGAGGTCCTTCGCGGTGCGGTATAAGTAAGCCTGTACACAGATACCCGTGTTGATGTATTGACTTCGCGCACGCCGGAAAAGGTCGAGCGTGACGTCAACGTAGTTGCTGGCCTCCATGTCAATCCAAACGACGCTGGCGGCCCCGGCGTGTTGGATAATGCGGGCCATATTCTCGAAGGCCAGCCCGGGACTGAGGTCGAGACCGAGCTGCGTTAGCTTGACAGACACCTCGCCCGCCAGGCCCAACTCGCGGATGTGGTCCAGCACTCCGAGGTAGTGCTCAGTGACTTCATTCGCTTCCGCGCGGTCCGTAATGTTCTCACCGAGGCGGGTAAAGACACACCCGATTGACACCCGCTGCAGTTGCTGCGCCGCAGACAGAGCGTCCTGCGCCGTCTCCCCCGGCATGAACCGCGACACCGCACGGCGCACAAAGCCGTAACGAGTGGCGCGCTCGCGCATCCACGCGCTTTGCGAGCACGCCAGGAAGACGTTCCGCATGATTGCCATCAATCGCCTCTGTGGCCGGGCTGGCCTTGCTCCGAGCGAACCCCGGTGAAAACCTGGCCGCTCGCCAATTCCGAGGTTGCCCTGTCCGAGAGCCGCGGGATCAGAATGAATTGCTGGTGTCCGCGGCGACGAATCCAGACCGCTCCGGCGGCCGGCGCCAGAACGCTCCCCAGCGGAGGCCCTGCGGCAAGGTATTCTAGATAGTATCCAAATCCGGCTTAACCGTACAGTAGCGTGGCAGGGCGGTACCGTGTCATTTGCCGGGCGGACCCTCCAGGACGCAGTCATTCCCGCGAAGGCGGGAATCCACACTTTCTTGATGCCTTTTCTTCAAAGGACTTCCGCAATGGATTCCCGCCTTCGCGGGAATGACTGCGTTTCGGTGCGTTCAAATGACACCAACAAGGGCCGGGCCAGCCCAAGAACTGCGATCACAGCCGGACGAGACCGGGTGACGCAGTGACCCAGGGAAATAAGAGAACGCCCTCGGCTCGGAAGCTGGGACCGATAGCGAGCCGTGGAGCAGAGCAGCAGTTGTAATGCCACACTCCCGACACCGTTCGATGCAGAATTTCTCAAAAATCCCAATTGTCTCTCCCGTTGTCCCCCACATATCCCGCCAAGCTCATCATTCTTTGGCACATTCCGGGGTGCTACGGGCGTTTCTCACTTTTCCCGGCCCTCTCGCCGCGATCGCTTGCGTTTACGTAAACTCGCTGCCTGTAACCCCCCACATAACTCCGTACACCACTGATTCTTTTGCACATTCCGGCCTGCCACCTGATTTTGGTCCTTCCGCCGGTGTAACCGGTACTTCTCCGGTTGTAACCGTTCCTGGGACGTGAACGCAGGATCTGATGGGAATTGGCTCCAACGATCCATCTGTTTAGTTCCCTGGCTCGGAGATAAATCCGAATCACCTTGCGTATCAATTACATTCCGGCTTCGTTCGTCACCATTGCCTTCTGGAGGCGTAATGCGTTTACGTAAACACGGGCCCGCGCAGGGCCAATTGGAGCGCCCTGGTGTCATTTTGCTCCCAAAGACCGCTCTTGAAGCGCAGTCATTCCGGCGAAGTGGGACTCCATTCCTCGATGCAGTATTTCCGGAAGCTCGCACCATGGATTTCCCTTCTCGCGGGAATGGGTTCACCGACTTCAAAGGGATCAAGACCTTATTCTCGGGACCTCACCTCCCTATAGCACGCTCACCATCGTCCGTCAAGTCATTTATGCGGGGGCTTTTAGGTTTCATCGTAGCATGTACAAGTAGGCTACATTGGGGGTCGATGATTCGAGACCTGAGTTGTGAGTTAGGTAGCATCAGGGCTGGCTGCCGCTTAGCTGTCCCGTCACCTCAGCTTCGCGTGTTCGGCTTTCGCTTGCTTCAGGATGGGGATATCGGGGTCGGCGTCTTTCCAGAGGGCGAAAAAGTCCCGATAAGCGGCGCGAGCTTTGGCGAGGTTTTCGCCTGGGAGCGCGGGCATCTTGCCCGCCGTTTGCTGCTGGCCACGAGCGGGCGGGACGCCCGCGCTCCCAGGAGTGCCGGCCTCGATTGCGTAGGCGCGGGCGAGGCCCAAATGCGCCAGCGGCCCGATGGGCTCGTTCAGGACGATGCCGGGTTGGTCGATAATCCTCTGAAATTCGGCGGCTGCCGCAGCACCCTGGTGCGCCGCCAACAACGCCTGGCCACGCAGGTAAGCGGGGTAGAGGGCGAAGTCCAAGGTCGGGCTGGGATCTCCCCGCTCGTAGGGCGCTGCGGCGTCCAGCGTTTGGACGGCCGTGCCGGCATCTTGAGCGGAGTTGCCGCCGCCGAGACAACTGGCCGCACGGATCATGGGCAGGTATTCGTACCGGACAAGGGTGCCCTTCGGGAATCGTTTATCCAGATCGTCGGCGAGAAGCAGGGCTTCGGCGGAATCACCGGCCAGCCCCAGCGCAATGGCCGAGATCGCCTCTGCATCCCTACCGCCTGAAAGCGTGACCGCAAGGCGCGCTTGGCGCCTTGCCAGGCCCAGATTGCCCACCAACGCCTCGCGCACCGCGGCTTCGGCCTCGTAGCTTACGGCCTCTTCCTTCTCATCGACACGTTCAGCCGATTCCACTGCATGCCGCGTCAGTTCCCGCGCCTTGGTAAACTGCCCGTAGTAGGCGGCGGTGTCCGACTCGTAGCAGAGCGCCAGGTCCTCCCATCCGGGCTTTCCCGCGAGGCCAGCGGCCTCGCGCTCCATCCCCACCGCGTCACGCTGCAAGAAATCGGCAAGGTAGAGGTTGAGGTGGATCAATGGCGAATCCACCTTACAGGTCCGCGCCTCCTGGGCGGCCGCTCGAGCTTGGCCAACGTGGTCGAGAGCCAGGCTCGCGATCACCAGAGCAGCGTAAGTTAACCCCCTGCTCCGGTCCAGCCTCAAGCTTTCTTTCTCGGCAGCCACCGCCTGGTCGCACTCTCCACGAAGGGCGTCGATGGCGGCGAGGTCGAGAAGAGGGAGGGGATCGAGCGGATAAGTATGTGCCCACAGTTCCTCGGTTTTGCGGACGGCGTCCAGGTCCTCGGTCACGTACCACTCGTACTGCGAGGTGATGAAGAACCTCTCTCGCTCGCTCACGCGCGCTCGCCGCTCGTACGCTTTGCCAGCGTTTTCGGCGGCGTGCGCGGTCTCACCCATTTGGTAGTAAAACTGGGCCAGCGCTGCATAGGCCATGGCAAAGTTCGTGTCCAGGCGGACGGCCTCCAGGAGCAAGGGGAGGGCGGCAACCTCACCGCCGTTCACGTTCCACGCCCGCCAGCCGAGGCTGTAGGCTTGCAAGGCTTCCAATGACGGCGTGGTGACGTTCTCAGGCGGCACGTCATACTTTTCCACCGAGGCCAGTGACTCACCCAGTTTCCCGCGCAGCTTCGTCGCCTCCTCGCCCAGCGCCTTGAGCACCTGTTCTTTGCTGTCGGCCGTCGCCTGCTCCACAGCCAGCAGGTCGCCGTTGTGGCAGTTCACCGCCTTGAGGCCCAGCACGTATTGGCTGCCGAGGCTGGCGATGGAGCCCTCGAGGGTAGCCGCACTGGCCGTGCGCAGACAGACCTCGCGCGCCAAGGCGGGGGCGAGGCGCGCGTCCCGGGGTTGCGCCATCAAGACGAGCGTCTGCGCGATGCGGGTGTCGGAGAGCAGGTTCAGAAACGGCGTCTGTTCGAGTTGCGCCGCGAGCCCTTGGCGCAGGGTGCCGTCGAAGACGGGGTCGCCCGTGGTGTTGGTGAAGTCGGCGAGCACGAGCGTGTCCCGGTCGGTGAGTTTTGGAGCAGAGCGTGAGCGGACGTAGAGATAGGCGCCGGTACCGGCTGCAATCGCGATTGCCACCAACAACCAAGCCAACCCTGCGGATTTTCGTCGAGACGATCGCTCGACCGTCACCACGGCAGTTGACGAACCATGGGTCCCACCGGGTGCTTCGTCCACGGTGCGCGAAGGCATCTCGATAACGCTGGAGCGTGCGGAGCCGCGGGTCGCCTGCCCAAAGTGCAGAGCGAGGCTTGACTCCGAGGCGCCAGGCACTGCGATGGGTCTGGATTCTGGAGGCGGCGCTGCGCTCGCCTGCCGCTCGAGCCGGTAAACCTCACTGATTCCCACTTGTCGTTCGGTCTGAGATGGTACCTTGGGGGATTCCTCGCGAATTTCCCTGACCTGGCCCGTAAACCGGTAGCCGCGCTTGGGGAAGGTCTCGATGTATTCACGCCCGTCATCTTTCCGGCCCAGCAGCTTCCGCAAAGTGTAAATATTCTTTGAAAGGTTGCCTTCCTCCACGAAGGCGTCGGGCCAGACCCGCCGCATCAGATCGCCTTTCTCCACCAAGTGCCCTGCGCTCTCCACCAGCATGATCAGGGTTCCAGCGACCTTGGGGGTGAGGGGCACCACCTCGCCGTCGCGCAGCAGCACCCGCTCGCCGGAGTCCAGGCGGAAGGGACGGAAGGCGTAGAAACGGTTTGGACTCATAGGAGCGAAAACGAGTCTCCCATAGATTTTCCAGAAATTTCCCAGATTTTCGGAAGGATTTCCGACCTGTTACCCCGGTTACGATGCGTACGGGCACGGAGGGTGCCGGTCAGGAAGCCTCCCCAGTCGAGAAAATCATACTCCGGACCGGCGCCCGAAGCAAAGGCTGAGGTGTGGCCGCTCCCTCAAGTCTGGAAATGGATCGAATCGGGGGGCCTTGGCGGGCGAATGGGCGCATCCTCTCGTGCGAAAGAACGTCAATTTCCAAACTCCGGCGTGTACCGGATCAGGAGGTGTTTTGTGAAAATCTTCAGTCACCGTTTTCTGCAGGTTGGGGCGTTGATCATTATGACGGCAGCGCTTGCGCTCTCCGCGCGGGCAGCGGGCTTCGGCAACGGGAGCCTCAAGGGTAGTTACAGCTTTTTGATCGACAGATGGACCGCCGATGTGAGTACAGACCAGTTTGCCATGGTGGGAGTGATGAGCTTCGACGGCGCGGGCAATGTAACCGGGTCGTACACATCGATGTCCGCAAACGTGGCTCAAAGCGGGGCCTTGGGCGGGACTTACAGCGTGAGTTCGAACGGCAGCGGGTCCATCGACCTGACCACAGGCTCGACCGCCCAGTTCGCAATCGCTCTCAACTCGACCGTCGGCGGCGTGGCTCACGGCGTGCAGTTGATCGAGACCAACGACACCAGCAACGAGGTCATCAGCGGCACCGCTGTGTTGCAGTCGACGTCCCCAATGACCTACAGCGCGGCCAGTCTGAAAGGAACGTTCGCCTTTCTGGGCAACACCTGGACGGACGACGCAAGCCAGGCCGAGGACGGCGATATCGCGATATTCACTTTCGACGGCAAGGGGCACCTCCAGGCCACGGTCAGCTCCATGTACGCCGGTACCCTTTATACGAACACGGTAAACGGCGCCTATACTGTCAGCCCGAAGGGCACCGGCACGTTGTCGATCATTTCCAACAACAACCTGAAGTTTGCGTTCGCTTTGAATTCGGTGGCGTCAGGGCTGGCCGGAGGGTTGCAGGTTCTGGCGACCAATCCCGGCAACGGCAGTGGCAACTACGTCATCGCCGGAGCCGCGGTAAAGCAGTGAGGTCCGCCAGCCAGGCTGTACCGCAACGGGAGGCCGTGGTGTGCACTGGCCCGGACTGATTTCCTGGCACTGGATTATCGGCAGAAATCCCGGCGGGAAGGCGTTCTTTTCGGACGTCAAAGTCGCGAGAGCGACAGCGACAAGGAGGGGGCATGTGCAAGGTCGGCTTATGGAAAGTGATCATTCTGTTGTGTCTGTTCCGCGTGACGATGATCGGCGCGGAGGCGCAGACCTTCACCACGCTGCACAGCTTTTCAGGCACGGATGGAGCCTATCCCCTTGGGGTCGCTTCCCAGACTACCAACGGAAACCTGTATGGCTCAACCTTTTTGGGCGGGGCAAACGGCAATGGAACCATCTTCGAAATCACCCCAGGTGGCACGTTCACTAAGCTTTACAGTTTTTGCTCCCAAAGCGGTTGCGCGGACGGCGAATTGCCTTATGGACTGGTCCAGGCCACCGATGGGAACCTGTACGGGGGAGCCTCCTACGGCGGGGCCAACGGCTATGGCACGATCTTTAAGGTGAACCTAAGTGGTAAGTTGACGACGCTGCACAGCTTCGATAGCACGGATGGCGCTTACCCGGTCGCGCCGCTGGATCAGGTCACAAGTGGGAACCTCTACGGGACAACAGCCAATGGGGGCGCGAACGGTAGTGACGCTGGCACGGTCTTCAAGATCACGCCGGGTGGGACGCTGACATCGCTCTACAGCTTTTGCTCCCAAAGCGGTTGCCCCGACGGCACGCACCCCAACGCGGCGCTGATCCAGGCCATCAATGGGGACCTCTACGGGACGACTTGCGGCGCCGGACTAGAATTCGCCTGCAACGGAAGCGGCCCTGGAACAGTTTTTAAGATCACCCCAGGTGGCACCCTGACAACAGTTCACAGCTTCTGCTCCCAAAGTGATTGCGCCGACGGCGAATACCCCACCGCGGCGCTGGTTCAGGCTACCAATGAGGACCTCTACGGGACAACGTCGCAGGGCGGGGCAGACGGCTATGGCACGGTTTACAAGATAACACCCAGTGGCACTCTGACCACGCTTCATAGCTTCAGTGGCACGGACGGCGCCTACCCCGCGGCGGGGCTGGCCTACGCCACCGATGGGAACTTCTACGCGGAAACTTACGGGGGCGGGGCAAACGGCTATGGCACGGTTTTCAAGATCACGCCGGGTGGGACGCTGACATCGCTCTACAGTTTTTGCTCCCAAAGCGGTTGCGCCGACGGTGCCAACCCCGAGCTAGGAGGGCTGACCCAGGACACTAACGGGACGTTCTACGGCACAACGAGCGGGGGCGGGGCCAACGGTTATGGCACGGTCTTCAGCCTCTCTGTCGGCCTACACGCGTTCATAGAAACGGTACCCACCTCTGGCAAGGTCGGAAGCGCGGTCACCATCCTCGGAAACAACCTGAAGGGGGCCACCAGCGTTACCTTCAACGGCACACCGTCTACGATCAGCTTTGACTCGAGCTCAGAAATCAAAACCACCGTACCGATCGGCGCCACTACCGGCAAGGTTGAAGTGACGGTGTCTGGTCACACGCTTTCGAGCAACGTGAAATTCCGGGTACCGTAAAGCATATGGCGGGAGCGGAGAGTCAGTCACTTTTGGCTGTTGGTAACACATTAGGACTGTATCGGCAGTGCTCTGACGGCACAGACTGGGAGTGGGCCAAGAGTTTGACCGGACGATTGCCGCTACGGCGTGTTCAGGAACTTTTACCACAAGAAATACAAGAAATCAGGATTAGGTTGAGCGGGTTTGCGGAAGCGGCCGTCCACCTGGACGTACAACGCCCAAACCGCCAAAGTGCCCAGCGCCGACGCGCGCTGCCCGAACTGTATTCCGCCAATCTGGGCCCGCAGCGCGCCGGTTCTCTCGCCTCGATCGCATAACTGATCAATCGCCATTCTTGGGCAGTGAGCATGCAGTGCATATGAGAATAGCTAAGCACCCATCGGGCCCGAAGGTTCGCGATTGTCTTCAGCCCTCCGGTCGTGATAAGACTTGGCGCTGGCCAGGCAGCCAGATCACACCAGGGCGGAGGCGTATTAATGTCGAAAACCTCATCATCAACAGGCGCGCGGTTCGTAACCGGTCTAGCCGACTGCGGAAAACCGGTTGGGAATCTGTCATTCCGAGCGTCAGCGAGGAATCTCGCTCTGAACCCGGAGGCAATACGAGATTCCTCGTCGCCTTCAGCTCCTCGGAATGACAGGTTGGACGGTTTTTTCCGCCCCGACGGTTTTTTCCGCAACCTGCTGGTGCTTTTTGTTGGATGCTGCTTGGCATTTCTCTCAGGCTTATCGATGGCGGCGGATACACCCGGCCGGGACCCGAAGCAGCCGGCGGACGAGGAGTACACGAAAAAGATCCGCGATTACACCACTCAGCCTTATTTCACTTCGCCACTGGTTGACTACCTGCCTGCTTCCCAAACCGTCCCCACGCCGAAAGTGGTGCTGGGCGATGTCGCCGGCGCGCCCGGCATCCTGCCTTACGCCGAGCAGGTCTACGACTACATGCGGATGCTGGAAAAGGCCAGCCCGCGCGTGAGGGTATTCTCCATCGGCCACACCGAAGAGGGCCGCGAGATGATCGCCGTGGCCGTCTCATCGGAGGCCAACCTCGCGCACCTCGATGAGAACCGGGAACGCCTGGCCAAGCTGGCCGATCCCCGCCTTATCAAGATGGATGATGCGGAGGCCGGCCGTCTGGTTGAGGCCTCGGTTCCCGTCTACTACATCACCGGCACCATCCATTCCACCGAGACCGGGGCTCCGACGGCGCTGATGGAACTGGCCTATCGGCTGGCGGTGGATGAAAGTCCATACGTCGAGGACGTCCGCAATCACCTGATCACCCTCATCACACCCGTCGTGGAGGTGGACGGACGCGACCGCATGGTGGACCTCTACCGCTGGCACCTGGCCCACCCGAAGGAGTTTTACCCGCGCCTTATCTATTGGGGCCATTACGTGGCGCACGACAACAATCGCGACGCTATGGCTGTCACGCTGAAACTCACCGAAAACGTGCTGAACACCTTCGTGGGGTGGAAGGCTCAGGTGCTGCATGACCTGCACGAGTCCGTGCCCTATTTGTATGACAACACGGAGGGCGACGGCCCGTTCAACGCCTGGGTGGATCCCATCCTCACCAACGAGTGGGAGATGATCGGCTGGCGGAACGTGGCCGACATGACCGAGTTCGGCATGCCAGGCGTTTTCACCCACGGCGATTTTGACACCTGGTCTCCCGGCTACCTGATGTTCATCGCCGCCATGCACAACGGCATAAGCCGGCTCTACGAGACCTTCGGCAACGGCGGCGCCGACACCGAGGAACGTACGCTGCAGCCTGATGAGTACGCCCGCACCTGGTACAAGCAGAATCCGCCGCTGCCCAAGGTGCTCTGGTCGCAGCGCGACAACAACAACTACGAAGAAACCGGCCTGCTGACGTCACTGCACTACTTCACCGAGAATCGCGAGCTGTTCCTCAAAAACTTCTACCTGAAGTCCAAGCGGTCGATCACGAAACCGCAGAACGAGGGGCCGGCAGCCTATGTGTTCTCGGCCGATGACCCGCGCCCAGGGGCTCAGCGCGACCTGCTGAAGATTCTGCAAAAACAAGGCTGCGAAATTTCCCGCGCGACCGCGTCTTTTACAGTGACCCTGCCCGCCAAGAAGCCGTCGAAGGGCCCGAGAGGGGAGGAATCGGCTAAGAGCGGCTCAGACTCCGGATCGGACCAGACGAAGGGGGACGAAACGACGTCTAGCCAGACGGCTTCGGACCAAAAGGCCGCGACCGGGGGAAAGGAAAAGGGCGGAAAGCAGGCCGCCCCAACATCACGCCAATTTCCCGTGGGCAGCTACGTCGTCCGAATGGATCAGCCGTATTCGCGCATCGCGGATTCGCTGCTCGACTACCAGTACTGGAGCCCCGAGGATCCGCAAAAGACTCCCTACGACGATACGGGCTGGACGTTCGGTGAGCTTTTCAACGTGCAGGTGGTGCGCGTGACCGACGTCAAAGTGCTGGAAGCGCCCATGGAGCGCGTCACTGAGATCAAAGTCGCGGGCGGAGCGCCGGCTGAGACGTCAAGTCAGGCAACAGCGCCGGCATCGGTCTTCGCCATCGACAATCATGCTGAGACCGCTCTCGCCGTGCTCCGTTATCGGATGAAAGACGCCACCATCGACGCCTCCGAGGAGGGCTTTGAGACCGGCGGGCACAAGTTCAGCCGGGGATCATTCATTATTCGGAACGCAAGCGCATCCGACCTTAACCGCGTGACCACGGAGCTCGGCGTCAGGGCTTATGCGCTCCCCGCAGCGCCGACGGTGAAAACTCATCCGGTGCGGGCTGCGCGTGTGGCATTGATGCACACCTGGCTCAGCACCCAGTCGGAGGGCTGGTGGCGGCAGACGCTCGACTCGCTCGGCATCCCTTACGATTACATCAGTACCCAGACGGCGGCCAAAAGTGAAAATCTGAATGCAAAGTATGACGTGATACTATTTGCGCCTCTCGGCTTCGGCGGCGACCCACTGACCATCGTCAGGGGCATGCCTATGGATTGGGGTAATCCGCTGCCGTGGAAAAACACCCCGCTAACGCCCAACCTCGGCAAGATCGATTCCACCGACGATATGCGCCCCGGCCTGGGCTTCGACGGCGTTACTCACCTGCAGGACTTCGTGAAGCGCGGCGGCGTGCTGGTGACGGCCGAGGATACGTCCCGCTTCGCCACCTCGCTCGGCCTCGGCGAAGGCGTGTCGGTCGCTTCCAGCCGGGAACTCAAGATTGTGGGAAGCGTGCTGCGAACCCAAATTGTGGATGCTGCGAGCCCCATTGCCTACGGTTACGGTGAGAAGCTCTCCGTCTACTGTTCGAGCGGCCTCATCTTTGACCTTAGCAATTTTTCCGGAGGCCGGGGCGGAAGGCGCCGGCTCGGTCCCGAAGCGCGCGAGCGGCCCACAGGCCGTGGAACGGCGAACGATCCCGACTTCACGCCCGGGCGCGTGGCGGCCGAAGCGCCTGAAGAACCGGAACCCGAAGAATGGCAGGCAGCGCCCGTCACCGAGGAACAGCGCCGCAACGGCATCACCGTAATCCCGCCGGCTCTCCGGCCACGGGTGATCTTCCGTTTCGCGGACAGCAAGGAGCTGCTGGTTTCCGGTCTGCTCGAGGACGGAAATGAGATTGCCGAGCACGCGGCGGTGATCGACGTGCCGATGGAACGCGGCCACGTGGTGCTGTTCTCGTTGAACCCGATTTATCGCGGCGAGACGGAGGGCAGCTACGGCCTCGTGCTCAACACGATTCTGAACTTCGACAGCCTCAACGCCGGCAGGACGCTGGCGAAGAATAAGTAGGTGCTAGGTGCTAGGTGTTAGGTGCCAGGTGTCAGGCGTTAAGTGCCAGGCATCCTCACGAGTTGAACTGTGCAGCGCTAAGGAATTCAGGGAGGAAAATCATGCAGCCACGTTGGCGACTTATCACGGCGATGTTGGTGGTGGCGAGTACGTGCGGGACATTCCATCTCTCCCATGCGAGGGCGGACGAATCGCCGGCGCCGCCCAAGCTGCGTCTGCCTGCCGACGTCGTCGGCCCGGTCCGATACCGTGTGGAACTGACGGCGATCCCTGACCAGGATACATTTGCGGGTGCCATTGACATCGACCTGCAATTCGCCAAAGCCACCTCAGTTCTTTGGTTGAATGCCGAGGCGCTGACGATCAAGGATGCAACCCTCACCGTAGGAAGTGAGCGGTCCGCGGCCAAGGTCATCACGGAACCCAAGGAATTTGTGGGCTTCTCCTTGGATCACCCCGTTGGCCCGGGCCCGGCAACGCTCCACGTTGACTACCAGGGTGAGATCAGCCGCAAGGATTTTAGGGGCATTTTTCAGATGAAGGACGGCGACCAATGGTACATCTACTCACAGTTTGAAAACATCGATGCCCGCCGGGCCTTTCCCTGCTTCGATGAGCCCGGCTACAAGGTTCCCTGGCAGTTGACCCTACACGTGAAGAGGGACCAGGTGGCGCTGTCGAATACTCCGATTGTCTCTGAGACCGATGCCGGTGATGGCATGAAGACGGTGAAATTTGCCGAGACGCCGCCGCTACCGAGTTATCTGGTAGCGATGACAGTCGGCAACCTGGAACTGGTGGACGCAGGGACGGCAGGGAAAAAGAATACCCGAATTCGCATTGTGGTCCCGCACGGCCGCACCGCTGCGGCCAAATATGCCGCGCAGACGACTCCCACAATGATCAACTTGCTCGAGGGCTATTTTGGCATCCCCTACCCTTACGACAAGCTGGATGAGGTAGCGATTCCGCTCGCTGGCTATGCTATGGAGCACCCCGGACTGGTCACTTATGGAGCATCGATCATTATCAAAAAGCCGGACGAGGACACACCGGGCCGCCAGCGCGAATGGGTGAGTGTTGCCTCTCACGAACTCGCCCATCAGTGGTTCGGCGACCTCGTCACCACGGCCTGGTGGGACGATACCTGGCTTAACGAAGGGTTTGCTTCCTGGATGGCCAACAAGATTGTGAATCAGTATCATCCCGAGTGGGCGATGAATATCTCGGAGCTGAACGGCTACCAGGGAGCGATGGATAACGACGCCTTGATGAGCGCGCGCCAGGTGCGGCAGCCCATCGAGTCGGACGACGATATTGCCAACGCCTTCGACTCGATCACCTACCAGAAGGGCTCGGCGCTGCTCAACATGTTTGAGTCCTATATGGGCCCGGAGAAGTTCCGCGAGGGTGTACACCGATACCTGCTGAAATACGAGTGGAAGAACGCCACTTCCGCCGACTTCCTGCCAGCTCTTGCGGGCGGCGACAACAGCATCGCTCAAGCATTTTCCAGCTTCCTTGACCAGCCGGGCGTGCCCCTGGTCAGCGCTCAGCTCGAATGCAACGGTAGTGCCGCACAGCTTGGCCTGTCTCAACAGCGTTTCCTTCCGCTCGGTTCCACGGGGACGGCAAACCAGCTCTGGAAGCTGCCGGTGTGCGTGCGCTATGCGGCAGGGGGCGGCGAAGCCCGCGAGTGTACGCTGCTCGATCAGAAGTCGGCAGAAATTCGCCTCTCGAAGGCGACGAGTTGCCCGGGGTGGGTGGAAGCAAACGCTGACGCCGACGGGTACTATCGCGTTCTTTACCCGGCGGACCTACTTGGCAGTCTCCTGAAGAACGACGCCGAAGCGCTCTCCCTGGCTGAGAAAGTGTCACTGATCGGTGACATCTCAGCCCTAACAGGGAACGGCAAGATCCCGCTAGGCAAGGCGTTGGCGCTTGCTCCCGCGCTCGCCGGTGACCCGCACCGCCAGGTGGTCACGAAGACGATGGAGATCACCACCGGTCTTCAGCAGAGATACCTGGTAGCTGACGACCTGGCGCCCCGCTATCACCAGTACTTGATGGACGTTTACGGCGAGCGGGCGCGGTCTCTGGGCTGGAAGGCGAGTGCGGACGAAAGCGACGACGCGCGGTTCCTGCGCCCGCAAGTTCTCAGCATAATTGCCAATGGGGCTGAGGATCCCGAGGCCATCGCGGAGGCGAAGAAGCTAACCGCTGCTTGGCTCGACGATCACAAGGCGGTGGCCCCCGATATGGTGGGAGTTGTGCTCATCACGGCCGCGCGCCACGGCGACCGCCAATTGTTCGATCGAATGCGCGCGGCGGCCAAGCAGGAAAAAGATGAGAGCTTCCGCAGGACCTTGCTATTCAGCCTGGGCCTCTTCCCTGACCCGGAGATGGCGAAAGTTGCCATGCCGATTGTGCTGACGGGCGAATTCGACAATCGGCAGTCGCTCGACATTCTTTTCGGCGTGTCGCAGCTCACCAGGACGCGCGATCTCGCCTATGATTTCGTCAAGCAGAACTGGGACGCTCTGGTTGCTAAACTGCCCACGGACACGGGAGCCTTCCTGCCTTACATCGCCGGAGGCTATTGCGACGCTGGGCACCGTCAGGATGTGGAGGATTTCTTCAAAGGCCGCTCCACCAAGTACGCCGGAGGACCTCGCAACCTGGATCAAGTGCTCGAGGGCATCGACCTCTGTATCGCTTACAAGCAGGCTCAGGAACCGAGCCTCGCGGAGTTCCTCAAGCAATACGGAAGCTCACACTAGCCTGCAGCCTGCGGCCAACATGAATCGAACGCCAAGTCACCGTAAGTCCGGAGGGGACTGTGGTGGGTGCTCGCTGCGCCATTCCGGGGGCGCCACTGTAACCTCGACGGGCGACCACGGCGTTTGAGGGTGGAGCCGCTTCATTTCCAGCACCAGTTTGACGTCCATGCCCTTTGCGGCTTTGAGCTGGCGAAAGGCGCTGGAAGCACGCATTATGAGCCCCCCGGGGCGGTCGGGAGGATAGAGCGCCCCATTACCCAGCAGGACTCTTACGGGCCCGGCGACGCCTTCCTCCGCAGGTCTGTAGGACAGAAAGACGAAGATCTGAAACGGAGTTTCAGATGGGTTGGTCACCTGCGTAAAGTGCAGCGCCAGGACGGGGGGTGAACTGGCGAGCGTGGCCGCCGGAACCGGGAAGGATGCTTCCGGACGCGTGTTCGTCAGCTTCACACCGTTCGCTTGCATCCCCTCTTGTCCGGCGTCGGAGCTCTGCTCCCCGGTACGCGTGCCGCCGAAAAACAATACCCCAATCAGCAACCCGTGGATGGCCGCTGTCATACCCTGCCCTCCTGTGTCAGTTGGATGCCAACCGGACACACGAAGATCACATGGCTGCGCCGGACTTAGAACCGCGCCACTGCGAGCTCCAGCCGACCTAAGACGAGCTGCTCCCCGGCGGCCTCTCGCCGCGCGTAAGGTACGGTGACCAAGGTCACCTGAGCTTGGTTCGACGAAAGCGAGCCGGCTTGGTTCAGCTTCTGCAAGGTCGAAGTGACATCAACCAGAAAGCCCGTGAGAGGCGCGGCCGGCATGGTACCCCCGGCTTCTTGACCCTTCATGCCTGACTCATCGAAGAAGAATCCGAAACTGCCGGCGAAATGCGGGTCGTCAATGGGAGTATCTCCCGCAGCATCCGGCTTGTTGAGGAAGATGCGGACGAAGAAGTCCCGCTTGGGAGGCATCTGCGTGTCCCCGACGGTCAGCACCAGCCGGGTGTGGGGATCGCCCTGGAGGGCGCTCGTAAGCGCTCCAGGCTCGACATTGAGGGCCGTGGTCGATGGTTTCCCCACTTCCGTGGTAACGGTTTGCCGCAGCTCGAAACGCGGGCCGAACGTAAGCTTTGACGGGGCGCCGGCCTTCAGGAACGCTTGAAGCTGTTTTCCGGTGAGCTTCGGCGCTGCGCCTGCCTGCGCCTGTGCCAGCGAGCAGGGCTCGTACTGGTAGGTGAGAAGCGGATACAACACCGTGATCCCTGCCTCCACAGATACCGGGTTGCCGTTTTCGTCGACGAAATCGTTAATGGCGAAATTGGTCCAGGCAGTGTCATTGGTGTTGGCGTTGTTGAGATCGTCGTTCCAGTGAGCCCACATGCAGTCGCACATACAGTGGTGAGTGTAAAACACGGGATCAAGGGGCGAACTGAAGGTACCCATATCGCCGCCCACAAATCCGTGGATGTTGTTGTGAGGCGTTCCCTCCAGCATTCCCGTTGCGTCGGGGCCGTTATGCAGGTTCGAAGTTGGAGGCGGGCCGCTTGCAAACAGATCGAAATTCGTCTCGTTGAGGATGTTCTGCAGCACTGAGGTGCCGATATACGACGAGTCCGCCTGGTCCGACTGCGTGATAGCACGATTGGAATCGTAGAGCGGGCTCGAGGTATCCCAAAACGGATCGGGAACTGCGGGATGAGTATTCCAGTTCCAATAGGGCAACGCAAAGTTGCTATCTCCCGTCAGCTTCCGGCAGATGCGCTCGAAGTAGAGCAGGTAAACTCGATGCCAGGGCAGCCACAGCCAGTTGCGGTGAATGCATTTGTTTAAGTGGATCTGCATCTGGCCCTGCCAGCTTCGCGGGTCGCTGGACGGCAGCGCCTTCATGGCGGTTACCGCATTCTTGTAAGTGACGATGACGGGGTCTGAGGGGTTGGCGTCCCAAAGCTCCTGAATGTTCTTGCGTGTTGGCCGGTTTTGGATTTGCTGCACGCAGGATTCGCACCCTCCCGCCCACAGCGCGAGGTTAGCGGCTCCGAACGCCGCGACCTCCTTGAGAAAGTCACGTCGCGAGAACAAACCGAGATCGAGTTCCATGGCAGGTCTCCTTTTCTGGCTTGTCGAAAGCTCTCCTATCAGCGCGCAATGGTGTCCGGCTATCGCGGTTGGGGAATCGCTCCTTGAAAAAGACGCACTCTGACGGGAACGGACGCTCGCCTGCCTCGGCGCATCCGCGGCAGGAGTCGAACGCTGGGCAAGAGATAGGCCATACGCGCCCTCCGACTGAGAACAAGCGCTGAAGCCAGTGTACGCTTCGAAATTTGTTTGTCAACGGGCTATTGTTTTCGAACCCCTACACCTTCTGCCGCCTTCTGCCGGGGATATACCATCACGTCTGCAAAACCTCCTGTACAATGAGTTGAGCCGGAGCGTAAGGTGGGCGCGTAGCTGATGTTATAGATCGCTTATTGATCATCATGTAACGTCGGTGCGACGTCCAAACTATTATAGAGTCTCAGATCGAGCACTTACCTCATCAAAGGAGTCCCTATGCCAAAGAAAATCGATCCGCTCAACAAGAAGATGTACGGTTCGGTAACGTCGATGCTCATCGTGACCGATGTCAAGGCAGCGGCAGCCTTTTACCAAAAGGCATTCGGCTTTGCCAAACGGGGAATCATGAACGGCCCGGACGGCAAAGCGATGCATGCTGAGCTCACGCTTCGAGGTACCACGCTCATGTTGGGGCCGGAAGTTCCGCAGATGGGTTTTCGCAGCGCAAAAACGCTGGGCGCGTCGCCGGCGAGTTTGTACCTGCTGACTGAGAACGCAGACAAGGTGGTTGCAAAAGCGGTGAAACTCGGTGCAACGGCCAAGGGGCCCGTGATGGACATGTTTTGGGGCGACCGCTGCGGCACGGTGGTGGATCCCGACGGTTACACCTGGATGATTGCCACTCATAGGGCAGAGCCCACGCCGCAGGAAATGAAAAAAAAGATGATGGAGCAAATGCCCGGCCCACCGTCAGGCAGTGAGACGGGCTCCTAAATGGGCCGGGTTTCAAGGCCGAAAAGCGCGGACCTTGGACAGAAGCTCTAAGCCTGCACAGCACCCATCTGCGCAGCGTGTGCCGACACGGCCGGCACTTCGGCGCCGCTGAGAACGGTGAAGTCGTCATGGTAGCCGGCAACATCGGCGCCCGTGCCGCCGGTCATCCACAAAAGATCGCCGGCGCCCCCGGCTTGCGCCACAGATTGCAGCCAACTCGCGTACCACTGATTGCGTTGGTTCAGGGTAACGGTGCTGCTCAGCTCCAGGCCATACTCTTCCATGATCGTGGGCTTGTTTGCGCGCTCAGCAGACGCAACGTGATCTTTAATCCAGGTGTCGCCGAAGGCGGGAGGGTGGGCCATCGCGGTGGGATACCAATGGTAGGTGGCAAAATCGATGTCGCCGATGCCCAGGATGGCTTCTCCATCCACCCCGTGGCTGCCGTTGTAAAGAGGGTCGTTGGTATCAGCGTGTAGCAGAAAGCCTTCGTCGCCGACAGCCAGCAGATGGTTGGAATCCAGTGCCTTGACGAAGCTGCTCATGTCGCTTACCCAGTTCAGAAACAAGTCGCGGCCACCAGCGGTCTCGCAGCGCGCCTCATTCGCCAGCTCCCACGCCATCACGGCCGGTTCTTCCGAGTACAGACGCCCCGTGCGCGTATTGCGCCGTGTGAGGACCGCCTGCACCCAGTTCTGATACGCCATGCGCGCGGCGGCTGCTACGTAGAACTGCTCCGGTCCCCCCGCGATTCCAAGCCACTGCAAGTAGAGTGGCATTCCACCGAAGTCGTTCCAGTAGTTGACCAGCGGCAGGATCAAGCGGAGGCCCTGCTGCTCGGCCGCCGCGATGAGGGCGTCCAGGCGCTCCAGTCCGTCAGGGCCGCCGTCCACTGTGATCGCGCCATTATTCAAGTACTGAAAGGCCACGGCTCCTGGAGAGCGGTTGTCAACGTTTAGAAAGGCCCAGGCCCGGATCACGTTAGCGTTCATCTGTTTCACCGCTGCCATCACGTCAAGGCGGCTCGAATCCGAGCAATAGCCTAGGAAATAGCAGTTCGCGCCTACGACCGGAAAAGGCTGGCCGCCGACCAGGAACCGAGTGCCTTGATATTGGACGAAACCGGGTTGGAGTGCCATGTTTCCCCCTCAAGCTGGCTGCGACTGAACCAGATTACAGGCTTGCAGAATGATGGGCTTTCAGAGCGTGGGTGAAACGCATGGATTCCCGCCTTCCTGGGAATGACGTTGTTTGACGCTGAACATTCATATCCAACGATGGCACCGCTCCGCGTAAGACGGCGAAAGCGTGGGTCCACGCTGACTGCTGTCAACAGTATCAGGAGAGCCCTACGGCTTGAACCCCACGCTGCGCCAGAGTTCGGCGCACTGATACATTCTGCCGTTGGTAATCACGGACTCCACTTTGCGAATGTTGTGAATGTCATCCAGCGGATTGGCGCCAAGCACGATCAGGTCAGCTCGCTTGCCGACTTCCACCGTGCCCAGTTCCTTATCCAGCCCCATCACCCGCGCGGGAACGATAGTAGCGGCTTGGATGGCTTCCAGGGGCGTGAGTCCTCCCTGAACGTAAAGCTCCATTTCGCGAAAGAGGCTGAAGCCGGGCACAGCTTGATCGGTGCCCGCAACTATGGTGATGCCGGCGCGGCGCAGCACGCCGACGGCGGCTACCATTTTCTCGAACGCCTCTTCTCGCACGTCGGCGTCAGCCAGCGGCGGGCCTACGTCGGTCAGTTGCGCGGCGAGCTCGGGGGCCACGCGGTTCACCTCGGGCTCGAAGCTGGCCGTGGGCTTGGCCGTAGAAGCCGTTTCTAATTCGAATATCGCCAGCGTGGGATCGATCACTGTGTTGTGAGCCTTGAGGAAGGCGATAGCCTTTTGGGCCTCCGGCGAGTTGAAATCGACGGCCGCGTTCGCCCTCGGCGTGGCTCCTCTCGGCGACGGCTCCGGGAGCGGCGGGTGCAGGATGTCCATGATGTACTGGATGTGATTGATCTGGTCCTGGCCCGCCTCAATCACCTGGTAGGCGTTCAGCCCGTTGGGCACGTGGCCGGTGACCGTCATGCCGAGGCGATGGGCCTCTTCGGCCACCGCCTTCACCCCGTCGAGCTTCACTGAGCTGTAGATCTTCATCTGCTGGAAGCCGGCCTGATGGTAGCGATCCACCCACTGGCGGGCCTGGTCCGGCGTATCCACGCGCGCCACACCGATCGCCATGGGTCCGGAGCCGTCCACGATGCCAGCCGCGAGTATGCGCGGTCCGAGGCCGCGGCCAGCGGCAATCGCGTCGCGCACAGCGGTGATGAATTCAAACTCGTTGCCGCAGTCGCGGACGGTGGTGGCGCCGGCAGCGAGGTAGATGGGCCCCCACTCGACTTGTTCGAAGTGCGCGTGCATGTCCCAGAGACCTGGCAGGATGGTCTTGCCGTGTGCGTCCACCACCTCGGCGTGCTTCGGG
This sequence comes from Terriglobia bacterium, assembly GCA_035578005.1. GTDB lineage: Bacteria > Acidobacteriota > Terriglobia > UBA7540 > UBA7540 > Gp13-AA77. Next base: position 38,087 of record DATJYK010000065.1, read on the forward strand.
ATTTTGATCTGCGGCTCGGGACCTACGGCCACGATGCGTCCTTTGCGGATCACAACAGCGGCGTCCGGCAGTGCCGGGCTTCCGGTGCCGTCAACGAGGGTTGCGCCCACCAAGGCCAGAGCGCCGGAGCCAGCGCCCGCCCGGCTGCCTGCGATTCCTTGAGAGAGGTCCGCCAACGCCGACATGCCATCCGTGGCGGCACGGCTGACGAAGGTGCCGAGATGGCTTTCGTACGAGTCGAGCACAGCCTCGAAGTGATCGAATTCGGCGTCGGTGGTGATGGCGGCCACCAGGTCCCGATGCTCGTTGAACCACAACGTCTCGCGGCCCCAGATAAGCCCCTCGACCGTGTAGCGTTGGAGCGCTTCGCCTTTGCCGTTCACCGAGATCATGTCCTTGCCGCGCGCCGTGATCTTGACGTGAGCGCTGGGCAGCGTGGCCAAGTCTGTCGGCATCTGGTGGGTGGCCCAATAGCGCACCATCAGCATTTGCATGGTGACCGGTGCGTACCCGGCGATGGTGAAGAACTGCTGCGGTGGAGCAAGTTCGGTCGATTGGTTGCGATCGCGCACTCTGATCTGGTTCGGAAAGGCCTCGACGTCCTCATTAATCGAACTCTGCCGCGACGTCTTGCCCTTGATGACGAATGACTTGGGGGTAAGATCGGGACCCGCGTGGAATGTTACCAAGAGCGGAACTGGTGTACCTCGGTCCGTGAATTTGAAGTCGATCTTGGCGGCAAGGTTGTCGCCGTCGGCAGTGATCTGGTAGGTCTCCTCGCCAATAGGCTGCTCGAATTTGTGCAGCACGAACTTGCCCTGCTCGAGTACATCGGCGGCCTGCGCCGCAGGCTCCTGATCCGCAGGGCCAGGCAAACAGAGCGCGTGCGGCACCCATGCGACACCGCAGGCAATTACTAGCAGCGTCGCCAGCAGGACTTGCACTTGTTTGCGCACGCGTTTTCCCTCCGACTACTTGCGAGTGAGATGAGGAGCGAACTCTCAAGGCCGGGAAGCTTCTGGAACAGCCCCCAACACAAGTGTGCGCACTTTCGAAGCCAATTCGAGGGCAGTCTGTGCACTCACTCTGTCGGGCCAAAAGTCAAAATCGTAGCGCGCCGCGATAGCATAAGAGCTCAGCTCTGCGAGGTCCAATCCGGCCAGCGGCCAGGCAGGCAGCGCTTCTCCCAGACGCTACAACTCTTCCAAATTGTGGGTGCGGTGAAAGGGCTGCCCCCATAAATGTCAACAAGCCTTTCAGGTATTTCTCGACAGCCTGCTGCGCGTGAAAGCAAGCTGTGTCATAGGGCCCGTCGCCCTCTATCATCCGCTCTGCGGTGCGGAGATCGCTCTCGGCCTTCAGGAACCAGCCCCGCGCCAATGCCAGTTCATCGGGCATAGACAGTTGTCCCCTCGCGAATCGCGGTGGTGATAAAGGCGCCAGGTACCCGCGACCAAGCCTCCACCTCCTGCGGTGTCCAAACCACCACGTCCTTTGCCGGGAATACGCCTACCAGCGCTCGCAGGTAGCGCGCAGCCCTTTTGTAGCGCGGCAGGTTCGACTCCTCAATAATCAGCAGGTCCAAATCGCTCGTCGGTCCGGCTTCTCCCCTTGCGTGCGATCCAAATAGAACGATCCTGAGCGGCGCGCCCGTCGCCAGAATCCGGCGGACCGCCTCTTCAAGAGTGGAGGCCGTCACGGGAGGGTTGTCTAAAGTGAGATTCATATCTTAAGCTTGCAGGGTTCGCGCCCTCGGTAGCATAACATCGTTAACGCCCGTCCCGATTGCAAATACCGACTCTAATCACCAATCACCAATCCCGTTATCCAAACCTGCCTTACCTCCGTCTGCTACCGGCGCCGCATTGACCCGCAAGCCCACGGAATGGTATAAATCGCTATTTAACCAAGCTCTAATCCAGGATATCGCAGTGCGTTCCAGCCATCCTAGTGCGCTTCTGGAGAGTTTCAAGGGGAGGATTACCAATGCAAGCGGAACAAACCCGGAGAAACACCCTTCCGGGTGGGGAGAGAACTGTCATACCCGTTCTCCTGGCGCTCTCTTATGCTTTTTTGCTACCGGCACTCCGTGCGCAGCAGCGCAGTGAATCGGCAATTCTGACGCAAACCTCGGCAGTCCAACCGTCCAAGCAAGACAATCAGAATGCTCCGGCGATGAAGCCCTCGCGGGCCAAGTTGGTGGGCGCTTATACCCACCTTCCTTTGAGCTTTGAGGCCAATCGTGGGCAGGCTCCCGGCGAGGTTCGGTTTCTCGCCCGCGGTCAAGGTTTTACTCTGTTTCTGGGGGGAGACGAAGCGGTGCTGGCGCTGAAGAAGTCAGAAGTCAGAAGCCAGAAGTCAGAAGAAAGTTGCCAGTTGTCAGTTGTCAGTTGTCAGTCGCCAGCCACAGCCCAGGGACAAGTTGCAAAGGACAAAGAACAAAGGACAAAGGACGCCTTCGTCCGCATGAAGCTTGTGGGCGCGGATCCGGCCGCTGCAGCGGCAGGGGCAGAGCCGTTGCCGGGCCAGGTGAACTACTTCATTGGCAATGATGCGGCCAAGTGGCGCACTCATATTCCCACCTACGGCCAGGTTGCTTACCGGAATGTCTACCCCGGCGTGGATCTCGTTTACTACGGGCACGCCGGCCAACTGGAATACGATTTTCAGGTGAATCCCGGGGCTTCTCCTGATGCGATTCGTATGGCCTTGGGCGGCGTGAGGCAAGCACGGCTCAACGCGAAGGGAGATCTCGCGCTTTCGGCGCCTGGCGGCGAGGTGTGGTTGCAAAAGCCGGTTGCCTATCAGGTGGATGCGGCGGGCGAAAAGAGCTTTGTGGACGCGGGGTTCGCGCTCCAGGGCAACCCATCCAAAGTCGAACACCGAACACCGGCAATCGGCTTCCGTCTGGGCTCCTACGATCGCAGCCGCGCGCTGGTGATTGACCCTACGCTCTCCTACTCTACCTACCTGGGCGGGGCAGGCGCTGACAGCGCCTTTGGCATCGCGCTCGACGCGAACGGCAACACATACGTCACCGGCCAAGCTAACTCGACGAACTTCCCGGTCTCTTCGGGAGCCTTGCAGTCAACCAACGGCGCCGCTCCAGATGCCTTTGTGACTGAGTTCAATCCGGACGGCACCGCGGTGATCTATTCCACCTATCTGGGCGGCAGCAGCAGCGATGCCGGCTCTGCCATCGCCGTCGACTCCGCGGGCGCGGCTTACGTAACCGGCGACACCAATTCCGTTAACTTCCCGGTTACATCGGGTGTGAAGCAGCCCGTGATCGGTGGCTCAGTAGACGCCTTCGTGACTAAGATCGCTCCGGGCGGTACCTCACTGGTTTACTCCACCTATCTCGGGGGCAAGCAGGACGATTACGGCTATGCAATCGCAGTCGACGCCAATGGGAATGCGTTCGTTGCAGGATCCACTGCTTCCGGGAACGACTTTCCGCTTACCAAGAACGCCTTGCAACCCACCTTTGGGGGCGGGACAACGGACGCCTTCTTCACCGAATACAATCCCACGGCTACCGTGGGTGGGTTTTCGACCTATCTTGGCGGGTCCGGCGCCGACTCCGCCACTGCCATTGCGCTCGACGCGAACGGCAACATCTATTTGACAGGCCAAACCAGCTCGACCAACTTTCCCATGAGCAGCACTCCGTATCAGAAATCGCTGGCGGGTGGTACGGATGCCTTCGTAACGGAACTGGCCGCGGTAAGCACATCAGGCACGACGTCATTGCTCGGCTCAACTTACCTGGGCGGCTCCGCGGACGACACCGGCAACGGCATCGCCGTGGACCTAACGGACAGTATCTACGTAGCGGGAAGCACGAGCTCGAGCAACTTCCCAATCACGAACACCTCCTTGCAGGGTACGAGCGGCGGCGGTCAGGATGCGTTCGTCACCAAGCTAACTGCGGGCGCCGGAAGCCTTGTCTACTCGACTTACCTGGGAGGCGCGGGCGCCGACGCGGCCACAGCCGTTGCGGTCGATTCAACTGGCGACGCCTTGGTGACCGGCAACACCCAGTCCAGTAATTTCCCTGTCACGAGTGACGCTTTGCAGGCCGCGTGCGCCAGCGGAATCACATCGACCGGAACCCCGGCCGGCTGCGATGACGCTTTTGTTACCAGCCTCAACCCGGTGGGCGCTTCTCTGAACTATTCCACCTTTATAGGTGGCGGACAGCACGATCAGGGCAACGCTATCGCGGTGGATGCCGCGGGCGACGCCTACTCGGCGGGAGTTACCGAATCCACGGACTTTCCGGTCACTTCCGAGGTTTTTCAAGACGCGTGCACGACACAGAGTGCGACTCCGCCGTGCCAGAATGCTTTTGTCGTTGAGATCGGTGCTGCTGCCGCGGCCGTGCAAGTGGCTCCGATCGTGTTGCCGTTTGGTGTTCAACCTCTCAATCCAAATCCTGCTCCGTCGCAAACCGTCACAGTGACCAATAACAGCGGAGCCTCCCTCACGTTCAGCGGTATCACGGCCACTTCCGGCACGGGTTTCGCGGTAAGCTCGGCCGGCACCTGCTCCACCGGCACTCCACTGGCGACTGGCAGCAGTTGTACGGTCGTGGTGACCTTTGCGCCCACCGCGGCCGGCAGCCAGACAGGAACCTTAACCCTCTCTGACAGCGCCACTGGGAGTCCGCAGACGGTCAAGCTGTCGGGCGCGGGCGTAGCGTCCGTGTTAACTGTTTCGCCGACCAGTTTGGCGTTCTCTGGCCAGGTACCCGGAACCGAGAGTTCCCCGCAGAACGTCACGCTCGAGAACTTTGGATCAGCTCCTATAGCGATCACCAGCATTAGTTTCATTGGGGCGAACGCCTCGGACTTCAGCCAAACGAACACTTGCGGATCATCCCTAGGGGCAGACGGAAGCTGCGTGATCTCGGTGACCTTTACACCCGCCGCGGGCGGTGCAGCTACGGCCACACTTACCGTTCAGGAGGGGACCGGCAACACCGAGAGCGTGCCCGTGAGCGGAAACGGCGTCAGCGGGAATCTGAGCCTCTCAGCCCAGAATCTGAACTTCGGAAGCGTTGTTATCAACACCAAGACCACGAGCCAATCGGTGGTGGTCACCAACACCGGCGACACAGCGGTGAGCATCACGAGCGTCTCCATCTCGGGCACTAATGCTACGTCCTTCACCCTGAGCTCGAAGAGTCCCTGCGCGCCCAGTCTCGGTGTAGGCAGCACCTGCACGATCGCCATCAACTTCAAGCCGTTGACGGCTGGATCACTCTCGGCCTCCTTATCCATTGCCAGCAGTGTGTCCGGAAGTCCTCAAAGCGTCGCGCTGGCCGGCCTGGGAGCAGACTTTGGAGTAGCTTCCTCCCCCACGAGCGCCACCGTGAACCCCGGCCAAGCGGCCACGTTCACGGTTACGGTGGCGCCTATCGGTGGATTCAATAATGAGGTAACGCTCAGTTGCACCGGCCAGCCGACTTACGGCGCCTGCAGCGTCTCGCCCACCACCGTGACGCCGAACGGTAGTGGGTCCGTCACTGCCACAGTGACCGTGACTACGCTGGCTCCAGCGCGGCTGGCGCCGCCGCGCGGCCGCTTCTTACCGCCCACGGCCCCACTCGGGCTGGAGAAGACGGGATTGGTTTGGCTGCTGGTCGGGTTGTTAGGCGTTGCGGTTGCCGCAGCGGCTAAGAGGCGACGATCCTGGATGCTGCTGGCGGCCACGCTGGCGCTGGCCCTGTTCTGGATCGGCTGCAGTGCCTCCGGCAATCCAAACAATCCCGCGAACAACGGGACGCCGCCGGGTTCCTATCAGGTCACGATCACGGGCGCCTCAAACGGGCTCAGTCACGGGATTACTGTGACCGTGACGGTGAATACCTAGGGCCAGGCCGCTGCGGCTCTCGGAGGGTCCGACTTGTTATTTCGAGCGCCAGCCACCCTGGGTGCACAAGGGGTTTCGGCCGGTCGGTAAGCTTCGAAACCGGCAGCCCCCGGGGGGGTATGCCTAAATGCAAAAACGAACCCGAGAAGTTATTTAGAATCAACAAAAGTGCGAAAAAACGAACCTAAAACGAACCTAAACGAACCTAAGTTTCATCGACTGCCATCGGCACAAGTCTTTTAGAATCAGCGGGCGCCTTTCGGTAGTGACGAGAACGAACCCAAGGAATAATCTGCAACAACGGCGAAATGGTGTGGCAGTCAGGCTCGTTGTTTGGCAGATTCCGGGGTAGTGTCTCAGTTTGAAGTGGCATGGCCATCTTGGCCATGAAATAACACGGGCAGGATGCCCGTGCCATTTCAAACTGAGACAATACCGATTCCAGATACACTGACTCAGCTTTAACCGTGGCGGCCTGTCTGAATACTCGATGTCTTTGATTGCCTGGCATTCGCGCAACCATAAATAAGCCTTGTTCGTCAGAATTAGTGTAGAATAGAGGCAGTGGAGCGATCGCAATCGCTCGGAGGTGGCTTATGGGCGCCACGACCCGCCGGCTGTTGTTACCGTTGGCAATAGGCGTTTTGTTGGTTTCTGCGGTTCCGCTTGTGTCTCAGGACCAGGAATACTCTCACGTGCGAATTGTTCGCTTGAGCTTTGTGGAAGGCACCGTGACCTTGCTTCGTCCAGGCTCCACCAACTGGGCGAATGCAGCAGTGAATACGCCGATTGAGGAAGGCTTCCAGATTCTCACAGACAAGGCGAGTTTCGCCGAGGTTCAGTTTGAGAACGGCTCGAGCGTCCGCGTGGGCGAGCTCTCACTGCTTAAGTTCGATCAGCTCGGCCGCACGGAGTCCGGGGATTTGCTGAACAAGGTTACGCTCGATCACGGCTACGGCACCGTAACAGCGAGACCCGAGAACGCCGCTGTGTTCGAAGTCCGAGCGGGCGATGCCACCTTTACTCCGCAGGGCAAAGCCGAGTTCCGTGTGGACCTCGATCAGGGAAAGATCCGTGTTGAGGCCTTCAAGGGATCGGTGGACGTTGCGAGCCCTGAGAGTTCCACGACACTGGTGAGGAACGAGGTTCTGGAGATCACACCGGGAGGCAGTGAGGCCCCCGCGTTGAGCCAGAACATCAAGCGCGATGACTGGGACGCCTGGGTGACGGCGCGCGACCAACAGGAGCAGGAAAGCGCCGCCACACAGCCCCCTGGAGGTGCAATGCCCGGGGCTCCCGCCTACGGTTGGAGCGACCTGAACCAATACGGGACGTGGTCCTATGTCAATAGCTGCGGATACGGCTGGCTGCCGAATGCTGGGATCGGCTGGTCTCCTTTCACCTTCGGACAGTGGTCCACGTACCCCGGCTTCGGTTACACCTGGATTTCCTACGAGCCTTGGGGTTGGTTGCCGTACCATTACGGCGCCTGGCAGCTCGACCCCACGCTCGGCTGGGCGTGGTGTCCCACGGGCGGCTTGGCTGGTAGCGGGTTGGGTTGGTTTTGGAGTCCGGCGATCGTGACTTGGTATCAAGGTCCTGGTTGGGTGGGGTGGGCGCCACGGCCCATTCATCCGATCGGCGGCACCGGCTTGCATCCTCCGCGCCGCCCGGCAGGTCTTAGTGCCGTAAGCGCGCAAACGTTCGAGAGGGGTAGCCCTGTCACTTCACGACAATTGGTGGGCATCGACCCTGCAGGTGCAACGCCGGTTCACTCTCCTGCGCTAGCAACCGGTTTTACGGCCTCTTTGCCCAGCCGGCCCGTGCGGCTTTCCTCAGCGCAACAGGCCGTTATCAACGGAGCGCCGGTGAGGTCCGAGTCAGGCTTTATGGAGCATGTGTTCAGGGTGTCGCCATCGGGAGGGGCATGGCCGCACCGTGCACCGCAGTCCAGCTTGGCTGCTCCCCCGGCACAGGTTCGTAGCGCTGAGACAGACTACTGGAGCGGGCGTGCGCCTGGTTCCGCAGGCTTTTCGTCGGCGGGCGCGCGATCAGGCGGCGGGCTTAGTGCCGGCGCTGGCGGCGGTGGGTTTAATTCCGGCGCTCGCAGCGGCAGCTTCAGCCCCGGTGCGCGCAGCGGCAGCTTCAACTCGGGTAGTCATGCAGGCGGATTTAGCGCGGGCAGCCCGGCAGGCGGTGGCATGAGCAGTGGAATGTCTTCCGCCGGCGGCGGTGGGCACGCCGGTGGAGGCGCCCCGGCGGGAGGGGGCGGCGGCGGTCACCACTGATGATTCACGATTGCTGATTTTCGATTGCCGATTGATGAAGGATGCTTGCCCGTCATTGCCCCGAAAGCGGGAATGCAAGTTCTGCAATTCGTTAAATCGTCAATCGGCAGTTATGACGATTCCACCGTAGCCTACAACGCTGTCGACGGGGCCTCCGGCGTCGGCTGACGTAGCGTATTTGATCAACTCGGCGCCCTTCGCACCCAGATCGTTCGCGGCCACCAGCATAGCGACGGTGGGCCCCAATCCACACATCGAAATCCGCTCGCGAAAAACGGTTTCGTAAAGCCCTTCAGGATCAAGATCCAGAATCCGGTCGATTGCCTTTCGATCCTTCACACGCGTCACGCTGTCCGGCTCATAGTGGTTGAAGTCGCTCGAGGCCACGATCAAAATGGGGCTGTCGGAGCCCTTCACAGCTTCAGAAACAGCATGTCCTAGTGCTTCCAAAGTCCCATAATCACTGACCCCGATGGCGATCGGCAGCAGCGTGAAAGCTGGGCTGCAGCGCTGTAAGAACGGGAGCTGAACCTCGAGCGAATGCTCCCTGGCGTGGGCTTTGGCGTCCTCAACGAGTGCGGGGCAAGCTCGGCGAACTGCTTCCCCTAAAGCCGGATTGAGCGGCACCTCGCCAAGCGGCGTTAACCAGCTTCCGGTTTCCATTTCAGCCAGCGGCGCACCGCGTCCGAAATGGTTGGGTCCCAAGATGATGTAGGAAGTGCGCGCCGGAAGCCTGCGGTAGACGGCTCCTGCCACGTGCCCCGAATACATGTAACCGGCGTGCGGAACCACGCAGCCAATCGCCCGGGAGAACTCTGACTGCTCAGCAGCCTCAGGCGCCAAACAGCGGTCAAGGTCAAGCTGGAGCAGATCGGGTTGAGATGGGTAGAACTGCCCCGCGACGGCAGGATGACGAATGTTAGTGGGAAGCATGGGGGAACAACCGGGATGAAAAGAAGCCGTGATTTCTTACTTCGTGGGAGTTTCGTCGTCCACGCGAATTTGGAGAGCCTTCAGGAACTCGACGTCTTCGCTCGTAATCTGAACGCGGGTACGTTTGCCGACCTTGTGGCGGTGGATGACGTCGCCGTCGCCATGTTTATCAAAACCTATGGTGACTTCGAGAACCAGGAATAAGTTGTAGCCTGCAGCCCTGATCTTACCGAGCACCTCACTGATGCGCTCGGACTCCGAAAGCGATTCGTTAATCGCCTCGCCTAGTTCTTCCAGCAATCGCTTGAACTCGCTGTTTATCTCCAAATATCCACCTTGAGAGGCTCGGATTCCGGCCCCAAGTGTGATTCTAGGTGTCGGCTGGCGCGTTGTCAAGTTTGCATCACAGTTTGCATCACAGTTTGCATCACAGCGAGATTTCTCGCGACGCCGGAAATTCCTCGTGGGCTCAGACGCAGGTACCGGCACGCGGCGGCGCTCGAAACGACACGTGAACACGCTTGTGTATAGATTCTGCACACTTCTTGAGCGTGGCCGCCACTTTCACCCGTAATCCACAAGCTAACCTCCTCAAAACACGGCTCGAAATAAACATTCGAAATTGTCCCAATCGTACCCACCGTCCCATTTGGACGTGGTACCGTCGGTGGTTGGTAATCGGTTGTCGGTGGGGTCGGTGTCGGTGCTCGGCAGCTCCCGCAATCTGAACCGGGAACTAACCTAACTAGCCAAGGGCTTCGCCCTTGATATCCCTCGGTACTGGAGCCGTCGGTTGTCAGTCGTCGGTTGTTCAGTTGCCGGTTGGGACCGGCCGCCGATCGATGGGCGTTGAGGCGTCCATGGTTTATCCTTTCAGGTATCCCATGACCTTGGAGGAGACCATGAACGCCTTTTTCCAGCACCATCAGGATAGCATC
>DATJYK010000066.1:0-38138 GCA_035578005.1 Terriglobia bacterium
TGGCGGTCCGTGGCTGCGCTCGCCATGGCTCCACTCCAAGACCTGCTGAACTTGGGAAACGAGGCTCGGATGAACGTTCCCGGCCAGGCCGTTGGTAATTGGGAGTGGCGCGCGACGGAAAAGATGCTGTCAGGCAAATCACTCCAATCGTTGTGTGAGTTGACCAAGAACTCGAACCGGCGAGGCCTCGGGCAAATTGCGCCCGCGCACGCTGGGATGGAAGCGGAACTATATCAAAAGCGCGCAGCTCAGGGTACCGAGGATGGCGAAGCTCGTACCGGCGCCGATGCGCGGAACCCTTGAGCGCAGCGGGAAATCTCGCTCCGAAAAGAAAGACAGTGCGAGATTCCTCGTGGCCTCGCAATGACAGATTGGACGGGTTTTTCCGCAGCCTGTCAGGTTAGATGGGGTGCACGAAAAACGCTTCATTGCGCGTCAGCGCCCGCGCTGTGGTGAAGTGGCGCCAGGGCAGGGAATCGCGCGGTTTGCCGCCGGCGGATCTGGCCTGCCTCATCTTGCACCATCAGAGCCGCGCCTCCAGGAAGCCTGGCGATTAGCTTGAACCCGCGCTCCGGGCCCATCACGCAGAGTGCGGTGGCATAGCAGTCGGCGTTGATGTCATGAGGGGCTGTGACGGTAGCGCTGCGGCGGCCTGTGAGTGCCGTGCCGGTTTTCGGGTTGATGATGTGCGAGTAGCGAACGCCTCCGATTTCGACGTTCTGCTCGGAATCACCCGAAGTTGAGACGGCGCTGTTGTGGATGCCAACGAACTCCGAAGGAGGGCTCGCGGGAGATTCGAAAGCTTCGATGCCAATGCGCCAGTCTGTTCGGCCAGGCGGCGGATCACCGGCGGCGATATCGCCCGCCGCTGCCACCAGGGCTATCGGAATCCCATTGCGCCGAAGCACGATGAGTGCTTGATCGGCGGCGTCGCCCTTAGCGATGCCCCCGAGGTCAAGCCGCATTCCGGGTTTGAGCAATCGGGCCGTGCGCCTTTTGGTATCGAGGATCACGCTCTGGTATCCGACGAGAGCGAGTGCGGCGGCCAGGCGCTCCGGCTCGGGCAATTCGTGACGGCGCCGCGCGCGCCGCCACAATTGAACCACGGGGCCCACAGTGATGTCGAAAGCCCCGTTCGACTTTTCGGAGAGATCCTGAGCAGCGGCCATCACGCGCCAGAGGTCCTCGCTGAGAGTTACCGGTGGGCCGCCCGCGGCGCGGCAGAGTTGCATCAACTCGCTCCCGGCGTCGTAATCGCTCATGATATGATCCAGCGCGGCGATGCGGTCGAAGGCCGCGCGGCTGGCGGCAGTTGCTGCGGGTTGATCAGAAGCGTACAGCACGATCTTCATCATCGTGCCCAAGTGAGGTTCGGTAAATTCGAAACGGCTGAGCGAGGTTTCGACGGACGCAGCGGTGGGTCGAGTGCGAAAACCTTCAGCAACCGCCCCGAGCGATATCAAGAATCTCCGCCGCGTGATTTCCATTTCCCGGACCCTTCTCGGGATCGTACCAGAGGTCTTGGGCGGGTCACATCTGTTCGCGGTTAACCCCGCATTTTTTACCAGGATTCGAAAAGGGCAGGGCTTTCAGTCCCGCCCTGGAGTTTGTACATTTTTGAGGCCCGAAGGGCCGTACTAAGAAAGCCCTGGGCGCTGCCTGGGCAACGCCCAGGGCGAGTCATCGCGCGGTGTGAGGAGTGTAGCCCTGAAGGGGCGAACTAGGCCCTTCGGGCCTGGGTCAAACAGTAGGCTACATTATCACGCGACAAGGGTCAGGACCCGGTTGCTGGAAATGGTTTGACGATTCGCCGCCATGGTGGTACACAGAACCCCGGGGCCGCCCAGGCTGGGAGGTTTATAGCTCACGCCAGCCGGGAATTAGCGAGTCTGCTCCAGGCCATATGTTACAGCAATGTTACACCGGGCGCGCGGCAGAGCACGCGACCGCAAAGTTACGGTTACAGTTGGAAAAGTACCGGTTACACCGGCTGCGGGGCGCAAAATCAGGTTGCAGCCCGGAATGTGCAATGCAATCAGTAGTGTACGGAGTTATGTGGCGGTTACAGGTGAGAAAGGCAGTCGCCTGCCGGTGAGGCCTGAAGAGAAAGATGGGAAAAGTGAGAAACGTAAGTAGCAGCCCGGAATGTTCAAAGCCATGAATGGTTTGGAGAGTTATGTGGGGGGTCGGCGGGAGAGACAATTGGGATTTTTGAGAAATTCTGCAGCGAACGGTGCCGGAAGTATGGTGTTACACTTGCTGCGGAAAAGGCTCGTCCTGAGCTCTCCGTTTATTTCTGGCTTGCGACGCACCCTTTCCCCCATCGGCGTTTACCAGCCTCATTCGCCCAATCGCGATTGTTGGGACGCTTGGCAGGGAATTCCCGACGGAACTCCTGCCGCGCGTACGGCTTACAGCCGCGCAAAAGGAAAGTTTTGCGAACAGTGCCCGGATGTTGTTGATAAATAAGTATGATATTTGATTCCCGACCGAGGCTTCGATTGATAACTCTGCCCGGATTGCTGGGTGTGGCGGTGCTCCTGTGGCTGAGCCCGCTCGTTAAAGTTTCGCATCCGGCGAACGCGCAATCACCGGCTCGCCCATCGCCGGCGGCTATCGCCGCGCCCAAAGAAGCAGCTCCGCCGCCGGCTGAGATGAAGCCCTATACGGAGATCATTCCTGGCACCAAGGTGCAGTTTGAAATGGTTCCGATTCCGGGTGGAACGTTCACGATGGGCAGCCCATCGACGGAGGTCGGCCGTGCCGACGACGAGGGTCCGCAGCATCAGGTGCGAATCAACCCTTTCTGGATGGAGGTGTACGAAACGACTTGGGACGAGTACGACATCTTCGCTTTCAGTAGTGACGTTCCGCAGCCGAACGCCTCCGGCATGCTGCCGGCGCGGTCGGCGAATGAGAAGCTGGCAGATGCTGTGACGCGGCCCACGCCTCCATACTCCGATGAGACCTTCGGCTTTGGGCGCGACCATCACCCGGCTATTGACATGACCCACCATGCAGCGATGGAATACACACGGTGGCTTTCAGCCAAGACCGGGAAGGATTACCGGCTCCCCACCGAAGCTGAGTGGGAGTATGCGTGTCGCGCGGGCTCTGAGGGCCCTTACTTCTTCGGCAGCGATGCCAAGCAGCTTGGCGATTATGCCTGGCACATGGATAATTCCGATGCCAAGCCGCACGAGGTTGGAAAGAAGAAGCCGAACCCCTGGGGACTTTACGACATTCTGGGAAACGTCGCCGAATGGGTGCTGGACGAGTATGACAAGGACTTCTACAAGAGCTCCAAGCCCGGCGCGTTGCTCGTGGAACCCGTGCTGCTGCCGACCGCCAAGAAGTACCCAAACGTGGTTCGAGGCGGCTCGTGGGACGACGACCCCAAGCGCGTGCGCTGCGCCGCGCGTCAGGCCTCGAATCCGGACTGGAGCCAGGAAGATCCGCAGCGCCCGCAGAGCATCTGGTGGCACACGGACGCTACTTTCGTGGGCTTTCGCGTGGTGCGTCCTCTCAAGGAAGACGAGAAGCTCATAGGGGTAAAGTCGCAGGTGAAGAAGTACGAATAACGACGTTAAAGTTGTAGCGCCGCTCGATGAGCGCCGCTCGGCGGACGCCGGTTGTGATGGACCGCCGCCACAGATCAAAGGAGGTTTTCCAATGCAAAATCCAGACGAGGTCAACAAGCGAGACTCATCGCGCAGGAGTTTTCTGAAGACATCGGGAGCCGTGCTGGCGGGCGGGGCCATCGCCGCGCGGTTCGGCAACCTGCCCCAGGTCCATGCGGCGGGAAGCGACGAAATCAGGATCGGCTTGATCGGCTGCGGCGAGCGTGGCACCGGCGCGGTGGAGAATGCTTTCAATGCCGCCCCGGGCGTGAAGCTGGTGGCCATGGCAGATGCCTTCAAAGATCACCTCGACAAAAGCCTGACTTATCTCTCTCAATTCAAGGAGAAGGTTGACGTGCCTGAGGACCGCCAATTTACGGGTCTCGGAGCTTTTCAGAAACTGCTCGCCCTGGACGACGTGAACTACGTGATCCTGGCGACGCCGCCCGGCTTCCGTCCGTGGTTCATTGAAGAGACGGTTGCCGCGGGAAAGAACTTCTTCGCGGAAAAACCTGTGGGTGTGGACGGGCCCGGCATCCGGACGGTCCTCAAGGCCGTGGACGACGCTCAGGCGAAGGGCCTCCACGTCGGCGTGGGCACTCAGCGTCACCATCAGAGGGGTTATATCGAAACTCTGAAGCGAATCCACGACGGCGCTATTGGTGACATCACCGAGGCGCGCGTTTACTGGAATCAGGGTCCCATCTGGGTGCACCCCAAGGAGCAAGGCTGGAGTGATGTGGAGTGGCAGCTTCGCAACTGGTATTACTTCACCTGGCTTTGCGGCGACCACATCGTGGAACAGCACGTCCACAACCTTGATGTGGCGAACTGGGCCACGAATGCGCATCCGGTGAGCGCCGTCGGACTCGGCGGGCGGCAGGTGCGCACCGCCCCGGAGTACGGCAACATTTACGATCACTTCGCGATCGACTACGAATATCCGGGCGGAATCCACGTAGCCAGTTATTGCCGGCAGATGCCGCACTGCGAGAATAACGTTTCCGAAGCGTTGATTGGAACCAAGGGTTTCTGCCAGGTGAACAAGTACACCATCACAGGTGAGAAGAGTTGGCGCCTCGAAGGGAAAGACAACTTGCCTTACGTGCAGGAGCACACTGACCTGATAGCCGCCATTCGCGCGGACAAGCCTTACAACGAACTCAAGCCCGTCGCCGAGAGCACACTGACCGCGATTCTGGGCCGCATGGCGGCTTACACGGGCCAGAAGCTGACTTGGGACCAGGTCCTGAATTCAAGCGAGACCCTGATGCCGGCGAAGCTGGAGTGGGGTGACTTGGCCGTGGCGCCGGTGGCGATTCCCGGACAGACCCAACTCTCGTGAGCCGCGCAACGCGTTCTCGCTGGTTCTCTACGAGTACATTGGGGGCTCGGTGCCGCCGAGCTCGCCGGGTTTCGGGTTGGGTGTTCTCCCTGGCGCTGGTCGTCCAAACGGCGGCCGCGGCTGCCAAGCCAGGCGCGCAAGCGGCCCAGCATGATCAACCCAAGCCGTCCTCGGGCTCGCAGAAAAGTTCCTCCACAGCTCCAACCTTCTGGCTGATTCCGCACACGCACTGGGAGGGTGCGGTCTTCAAGACGCGCGAAGAATATCTTGAGGAAGGGCTTCCGCACATCCTGCAGGCGCTCAATCTTCTCCGCACTTATCCCGACTACCGCTTCGTGTTGGATCAGGTGGCCTACGTCAAGCCGTTTTTGGAGCGATATCCAGAGGAAGCCGGCGAATTCCGAAAGTTCGTCTTCGAAGGCCGGCTGGCGATTGTGGGCGGCAACGACGTGATGCTCGACGTCAATATCCCGAGCGGCGAATCGTGGATCCGGCAAGTGATTTACGGAAAGGGTTACTACCATCGTGAACTAGGCGTAGACGTAAGGACGGGCTGGGGTCTTGATACCTTCGGCCATCACGCTCAGATGCCGCAACTTTTGAAGCTGGCCGGGTACGATTCGTACTGGTTTCAGCGTGGCGTTCCTGAAAGCCAGACAACGTCGGAGTTTCTTTGGCAGGGAATTGACGGCACCAAGATTCCCGCTTTCTGGCTTCCCTTCGGCTATGGCTTGTTCTATCCTTCACCCAAAAACTTGGTCGAATTTGACGGATACACGCGAGGCCAGTGGAACGCGCTGGGCCGATACTCGGGGTTCACCGACCGCGTCGCCTTGGCCGGTGCAGACGTAATCTCGCCCGAGCCTGAGCTGCCCGAGATGGTGAAGGTCTTCAACGCCCAGGCAGGAAGACCGTTCAACTTACGCTTTGGCGCGCCCGCGGACTTTGAGCGAGTCGTCGCGGACCGCAGCGATCGGCCCGTCTTGAGCGGGGAATTGAATCCGGTATTTCAGGGAGTCTACAGCAGCAGGATCGAACTCAAGCAGTGGATGCGCGAGGACGAACGCATTCTGACCACATCCGAGAAGCTGGCGGCGTTGGCGGAATGGCTCGGCGCTCCCCAGCAGCCTCAGCAAAGGGATCGGCGCTGGCAGGCTTGGGAGCCCGTGCTGTTCAATCAGGCTCATGACCTGACTTCCGGCACGATGGTGGACAAGGTCTACTTGGACACCATCCGAGGCTATCAGTTTTCCAAACAGCTTGGGCAGCAGTTGGCACAAGACAGTTTCGACGCCATCGCAGCCAAGATCGACACGCGAAGCGGCGATTCAACGGCCATTCCCATTCTGGTTCTTAATTCCCTCGGATGGTCCCGCAGCGATGTCGTTGAGACTCAGGTTGGGTTCTCCCAATCCGGCGTCGTCGCGATTGACCTCATGGGGCCAAGCGGCCAGCCTGAGCCCGTGCAGACTGTAGACGAGCAGCGCTACGCTACGGGCGGCCTGCGCCAAGCCACCATCGACTTCATTGCTCGGGACGTGCCCGCAATGGGGTGGGCGCTCTACGACGTCGTGCCCCGATTCGAAGGATCGCATCGAGAGCACGCACGCGACGAGAGTGGGCGAACCGAGTCGGCTCACGCGTCCAACACAATGCACGAGGACTCCGGATCGATCGAGAATCAGTTCTATCGCGTCACGTTCGACCTGTGGACCGGAGCGATGACCGGCCTGGTGCTGAAGACAAGCGAAGGTGATTGGCAGGTGTTGGGAAGCCACGGGGCGAACATTGTGGCGCGCGAGCAGGACGGCGGCGACTTCTGGGAGCTTTACGGAAACTTGAACGGCGGGCGCCTCACGGCGATGACTCGAAAGCAAGGTTTGCCGGAGCCGGGCCGATCGCACCTCAGCAATGAGTGGGTCGGTGGCGGCGGGCAAACGGTTCCGGGTCCGGTATTCTCGGAGTTTCACATCGACCATCCGTTTGGAGACGGGCAATTTTCCACGCGAGTGCGCGTTTACAATGGAGTTCCTCGCATCGATGTTGAAACCAGGCTGCTCAACAACGATAAGTTTGTCCGCTATCGTTTGCTCATCCCCACGTCGATTCAAAATGGCCGGCGCTTCGATGAGATTCCCTTCGGCGCGCTCGAACGGCCTGAGTCCCAGGAATTTCCTGCCCAGAACTGGTTCGACTACGGCGACGGCCACCACGGCGTCGCCTTGTTGAACATCGGACTTCCGGGCAGTAACGTGGCGGACGGCACCCTCATGCTGTCGTTGATGCGCTCGGCCAGAATTACGGCCTACGGTTTCATCGGAGGCTATGAACCGGGCGTCTCATCAGATCTCGGGCTTGAGCTGGGGCAGGAGCGAACTTTTCGCTATGCCCTCGTTCCGCACACCGGCAGTTGGCAGCAGGCTGGCGCGTTTCGCGCTGGATTTGAGTTCAACAATCCTCTGATCGCCAGGCCGCTCAGCCAGCATTCCGGCGGGCTACCTCCCAAGTGGAGCTTGCTCGATGTCACGCCAGCCACGGTTGTCCTGAGCGCTCTCATGCCGGCCGAAGGTGGCGAGGGCGTGATTGCCAGGGCCTATGAAGCGTCGGGCCAGCCCGTTTCCCGCGCCCGAATTCACTTCACCCCTGATCTCCTTTCTGCGGTTGAGGTGAACCTGATAGAGGAACCGGTCGCGACGGCGGCCGCCGCCGGCAACTCGAGCGAGTTTGACCTGCGCCCATTCGAGATCAAGACCTTCAAGGTAAAGCTGCGTCCTTGGCAGCCGCATTAATCGACGTTGCAGAGAGCGAAACACGACGAAGGTTTGGGTTTCGTCCCTCTCTTTCTCTGAGATAGAGTTGAGGGCACGGCAAGCTCTCCCTTCCGTTCTCCCATAGATCACAAAGAGCTGTGCGTCACGTCACATATTCCTCACGGCCGAGACTGCAGACTCATGCCAGTACTAATGTCGAGCAGTGAGGAGGAATGTGATGGCTGAACATCCGAAAACCGGAAAAGTAACATTCAGAGAAGGTAACTACTTCCTGGAAGCGGAAGGCAAGCACCACGCAATACCGGTGGGAGCTAACGTTCAAACGCCGCAGCTCAAGGAGCTTGTCGGCAAGCAGGTGGAGATCCTTTACTCGGAGCCAAAGAGCTTCGTGGTCGGCTTGGTGCCAGTGGGCGCAACCAGCAGGCCCCCCCGCATCATTTGCTACTTCCCCGCTGACCCGTGGGCCGTGGGCGTGGTCGAGGAAGGTGCTCGCGCTGCCCTGGCACAGCAGTTTCTCAACGAGGGAGTACTGAGCAAGGAGACGTTTGAGAAACTCGGCGGCGAACGCCAGTGATGTGAAACTCTAAGAGTCTGTTAGACCAAGGTTCACTGAGAAGAACTTGACATTGTCACGTCGGGCTGGGGTGGCGGCGCTCACTGCGCCGCCACAATCCAATCCGGTGTTGGCGGCGCCAGGCAATCCTTGCCGGAACGTGGTAGGTATGTACAATCATACGGATGGCTTCAAATCGAGACCTCTGCCCAAGAGCTTCGTGATCGAACTGACGAAGCGATGCAACAATCACTGCCTGTACTGCTACATGCCGGAAGGACCCCTTCCCCAGGATTCTGACCCCCACCGGACGTTCGAGATGAGCACGGCCGAGGTCACAGGCATTGTTGCCAAGCTCTGTGACGAAGCGCCCGTGGAGTCGATCGCTCTCTCGGGAGGCGAGCCGTTTCTTCGCGAGGATCTTCCTGAGATTCTCGCGTTCATTCGAAGTAAGGGCGTTTCTCCGGTCGTGATCACCAATGGCACGCTCCTGACCCGGGAGAGAATTGCAGCCACGGCCGGAGATGCCACGTACGAGATCACGCTGCTCAGCCACCGGCAGGGCGTCCACGACCGTCTGGCAGCGCGTCGAGGCGCCTGGAGGGCGGTGGTTGAAGCCATGGCAAACGTGCGTCAGCTCGGGGGCAATTTCGTCGCAGTCTTCATCGCCACCAAGCTGAATTACATGGACGCCAGCAAGACCGCGGAGTTGGCCATCGCCCTCGGCGCCAACGGCCTGATGTATAACCGCATCAACCTGGGCGCGCGCAACATCCGGCACGCCGACCGCTTGCTGCCGACTCCGGACATGATCCGTCAGAACCTGGACACGTTGGAGGAGCTGGGCTCGAAGTACAACCTTCCTGTCGCCGTCTCGGTGGTGATCGAGCCTTGTGTGGTCGACGTGCGGAAATACAAATACCTGCACTTCGGCTGGTGTCCGCTGGCGGGAGAGGGGTCGTATTTCACGGTCGACCCGGCCGGCAACCTGCGAACCTGCAATCATTCTCCCAGGGTCCTGGGAAACCTCAAGCGCGACCGCTTTACCGACATTTACTATGGCCATCCTTACTTGCGAAGCTTCCGAGACACCTGGCCTGTTGAGTGCCAAGGCTGCGCGCCGGAATTGAAATCCATCTGCTGCGGAGGCTGCAAGGCTGCGGCTGAACAATGCTACGGCACTTTCAGCAGAGTCGATCCCTTCGTCACCATCAGCCGGCAGGCGACGGCCTGAAGGTTGTTCGCTTCTCAGCGCTAGCACACAGAAAAAAGCGGAATGGATCTGCACCCATTTGAGATCAAGACTTTCTGGGTGAAGCTAGTCCCTGAATACACCCAGGATCCGCCGCCTTACTCACTGCCACAACGCCTGCCGCCGTCAACCGCGCCGTTTGCTGTATAATCCCATGCCAAGTCAGGCTTATGGAGGGCGTTTCGCAAGCATGCCTGCGGAAGAACACTTCGATTCTGTCGCCACAGTGGGCACCACCGGCGGGCTCGAAACTGCAGGCGCACTGATTGGCCGGTATCGACTGCTGCAGAAAATAGGCGAAGGCGGCATGGGGGAAGTGTGGCTGGCGGAGCAAAAGGAGCCCGTAAGCCGCCGCGTGGCTCTTAAGCTGGTCAAGAGAGGGATGAATACGCGCGAAGTTATCGCGCGTTTCGAGTCCGAGCGTCAGGCTCTGGCCCTGATGGACCACCCCGCCATCGCCCGCGTGCTCGATGCCGGCTCCACACCGCAGGGCGCGCCCTTCTTCGTAATGGAGTACGTCGCCGGAGTTCCCATTACGGCCTATTGCGACAACCATCAGCTTGGCACGCGCCGACGTCTGGAGCTTTTCGTGCGCGTCTGCGAAGGGGTGCAACACGCCCACCAGAAGGCCATCATTCACCGCGACCTGAAGCCATCAAACATCCTCGTAACAGAGGTCGATGGCCGCCCGGCGCCGAAAATTATTGACTTCGGAGTGGCCAAGGCGCTCACTCAGAAGCTGACAGCCAACACGATGTTTACGCGAGTCGGGGAGATGGTGGGGACTCCGGAATACATGAGCCCGGAGCAGGCCAATTCCTCGGGCGAAGACATTGACACGCGCACCGACGTCTACTCACTCGGCATCATCTTTTACGAATTGCTGGCGGGCGCGCCGCCGCTCGAGTTGCGGCAGATTGCTTTCGAAGAATTCCTCCGCAGGCTGCGCGAAGATGACGCCCCTAAGCTCAGCACCAAAATCCGCACGCAGGATCCCGCCACTTCTACCGAGTTAGCACGCAAACGCCAGACGGAACCGCTGGCGCTGGCCAAAGAGATGCGCGGGGAGTTGGACTCCATCGCTTTGAAGGCTCTCGAGAAGGACCGGGCGCGGCGGTATGTTTCGCCCTTTGAATTCGCGGCCGACATCGGGCGCTACTTGAACAATGAGGCGGTTCAGGCCGTCCCGCCCTCGGGGATGTACCGTGCCCGCAAGTTCGCCCGTCGTCACCGCGCCGCTTTCGCCACCGCATGCGCCTTCGTCCTGGTCTTAGTCGCGGCGGCGGCATCAGCATCTGGCAGGGCATCCGCGCCAACCGTGAGGCGGCCGTGTCCCGTGCGGTGAACGACTTCCTCCAGAAGGACCTGCTGGCGCAGGCCAGCACGTACAATCAGAACCAGCCGAATTCCAAGCCGGACCCCAACCTCACCGTACGTACTGCCCTGGACCGCGCGGCCGCACACGTGGAAGGTAGGTTTGCAAAGCAACCGCCGGTGGAAGCTTCCATCCGGTACACGATCGGCTCCGCCTACATCGATCTGGGCCTCTACGCGGATGCGGAACGTCAATTCGAACGCGCACTCAGCCTGCGGCGCCGCGAGCTGGGCGAGAACCATCCCGACACGCTCGCTGTCATGAGCAGCCTGGCGGCGGTATACGAACGCAGCGGAAATTTCAAGGACGCCGAGCCTCTTTACAAGAAAGTTGTGGCCTTGCAAGAGCGAATTCTGGGACCGGATAATCCAGACACCTTGAAAGCCATGAACGGTTTGGCTGTGACCTACGCGGAAGAAGGTCGCTATGCGGAGTCGGAGGCCATCTTTACTCGCCTGGTGCCGAAGGAGCAGCGCGTTTTCGGCGAAGAGAACCTCCAGACTCTGAGGGCCATGGGAAACCTGGCGACGACTTATGACGTTCAAGGCAAGCACAAGGAGGCTGAGGCACTACTGGCTGAGACGCTGGCGAAGAAGCGCCGCGCGCTGGGTGAGGAAAACCCAGAAACGCTCGATACGATGACGAATCTGGCGATGGTCTACGAGGAACGTGGAGACTATGAACAGGCGGAGCCCCTTTTTGCTGCGGCGCTCGCAGCGTACCGCCGCGTGCTGGGCGAAGGCCACCCCAACACCATCAACGCGGCGAACGCCTTGGCCGACTTGTACCGGGCGCGGGGCGAGGCGGCACGCGCAGAAGCGGTGTTCCGCCAGGCTTTCGACACCGCGCGGCACTCCTTGGGAGAGACGCATCCCGAAACCCTGGATAGCATGTGGGGGTTGGCGCAAAGCTACGTGAGTGAAGGCCGAGACACCGAGGCTGCGGACCTTTTTTCCAAGACCCTGGAAGGCCGGCGCCACGTGCTGGGCGGCGAGCATCCCGACACGCTGGACACCCTGACTTCACTGGGAGAGGTCCGGCTTCGGCAGCATCGCTACGGCGAGGCCGAGGTGACATTTCGAGAGGCGTTGCTCGGGTACGAGAAGGCCATGCCGGATAGTTGGCAACGATACAACTGCGAAAGCCTGCTTGGCGCCGGCCTCGCCGGACAGAAGAAGGTTCCGGAGGCTGAGCCGCTGCTGCTGTCCGGCTATAACGGATTGCTGCAACGGCGCGCGAGCATAGAACCTGTAAACCAGCCGCGCTTGGCAGAGGCCGGCGATCGCATCGTGCGGTTCTACAGGGATTCGGACAGGCCGGACAAAGCGGCCGAGTGGAGCCAAAGGCTGACAAGTAATCCGGGCGTTGGCTCCGGGAACCACTGAGCCACGGTTTTAGTCGAGAATCAATTCGGGTACCTCACCGCGCCGGGGCGAGCCGAGCCGAGCCGAGCCGAGCTGAGCTGAGCACCGTTGGGCTTCTTTTCCTTAGCGAAGCTGCCTTTTGAGTTCTTGCCGCCAGCGCGGGCTTGAGTGGGACGTGAAAACGTAGAGCGGGTACAGGTCGCGGAAGATATTTTCGATTTGCCCTGCCAGGGCCGGACTGCCGACACCCCGGCCTCGACACGGTAACACTTTGCGAACGATCCAGGCCTGGAGACTGAGCCAGTCTTCGTCAGCGCGTGGCAGGCCGGGGTGCTGGGTCCAGTTGCCTTTCTCCATGCGGTGCCAGTAGGTTTCGTACCGCTTCGATCGTACACTGCTGTCCAGCACCCTATTAAAGAGTGCGCGTTCCTTGCTAAAGTGTGGCCGGAAGACCGTCTCCAATGCACTTTTGTCGCCTCGGCCCCAGGCCGAGTAGGTTGCAAATCCCACCGTGAGGCAGTCGGCAGACAAGCCCACGTACAGGTATCCGTCCGTCTTACAGGAGCGGCGCGCGTCATAGACCAAGAGGTAGTAATTTGGCTTGTAAGGCGCTTTGTCTTTGCTGAAGCGAATGTCGCGATTGATGCGTGAGAAGTTGGCGTTGGTTTTTCCAGAAATCTGGAAGTTGGGATTCAGTTCCAACAGGAACGGCTCCAGCGTTGCGAGCAGGCTGCGAAACGCGCCCACAACGTGAGTCTCGTAAAGGTCACGATGGGCGTCAAACCACGGCTTATGGTTGTTCTTCGCCAGGTCCCTAAAGAACCGGAACGACTCGGGAGCAAATCCCTGGAACGAGTCAGCCACGCATACCTCCTGAGTTAGGACAGCGATCGACCGAACTGCGGAAGCCCCGTCTCACGTTCCAGTCCAAACGACCGGAGCCGCTAAGGAATCGTGTGAGGTTCTTAGCTTGCAGAGCGAGACTTCTGGCATTCGCTGGAAATGACAGTCTGACTCTGTTTTCGAGTGCAAACTCCGGTTAACGTCTGGAATGGCCGGCCCGTTCTCCACGCACCGCCAGGCACGTTCGAGACATGTGATCGTGCCAAGTTAGGCCTTGGCTGTCGAAGACCGCCCAGACGAAACCAAGCATCAGGGCGGCGGTTGACACCAAGTAGCCGACCCCTCGCCAGACCGACGCGGATGTGTCGGGCAGCCGATCATCCAGTGTCCGCACGCGAAGGCCTAGCGCAGACTGCCCTGGCGTGGCAAAGGCTAGCGCGGTGAACAACGCAAAATAGAACGTCACCAGAGACGCCGCGGCCACTGCCAACACGACGATGGTGACGTTGGAAAGACGCGGCTCCACCGTGCCTCCGGTCTTTGCGAATACGAGCGTGAACATGCAGGCGGCGACGAGCAGAACCAAACCATCCACAAGTGCGGCCGCCATCCGGCGTCCAACGGGGGCCGCCAGGCGTACCTCATCGTCGGTAATTGTCGCGGGTTCTTGCTCTTCCGGGGAGCTCGGACCCAAGATGATTTCTACGGGCGCAGATCGCGAGGCATGAGCCTCCGCCGGTTCAGCAGACCAGACGGCAGTGGTGTCGGCATGGAACCCAGCACTCTCGATAGGCACCGCATCGAGAATGGGAGTTTGAGCGCGAGACGTGCCGCGATCGCTTAGTAGCGCATCGAATTCGCCATCCGCGTGCCCTGTTTGGGCCGCGTGCCTGCCGGCCTCCGGCTCGCTGTCGGCGTCGAAATCGAACTCCAGGTTGGGATTGAGGGTATCCTGGGTGTTGCGATCACGCGATCGCCTGCGCCGGTAACGCGCTACGCGTTCCGCGATTTCATCTTGCCACGGCTGTCCGGGCAGACTCATCGGTATGTCCGACAGCGAGTCTGCGACGCCCGGGTCCGGTCCGGAGAGGAGAGGCGCGTCAAGTATATGGGTACTCGGGACCTGTTTGGCGTCGTCAGGTTGGGATTCTTCCGCGGCAAAGTGGTGACCACATCGCTTGCACACTGCCGGCGGGGGTGAACTCACAAACCCGCATTCGGGACACTTCACTTCACTGATCTCCGGAAAGCGCGCCATGCCTACGCCGCATCTTAGCAAAAGCGTTCTCGAAAACAAAGACGCCTCGAATTAGAATAGGCGCTTCGACCCTATGACGCACCGTCAGCCTGTCTGCTTCGGATGGCAAGTCAACTCGCTGACCGTTGCGCCTGTCCTGGTGGCTGCCCTTTTGGTAGCCTTGGCCGCTGAGGGGGCTTCAGCCCAAGAGGCTGAGATTCCTCCGCCCTTGCAGAACCGTTTTGAGACCGCGACCGTGTACGCGGACTCGCAGCGGGAAAGTAACGGTGTGGTCACGCTCGCCGGCCACATTGAAGTCACCTACCGCCAGGCACGCTTGCTCGCAGATCGTGCGACCTACAACCGATCCTCGGGCGAGATCGATGCGACAGGCAGCGTAGCCTTCAGCGATCCCAGAGCGTACATCGAGGCAGACCGGGCAGTGTACAACGTCATCACGGATGCCGGTACTTTTACCAACGCGCACGGCTACGTCCATGCGGCCGAAAGGCATCGTTCAAATGTCCCGACGACCAGTAACGCACTCTTTGTGCAAGCGCACGAAATTGAGCGAGTCAACCAGAACACCTACGCCCTGTCAGATGGGCGGCTGACGTCCTGTGAAGATCAGTGCAGGGGCTGGTCGCTCGCGGTCCGGAGCGCGCGCGTTGTGGCTGATGACAAGGCTGTGACCTATGGCAATGTCTTCCGCTTCTTCAACATTCCCCTGTTCTATATGCCCGCGGCGAAGTACTCTGTCAACCGTAGCCCGCGCCAGACTGGCTTTCTGATTCCGAGCATTGGCAGTTCGACCCAGAAGGGGCAAATCATTGGCGAGGGGTTTTTTTGGGCGATAAACCCGAGTGCAGACGTGATGATGGGCGTCGCTGATTACAGTGAGCGCGGGGTTGCAACCACAGGACGTTTCCGCGCGACCCCGAGTGATACCAGCCAACTGGTTGTCAACTATTACGAGGTGAACGATAAGATCAGTGGACCGCTGCGGGCGGCGGGCGAGAACATTCGGGCCCTCGGAGTGTCTCAGAATCTTTTCGATGGCTTTCGCGGTGTGATCGACATGGACTACATCAATTCGCTCGCCTTTCGGCTGACCTGGAGCAACAATTTCAACGAAGCCGTCAGTTCCGAGGCACGCCAGACCGCGTTTCTAAGCAAAAGCTTTGACGACTACAATATGAACTTTTATGCCGAGCGCTACCAAAATTTTCTCTGCGCTCAGCGAACCACAACCTCCACCAGTGAGACGTCGGCTTGTAACACCCCTGAGGCACAGTCGGACCAGGTTATCATCCGGCACACGCCCAGCGTCTCGTTCTCGGGCGCCGACCACGAACTCGGAAACTCACCCGCATACTTCAGTTTTGACACCTCGGTGGACGGCGTGGGCCGCGACAGCCCCGGCTTCTCGACCCCGCTGGTAAGCGATCGGCTGGATTTCCGCCCACAGATCAGCGTGCGCGTCCCCGAGTTCTGGGGATTTCACTTCACGCCTTCTGTTGGCATGGAGGCCACACACTATGGCACCAGCCTTCTCGGTCCGAATGACCCCGTCAATCGCGTGCTGGGAGACGTCTCCTTCGACCTTCGTCCACCGTCTCTCGAGAGGGTGTTTGATCACCCCGTCCACCACTACAGGTTGAAACACGTCATAGAGCCTGACATCAAGTACCATCTGGTGCGTGCGGAGAACGATGCACAAATCCTCGACGTGGTGCGCTTCGACGAAAAGGACATCCTCGCTGAGACGAACGAGTTCGAATACTCGTTGAAAACCACCTTGTATGGCCGTCCCGACTTGCCGGAGGATGCCCCTAACCCGCCGCAGGCTCGCGAACTGGTATCCTTAAGTCTTACTCAAAAGTATTATTTCGATCCAACCTTTGGCGGGGTTCTTCAGCCCGGTCAAAACGTGTGGGCGCCTACCATTGACCTGACTGGATTCGCCTTTGCCCGAGGTCAACACTTTTCGCCGGTGGTTACGGTGCTGAAGGTGGCGCCGTTTTCCAACTACGATACCGAGCTCCGAGCCGACTTTGATCCGAGAGGGGGGGGGTTGAACGCGGGCATCACCTCGGGAGTCCATCGCGGTGACGTGGGCTTCGAAGCCACTGACTTTTTTGTTAGCCGCACCGCACAACTGGGGTTTGTGGCTCCCGTGCCCGTCGGTTCGGCATCCTCACTTCCATCTTCGAATCTCTTTAACGCGCGGGTGATCTATGGCCATCCGGATCAGAGAGGTTTCAGCGGAGCTTTCGGCGTGAACTATAATATTACCGAGGGGCTCGCCAACGAAGTGGTAGCCCAAGGCACTTACAATTTCAGTTGCTTCGGAATAGACATTGGCTTTAACCGGTTTAATCTGGGCCCGCTTCGAAAAGAGAATCAGTTTCGAATTGCCATTTCTTTGTCGAATGTGGGAGCTTTCGGTAATCTCAGAAGCCGCGACCGGCTGTATCAGCAGGAGCTGACGGCGAGCAGCCAATAGTCGACCGCCGTCAGGGCACCGTATCATTGACGATCCAAAACCCCAAGACTTAGAACTGCCTCATGCCATTCCCCACGCACCGCCTGCGCCGCCTCCGCCGCAGCGAAGCACTGCGCCAGCTCGTCTCGGAAACTCATCTGAGTGTGAGTTCGCTCGTCTATCCGATGTTTGTGTGTCCAGGATCGAAGGTCAAGGATGAGATCCGCTCGATGCCGGGGAACTTCCGCTGGTCGGTCGACCTTCTGGTGGAGGAATGCAAGTTGGTAGCGGGCCTCGGTATTCCGGCGGTGATTCTCTTCGGGATCCCGGAACAAAAGGACGAGATGGGCACGGGCGCTTACGCTGCCGATGGTATCGTCCAACGCGCTGTGCAGGCGCTGAAGAAGCACGTGCCGGACCTGCTGGTGATTTGCGACGTCTGCTTGGACGAATACACAAGTCACGGCCACTGTGGGCTGGTGCGTGACGGTGAAGTTGCCAACGACGCAACGCTGGAGCTCCTGGCGCGAACGGCAACCAGCCAGGCGCAAGCCGGGGCCGACATGGTGGCGCCTTCAGACATGATGGATGGCAGGGTGGCGCGCATCCGGCGCGAGTTGGATGCGATTGGCTTCATCCACGTACCTGTCATGGCCTATTCGGCCAAGTATGCTTCTGGTTTTTATGGGCCCTTCCGTGAGGCAGCCGACTCAGCGCCCAAGTTCGGCGACCGGCGCTCCTACCAGATGGATCCTGCGAACCAGCGTGAAGCCTTGCGGGAGATCGCGCTGGATATCGAGGAGGGTGCTGACATTGTGATGGTGAAACCGGCCCTCGCTTATCTTGATGTTATCGCACTGGCTCGCAGGCAATTCGATGTGCCCATCGCCGCCTATCAGGTAAGCGGTGAGTTTTCGATGATCGAGGCTGCGGGGCGCAACGGATGGATCGACCGCGATCGCGTTGTGATGGAAACACTCCTTTCCATCAGGCGTGCCGGTGCTGACATAATCCTGACCTACTTCGCGAAAGATGTGGCCAAATTCGGATTGTGATCGACGCCGGAACGAGGAGTCAGAAGTCAATGAGGTAAGTAGTGCTAACCGAGGTTGTTCTGTCGAGGTCAAAGGCAATGTTTGCGCGCTGGTTCTCAATGCCGATTTCCGTTTCCCCGTTTCTGGCTACTACTCCTGACTTCTGACTCATGACTTCTTTCTTCTGCCTGTCATGAAAACTGTCACCGTTTTCGGCAGCTCACTACCGTCGGAAGAAACCACAAGCTACCAGGAGGCTCGCGAGCTCGGGCGCACACTCGCGGAGTCTGGTTTTGCTGTGTGTAATGGCGGTTACGGAGGTCTCATGGCAGCTTCGGCGCGGGGAGCGCGAGAGGCCAGCGGGCACACCATCGGCGTTACATGTTCTCTATGGCCGCGGCCAGCTAATCAATGGATACGGGAAGAGGTGCGGACAACATCCTTTCCCGATCGGATCATTACGCTCATCGCCCGCGGCGACGCTTACGTGGTGCTGCCCGGCGGCACAGGTACTCTGGCGGAGCTGGCGATGGCCTGGGAATTGATGAATAAATCGGTACTGGCGGCGACAGTGGGTGGCAAGAAGCCTCTCTTGCTCCTCGGCTCATACTGGGAGCCGGTGATCACGTGCCTCGATCAGGAACCTCGCCTCGTTTCACCAACTGCGGCGGGCCATGTTGAGGCGATGGAGTTGATTACACTGGTGGCTGGAGTGAGGGAAGCAGCGGAGCTCCTGGCGGCGAGATTGCGTAATCAATAGGGCTTGGTGGGTGGACGGTCAACAGGTTTACTCTCGCAGCGCCTTCAGCACTTTGCGTGCTGCGTGGTAACCGCACATGCCGTGCACCCCTCCGCCGGGCGGTGTCGAGGCCGAGCAGATATATAAGCCCTTGGTGCCGGTCCAATAGAGGCTGCTGGTAGGACGAAAGAGGATTTGGGGCAGATCCTGGACGCCGCCATTGATGTCGCCGCCCACCAAGTTGGCGTTACGGTGTTCGAGATCGGCAGGCCGCATTACGCTGCGCGCCAAGATGTGACTTCGAAAACCGGGTGCAAAGCGTTCCACCTGGTTCTCAATCTGCTCGGTCGTGTCATGGCTTGAACCCTGCGGAACATGACAGTACGCCCACGCCGTATGCATGCCTTGCGGCGAGCGCGTTGCATCGAACAGGCTCGGCTGGGCGAGAAGGACGAATGGCCTTTCGTTGCGCTCACCTTGCCAAGCGGCTCGCTCTGAGGCGGCGATCTCGTTAATCGTGCCGCCAAGGTGGACGGTGGCAGCGCGACGGCATTCCGGCGCTTTCCAGGGAATGGGCCCATCGAGCGCCCAGTCCACCTTGTAAGCGCCCGGTCCGTACCGATATTTGGCCAGGCGATGGCGGAACCGCGGTGTGAGGCGGTGACCCGCGATTGAGATCAACTGCCGTGGCGTTACGTCACACAGAATCGCGCGCGCCGGTGGCAGATCGTCGACGGTTTTAACGGGCGCACTTGTGACGATCTCTCCGCCCAGCGTCCGCAGGTAAGAAGCAAGCGCGTTTGAGATGCTTCGGGCTCCGTTGCGAGGAATCGGCCAGCCGGCGGCGTGCGCCAGGTTGCATAACACGAGGCCAAAGGCGGCGCTGGGCATCTTTTCCAACGGCAGCGTCGAGTGCGCTGCCATTCCAGCAAAGAGCGCCTGTGCCTTCGCCCCTTTGAACAGATTCCGAGCCAATCCGGAGGCGGACTGCAGTGCCCGGCGCGCGAATCTCGCGAGCGCCACTGGATGCGCGGGCAAACGAGGCGGGCCCAGGATGGCCGACGCGATCTTCTCCCAATCCGCCAACAGTCTCGTCATGCATTGGTGATAGGCGTTCGCATCGGGCCCTAGCTGTGCCGCGGTCAGTTCAATCGAGCGCTCCACCACCACGGCGGAGCCATCATCCAGCGGGTGCGCGACAGCCGCAGGCGGTTCGATCCAATCGAGTCCGTGTGCCACAAGGGGCAACTGACGAAAGAAGGGAGAAGCAACGGCGAGAGGATGCACAGCGGAGCAAATGTCGTGAACGAACCCCGGCAGTGTCAGCTCGGCTGAGCGCGCGCCTCCACCGATGGCAGGTTGGGCCTCCTGCACCAGCACTCTGCATCCCACCCGTGCCAACGTAATCGCAGCGGCAAGGCCGTTGGGCCCCGAGCCAATTACGATGGCATCGTATCGTTCGGCCATGATGCTCGCGACCTGTCGAACCGACTCGACAGGCCAAACACACTTGGTTGCACTGGTGAGAGCTACCCGCTGCACTTCGCCCGTGCGGCGTCAGATCAAAAACTCTTAATATCTCTTCCACAAAGAGGTACAAAACGTCCGCGCGTTGCGTCAGGAATTTGTGCTTGACATGCGCGGTAACGCAGCGATAGCCTGTCAAGGCACATCACGGACCGACTCGTACGCTGCGTTTCTGAAGGTTATTCGAAGTACTCGCAGGGCCATATCGGCCAGCAAGTTCGCAGTCATCTTGGGTTCGACCATATTCGGAGGTCTCATGTCGCCGAAGAGACGAACTTACACTTTGTTGATCGTTGCGCCGCATGGGCGGTTGCGCAAAATCCAGATGCCGCATTACGTCGTGCACCTTGCTCTGGTCGCTGGCTTCGGTGCCCTGATCGGTCTGGCGGCGCTGGCGAACAGTTATGCCCGAATGCTGCTGAAAGTTTCCAACTACGATGACGTCCGAAGCCAACGCGAAGCCTTGCAGACTCAGTACCAAACGCTCGAGAACACGGTGACTAGCACCAACGCCAAGCTGACCTCGCTCGAATCTCTGGCGTCTGACGTCGCACTCACTTACGGTTTCGGCAGGAGCTCCCGTCCGGAGCTGCCGCAGGCGCTGCTCACGCTCGCCACTCAAAGCAACTCCACCCTGGAAGCAAGCTACAACGCGTCGCTTTACGCTTTCAACCTGATGAAAACCACCGCCTTGAATCCGCCCGCCGACCCTGTGATGCGAGGGTTCCTTTCCACGCCGGCTTTCGACCGCGCGGGCGTGCCTACGCTCTGGCCGGTTCACGGGCAAATCACGGGTGGGTTCGGCGAGCGCATGGACCCGCTGAGCGGTGAGGAAGCGGTACACAACGGTGTCGATATCTCGGCTCCCAAGGGGACTGAGGTGGAAGCCACCGGCGACGGCGTGGTGCAAGAGGCTGGACGGCACGAGTCCGGTTACGGCAACGAAATCATCATCGACCACGGTAACGGCATCAAGACCAAGTACGCTCACCTGAGCGAGGTTTACGTGGTGGTTGGGCAGGAAGTTCGTGAAGGAGAAGTGATTGGAGCCGTCGGAATGACCGGCCGAAGCACCGGGCCACACCTTCATTACGAAGTGATGGTGGGCCAACTCCACGTGAATCCTGCAAAATACCTCAGCAGATAGTCACCTGTTTCCGAATCCGCACGCCGCTGCTACAGATCGTTGGAATCCCGCGTCCCTATTGAGGTATCTTCGCCAGTAGCTTCTGTGCCTCACCCTGCCATGGACTTTGGAGCTGAGAGGCTTCAGTGAGTGCCGCGCGAGCGCCATGATGGTCCGCCGGCGCCTGCGATTCGTAGGCATATCCCAAGTAGAATAGCGTGCGTCCCTCAAGCTCGGGATTGCCTTTCGCCAACTCGGCGGCGGTCTTGAACTCTTTGATGGCGGCGGCCAGTCTATGGGTGGCCGCGCCTCGCTGCTGGGCGATAGATCCCAATGTAAAGTGCGCGGTAGCCATCAGGAGATTCTGTTGGGTGTGGAAGTCTGCGTCTGACACGCTGTCAGGCTTTTTCATGCTTGGCACCAGATCCAGTGCCTTGCGTGCGTAAGACTCGGCTTTGTCGAGGTTCACGTGCCGGTTGGCATAATCATCCGCCACCATGCTGAGGGTGGTGGGGTTATTGGGGTCCGCAGCAATGGCCTTTTCACCGTATTCGTTGGCCTTGGCTGGATTATTGAGGGCGCTGTAAGCGACCAGATACTGAAAATACAATTGGCCGGTGTTCGGGCTGTCAGGATAAGCCTTGGCGAAGGCGTCGAGATACTGCACCCGCTTGTTAGCGTCTGTCACTCGCGGCAGTAGCTCAAAGAAGGCGTACTCCATGTAACCGCTGAATTGCTTCGCTGTCTCGGCAGCGTCCGCCTGAAGCTTTTGATAATCGGCGTCGCTCGTGCCGGACGGTCTTGCGGGCGTTGACTCGGCTTTGATCTGGTCCGGGGCTTTGTTGATGACGGTGAAGGCATTGTCCGTGGCCTTGCCGGCCCCCACGTAAGCCTTCATTAAATTGACGAACAGGTTCACGTCCTGGTAGTTGGCGGCGAGGTCTTTTTCACCATAACTGATGGCCTTATCGAATTGGTTCTGCTTCACGTAGATCGCCGTATAGTATTCGTTCACGCAGGTCATCGCGGGCGCGTCCGCGTGTTCAGACGCATACTTATCCAGCGCGGCGATCTGATCCTGTGGCGAGTCGGTTGCCCCATTCACGGCCAGGAGGAGCTGATCCTCCGGGCTGTTGACGACCACCGACAAGGTCGGACATGGCTGCTGGGCGGCTAGGGGAAGAGCGCCCCAGCAGAAAAGCAGAACAGCGGCAGCAATCAATCGGTTGCGCATGAAAACCTCCTGAAGTTCAGTGGTGCGCCGAGCCGGAACGTCAGCCCGGCACTCACCGCTTGCCTGGCGCCCTCCACGCCTTCCACTCTTCGAACGGCGCGACAGATGGAATACAACATCACGGCCACAATTGCAAGCACGAAGATAGCGTCCATAGCGTCAGTGGAGTTGCGGTGCTGGCGCCGATCGCCACTGCTTTTGCGGCCAGCCTGAATGGGGCGTGGTCACTCGGCTCAGCTAGGGTAATTGTTGATTGAGGACGAAGGCAAGCCTCACGGCGGCTTTCTGCAATTGCATTTTGATTACATCTTCGGCGCGCCGGTCATAATTCTGGTCCAGAACCGGCGTGCCGAACATCCACGTCCGGCGGTAGGCGACGGTCTGTGCCAGACGGTGGCTCTCAAGCACCCAGGATTCGATGCTACCGGTCTGCCACGTTGCGCGGTTCATGTTCGTGATCTCGCGCCCCAGTTCCGCCGCCAGCGCTTGCGGATCGCGATCGATTTCCTCCACCAGACCCGTGTCCCAAACCCAATGCAAGTTATCGGGGTGACCCTCAAAGGTCACCATCTGCGTGTTGCCGCCCTTATCGTGATTGTCTTCGCAGTGCAGCGGCTGGTGAAGGTCGGCAATGAAGTGGGCCACGAACTTCAGCGCTTCGTAACGCGCCTCGCGGGCGGCATGCGGGTTACTGAGAACCCTGACGAATTCCTTAGTCTTCACGAGGACACATTGGCCCTGCGGGCAATCCGTCTGCAAGTTTATTTGCGAATCGTGAAGGGGAATGTCGATGTAATGCCAGGGAGCCGTCTCGGGACGCGAGCCGTGCGCGATCTGGTCGGCCCAGAGCGATCCGTCCTCAAGGCCCTCTGTGCCTAGCAGCTCCTGAACCCGAGCTCGGGTCTGCGGTCGCAGGTAGCGCTCGGTTAGAATCGCTACGGCCCTATGCCCTTCGGGGCCCCATGCGAACGTGATTCGCCCATTCGTCAGCAGCAAGGCCGCCAAGCCGAGTGCGGAAACCGTCGCCAATGCTCTCCGACGCAAATCCGGCGTGTACGTCTTCATCGTGAGCTAAGATGCGGCAATCACCTCGTAAGGCCGCATCATCTCATTGTCGCCATGTTCCAGCACGTGGCAGTGCCAAACGTAGCGGCCGGTGAAACCCTCAAAGCGGACGATGATGCGCGTCACCATTCCGGGATGGGCGCGCACAGTGTCCTTCCAGCCGGTTTCACCGGCATCCGGCGGAACCGCCGGCCCGCGATATCTCAGAACCTTGGTCATCTGGAATTGAAAGGCGTCAAAAGGCCGCCGGTCCAGAATCTGAAATCGCACCAGGTGAAGGTGGATGGGATGCGAGTCATCGGTGGTGTTAATGAGGTTCCAAATCTCAACGCTGCCGAGCACCGGATTCTCCGTCACCGGCATTGACCAGTGCATCCCGTTGAGAAGCATGATCGTAGGATTTTCAGAGGCGTCGTCGAATTCCACCAGCGGCAGGTCACGCGTTTTCACCGCTGCGGATTCCTTCGGTCCCGTCAGAGGTCTCAGGGTGGCGGGTAGCGAGCTTGTCTCCGCGGCACGGCCCGGCTTGACTCGAAACTGCATCACCTCGAACGTCTCACTCTTGACGACGATCCGCTCGCCTCCGTGGCCGGCGAAATCAATCACAAGGCCCGCTCGCTCGCCCGGCGCCAGCGACAGATTCTTGAGTTCGACGGGCGCCGATAGCAAACCCTGGTCCGTGCCGATCTGGTGGAAGTCTGGCCGTTCGCAAGCGAGAGGTGGTAAAACCGGCCGTTCGAGCCGTTGAGAACCCGAAAGCGGTAGCCTCGCGGCTCGACTTCAAGATAAGGAAGTAGTTTGCCATTCACCAGGATCGCGTTCCCGAAGACCTCAGGAACCCACGGCGCATCGGGCTTCGGCGACACAGGATAATGGAGTTGGCCGTCGGGATAGAACGTGCGGTCGCACAAGATCATGGGAACTTCGTATTTGCCTCGGGGTAGGTTCAGCGAATCTTCAACTGGTCGCGAATGAAAAATGCGCCCAGAAGACCGGCGTAAATGTTCAGGCGATTGATGCCCAAGGCGTGGTCGTGATACCACAACATGGCCGCATCCTGGTTGTTCGGGTAGTAGTAGGTGGCTGACCTTCCCGGCTCATGCCAATCCTCGGGATAACCATCGCTCGACGGTCCTGTCTTAGCGCCATGAAGGTGGACCACGGCGCGGACAGGCGGCTTGTCCGCCTCGGCGCCATGAATGTTGTGGTCGATGGGCAGAAAGTGCTGATGGGGCAGATCATTGACCCATTCCACCAGCAGCCCTTCGCCGCTGCGCGTCTCGAAGGTAGGGCCGGGAGAGCTGGATCCAAAGCCCCACAGGCGCGTTGGCTTCAGGTCTCGATGAACCTGGCTCTCGACCTGTCGCATGGCAAGGCGATAGTGTGGCACCTTAACTGATGGGTCCGCAGGGCTGGGCCGATAATCACTGGGGCGCGCGATCTCGGGGATGGGAAGCGGATCGACGAACGGCTTGAGCGAGTTCGGGTCGAGTGTGGGCCGAGTGGTAACCTCTTGAGTTCGGTGACCGGTTTGATGCGCGGCCAGCGCTGCTGTCATCAGGCCGCTCTTCTGTAAAAACGTTCGTCGCGTGATTGACACTCGTGACCCCCAGTGAGGTTAACTCGGCACAAGATTGCTGCCCAAAACTTGCCGCTCATGTGCCGCAACGTGATATCCTAGCGGTTCTCGTTTCGCCGCGCGCGGCCGCAGTCTGATTAGTATCGCCTGGATAGTGCTGCCGCTGACGCACGGGCCCAAAGATTTCACATGTCTGTAACACGGATTAGCGACGCCGCTGGCGCGGTGACGGCCAGGTTGAAAGACTACTGGACGCTCACCAAGCCTGAGGTGAATTTCCTCGTCCTCGTCTCCACCTGGGTGGGCTTTGACCTGGGTTGGCACGGCCCCTTTCGTTTGCTGCCGCTGGTGCACACGTTGCTCGGGACTCTGCTCGTGGCCAGCGGCACGGCCACGCTTAACCAGTACTTGGAAAGAGATTTCGACGCCCGCATGCGCCGCACCTCGCAACGGCCTCTTCCCGCCGGCCGCCTGCGTTCGTTCGAAGCTCTCGCTCTCGGGTTGCTCCTTTCGCTTGCCGGAGCCGCCTATCTGGCCCTCGCCGTTAACGCGCTCACGAGTCTGCTTGCGGTCGCCACCTTGGTAAGTTACCTGGCGCTTTATACGCCCCTCAAGCGCCGCAGCGCCTGGTGTATGTTTGTGGGCGCCTTTCCCGGAGCCATACCGCCGCTTATCGGTTGGGCGGCGGCCCGCGGCAGCTTGAGCTTTGAGCCGGTGGTGCTCTCGGCGGTGGTTTTCCTCTGGCAGTTTCCGCATTTTCTCTCCATCGCCTGGATGTACCGCGAGGACTACGTGCGGGCCGGTTACTGTATGCTGCCCGCGAACGACGCCGGCGGCCGGTCTATGGCGTGGCAGATCGTGGTCTCCTCTTTGTTGCTGGTACCCGTCAGCCTGTCTCCAGCTCTGTTCGGCCGGGCAGGAACACTTTATTTCCTGGGGGCGCTGCTGCTGGGTGCTGCTTACACAAGTTACGGCTTCCGGCTAGCGGCCTCGCGCTCCCGCGTCCTTGCCCGGCGAGTGCTGTTGGCTTCGGTGGTTTACTTGCCGCTTATCTTCGGGCTCATGATGCTTGATAAGAAGGGCGCCGCCTGAGGCAGCTTTCAGCCTCCAGCTATCAGCCTTCAGCGGTCAGCTTTACCTTGAAGGAGTTTGAGCCGGCAAGCTACTCTGTTGAAAACCGAAGTGAAGCCGCCTCCATTTCCGGGCGTCAAATTGTCACAGTTCCGTGGTGGTCGACTGAAAGCTGACGGCTGATCCATGTTCATTCCTCTCAACGACTTCCCCGCCATCGATGCCACGCTCAATGCCGCCAGCGCGGTACTGCTGGTAGCCGGGTACGTCTGCATTCGCCGGCGCAAAATCGCCGTCCACCGCGCATGCATGCTTTCCGCGGTAGGCACGTCAACCCTTTTCTTGTGCTGTTACCTCTGGTATCACGCTCATCACGGCGTCACTCACTTTCCTGATTTGGGGCTGATTCGCACTTTTTACTTCCTGCTGCTGGGGTCGCACACCTTACTGGCGGCGGTGATTGTACCGTTGGTTTTGATTACGCTCAGCCGAGCCCTGCGCCGCAATTTTGCCCGCCACCGCCAGGTTGCCCGCTGGACCCTTCCACTGTGGGTCTACGTCTCGGTCACGGGCGTGCTGGTGTACTGGATGCTTTATCATCTCGCCAAGGCGGCTTAGAGCTTTCAGACGAACTTCCATTTTTCTGGAGCCCGCCCGGCGATCTCTTCGTGCCGGCAAATCCTGCCCCGACGTAGGCTATCTATCGAGCATGTGTAGCGACCTAACATATCTATTGACAAATACTTAAAAGCATGATAGCCTGCTGTCGCAGGCTAATGGAGCTGGTTGATGGGCGACAGGTTTAGTTCACTTTACCGAGCGGCTGATGAGGCAATCAAGGGCCAATCAACCTGGACGAGTTTTTCGACCGCCTGCTAGAATTCAATCGTGACGGGTTCTTCAACGGTGCGGCTCGTATGAAGTGGCTTCTTTTTTCCGGCTTCAGTTTCCGCGTGCGTCTGGCCCTGGTGATGTTCCTCACCATGGCTTGCACGAGCGCGGTCCTCTTGTGGACGTATCACCGGCAGGAGGGACGTGTGCGCGCGTACGTGGCCACCATCACGTCGGACTTAAACACCATTAACCAGCTGGCGACTTACCAGCAGCAGCTTCCACAAAAAGGGGGCTTGAGTCAGGCGCTGCAGGCCTATAAGGACAGGCTGAGCCAGGCTGGCCTTAAGGAAACTGTTGATGCTGCTTCTCCTACCGGCGAAGTCGTGGCCAGCACGGATGTCAAACGCCTGGGCAAGAAGATCAAGCTGAAGCCCCGGAAGCAGGTGAAGGACGAGAAGACGCCATTCCACCTTTCGGCAAGTCTTCCCGATACCACCCTCGATCCCGGCGGCCAAACCACTTACTCGGTGGAATTCCCCATTGTGCGGGACAACAAGGTGATCGGGTACTTGGTGTTGCATGGGGTGGTGGATGAGGTTGACCAGCTTCTGCGCCATACGGATCTGGTCCGCTCTGCTTGGATCATCGTCACTTTGCTTTCGGCGATGTGTTTGGTGGTATTTCTTGCCTTTCGGTTCACCCGGCCCATCAACACTCTAGTTACCGCAGCAAACCAGGTGGCGCGGGGAAATCTCTATGTCACCCTGCCGGAGGGCGGGTCGGACGAGATGGGGCGCCTGGCCCGCACCTTCAATGAAATGGTGCAGCGGCTGCGCGAGAGCCGCCAGTTGCAGGAGCGTCTCAATGAGGCTGAAAAGCTGTCACTCCTCGGTCGTTTTGCCGGCACCGTTGCCCATGAAGTGCGGAATTCGCTGAACTTCATCAACCTCAGCATTGACCAGATTCGCGCGAAACATCTGGGCAACACACTATCCGCAGGAAACGAAATTGAGCGGAACTTGGCGCGCGTAAAAGACGAGGTGGGCCGGCTCAACCACCTGGTGAATGATTTTCTCACTGCCGGCCGGCAGACGCCGCCCCAGCTTGCACCCTGTGATTTGGGCGCCGTGGTTGAGGAGGCCGTGACCATCGCCGAGAAGCAGGCCCAAACTCAGGGCATCGTGATCAAGGTCGATTTGCCTCGGGATCTTCCCGTCTTGGAAGCTGACGCCGCACAGATGAAGACCTGTTTCGTCAACATCCTCACCAATGCCGTCCAGGCCATGCCCGAAGGCGGTAAAATCGCCGTCTCGGCCTCCATCCTGGCTGCCAACGGCAGGCCTGGAAGATTGCAGCTCCGGTTTGCCGATACGGGCCCGGGTGTTCCGGCGGAAGACCGGGAGAGGATCTTTGCTCCTTACTTTTCTACCAAGCCCACCGGATTCGGCTTGGGGCTGGCCATTACCAAAAAAATTGTTGAAGACCACGGTGGGCATATTTTCCCTACCGACGGCGAGGTGCGCGGCACCGTCATGGTTGTCGAACTGCCGGTGCAGAACCGAAAAGATCAAGCTGACGAGGGGAGCCTGCTGACGGTAGTAGGCAGACGGCCGTAGGCGGGGGTCCAATAGGCAAAAGCTAAAAGGCAAGAGCCAATTTCAAATGGCAGAGTTCAAAAGGCAGAATGTAATGGGTGGGCAATCCTCCAAACTGGGGATTTCCGACAACGAACAACCGACGACTGACAACCAAACACCAATAACCGGCGATGCCTGATTCATCCATCCTGATTGTTGACGACGAGGAGCGGCAGCGGGAAATCTACCGCGACATCCTCGTGGGTGAGGGCTTCGGCGCCGAAACCGCGCCCAGCGCCGAGGCGGCCTTGCGACTGCTGGAGCAGAAGCGCTTCGACCTCGTCATTACGGACCTGAATCTTCCCCGCATGACGGGCGTGCAGCTTCTCTCCGCCATCGTCCAGGCTGATCCCACGGTGGCCGTGGTGCTCATCACGGGTTACCCTTCGATTCAATCTGCCATTGAAGCCACCAAGAAAGGCGTCTACGCCTATCTGGAGAAGCCGGTCGAGCGCGAGCAGTTGCTGAGAGTAGTGGAAGAGATTTTCGATCACCTCGCCTCACTTCGTCAGACCATCATCGGAGACTCGCCCGCCACCAAAGCCATGCTACGCCTCATCCTGAAGGTGGCGCCCACACCTCATACCGTGCTGATTCTGGGAGAGAGCGGCACCGGCAAGGAACTGGTGGCGCGCGAGATTCACAAGCACAGCCCGCGGCATCAGCAGCCTTTCCTGGCGGTGAACTGCGCCGCGCTCACCGAGACGCTGCTGGAAAGCGAGCTTTTCGGCCACGAAAAGGGCTCCTTTACCGACGCCCATCAACAAAAAAAGGGCCTGTTTGAGCGCGCCCACCGTTCCACGCTCTTCCTCGACGAAATCGGCGACACCTCGCTGGGGCTTCAGGCGAAGATCCTGCGAGCGCTTCAGGAGCGCGAAATTCTGCGGGTGGGCGGCACCGAACCGATCAAAGTTGACGTCCGGATTATCGCCGCCACCAACCGGAACCTCGAACAGCGCTTGAAAGAGGGCAAATTTCGCGAGGACCTTTATTACCGCCTCAAAGTGATTCCCATCGTATGCCCGCCTCTGCGCGAGCGTGGTGAAGACATTGAAGCGCTGGCGCTGCACTTTATGCGGCGGGCGGCGCTCACCTCCGGACGCAAGATTAACGGGATCTCCTCGGAGGCGCTCGAGGCCCTTCAGGATTGCGCCTGGCCGGGGAATATCCGGCAGCTCGAATGGGCCATCGAGCGTGCCGTGCTGCTGGGGGAGGCGGATCGCATTGAGCTGGAGGACCTGCCGCCCGAAGTCGTCGAGAACGCTCCCGAGCCTGCCTTGCAAGCCGTGGGAAACGCGGCGGGATATGCAGGGGCTGCCCCGGCGCGCGAGCCTTTGCGAGAGACAGACCGTGCCGGCACGGCAGAACCGGTGATTCCAGAGAGCTCCTGGGAGGAGCACGAGAAGGCCAAGATCGTGGAAGCGCTTCAGCGCACCAACTGGAACATCACCCGCGCCGCCCAGTTGCTGGGCATGACCTTTCGCACGCTCCAGTACCGGCTGGAGAAGTACGGCATCAAGAGACCGTGAAGATTGGGGAATCGGGCCATCGAGTGTTTTCAGAATGTCGCCGTTCTAACGTGAGAGATCGCGAATTCGTAAGGGGGGGATTATGTGGAGATTCGAGTTGGGTTCACACGGGTGCCTGGCGCGGATGGCCCGTGTCGCGTTCTTGCTTTTTGCGGCTACCGGAGTCACTTCGGCACAGACGTTTACGACGATCGTTAATCTGGACCGCACGACGGGTGCGGGGGCCGGCGGTGCCCTGATTCAGGGGCCTGACGGCAATCTCTACGGGGTGACGGGAGCCGACGGGGGACATGGCGCCGGCACTGTATTCAAGGTCAGTCCCCGTGGAAAGCTGACCACGCTTTACAGCTTTTGCGCTCAAACCAACTGCAAGGACGGCGCCTCCCCAAGGGTGGGGCTAGTACTAGGCACCGACCAGAATTTTTATGGTGTCACCACGTGGGGCGGGGATACCATCGCCTGCCAGCTTGGTTGTGGCACGGTCTTCAAGATCACTCCGGGTGGCACCCTGACCACCTTGCACACCTTTGAGGGTGGCGACGGTGAGGAGCCGGGTCCGCTGGCCCAAGGCACCGATGGGAATCTCTACGGGACGACCTTGTATGGCGGCATCAACTGCGACTATTACAACGATGGCTGCGGCACGGCCTTCAGTATCACCCCGGCGGGCGTTTTCACAACGCTGCACACTTTCACCGGGCCCGAAGGAGCTCTTCCCCTTGGCGGGTTGATTCAAGGCCCCGATACCCGCTTCTACGGAGTAACCTTCGCAGGCGGCAACGGGACATCTTGCGCTGACACGTGTGGCACCGTTTTCGTCATGACTCCGGCGGGCACAATAACCACTCTGCACAGCTTTGACTTCACCGACGGCGCTTATCCTCAGGCAGCGCTGCTTCTGGGCGGCGACGGGAATTTTTACGGGACGACCTTCGGGGGCGGGGCCAGTACGGCTTGCTCGCTCGGGTGCGGCACCGCCTTCAAGATGACTCCCGCAGGTACTGTGACCACGTTGCACAGCTTCGATTTGAGCGACGGCGCCGGACCCTCGGCGTCTCTCATTCAAGGTACCGATGGGAACTTTTACGGCGCCACGTTTCCGGGCGGAACGAGTACGGCGTGCCCTGGCAACGAGGGGGATGGGGGCTGCGGCACCCTCTTTAAGATGACTCCGGCGAGCACCCTGACCACACTCCACAACTTCGACTTCACAGACGGCTGGGGAGCTAACGGGTTGTTTCAGTCCACCAGCGGCGCCTTTTACGGAATGGCTTACGGCGGTGGGATCAACAATGATGGCACCATCGATACTCTCGATCTGGGACTGGGGCCGTTTCTGCGAACGGTGCCCGCTTACGGCAAAGTCGGGCAACGGGTCCTGGTTCTGGGCAACAATCTGTCAGGCGCCACCAGCGTCGCTTTTAACGGCACGCCGGCTAAGTTCACGGTGGCCTCGAGCACGCTGATCACCGCCTTAGTGCCCGCCGGCGCCACTACAGGCCCCGTCCAGGTGACCACGCCGAGCGGGACGCTTACAAGCAACGTTCGCTTCCGGGTTAGGTAAAGCAGCGCAGGCGAGTTAGCGATGTCGCGCATTCTCCACAGAACTCAAGCCGGGTGGCACACCGCGGCCGAGCCGCAACCAAAGCGAATGGATCACTTGTGCTGCAAGGCTTCATGGTGGGACCCAATACGTGGAAGGCCCGCAAGAATGCGGCTGCTGTGAACTGCCTGGAAAAGCTTGTCAAGCAAAACAAGAAATCACGGTATTGCAATACGGACCCCGCCTTCGGGTCCGCGGCTTTTGAGCGCTACTGGAGGAGAAGCCGCAGACCGAAGAACGCGGTCCTCGCTACCTGGCTTGCCACTGCTGCAACCGTTCTTCCCACATGCCGCCCAAAATGGCAATGAGATGTTGCGCGTACGGTGGCAGCCAAATTCGCAAAGCAATCGTGCTCCTGACTTAACGTAGTAGTACCAATCAGGCGCGCAGAAAGTGCGAATCGCTTTCGCAATCCGCACTTTCCTCTGAGTCAAGCTACTGCCCGTCGCTGCAAACCACGCCCAAGGTGTAGGCCGTGATATTGATGTCGTCGGCGGGATCGATTTTTCTGGCGAGGAAACGAAACGTGTAGGTACCCGCCGCAAGGTTTTTCATATCGTTTACCGACGAAACAGCTAGGTTCTCAGGGTCGGCGGCAGAGCCCTGAGTCACATCGATCACTCGCTCCGCCTTCTTTCCCGTTATCGGATTGACGTCGGTGTCTACCGTGAACCGGTATTCATTGTGTTCATCCGTCACGTTGTTACTGACTTCTGCACTGCCAGTCACAACGCAGTTTTGCTTCGTAGGCAGAGTCACCTTCTGCGAGCACAGGGTAAGCCAATTGGTTGAGCCCGTGAGGGTGATGGTTACGTTGTTCCCACAGCCATCGACGACGGTACCAGCGAAGGACCTGTGGGAAAACACTAACATACCCGACAGCAACAGCGCCGCCGTCAAGATCTGCCGGTTGAGCTGTTTGGATTTGTAAATCGCGATCATGATGGTTTCTCCTTTTTCGGTTCGAAATTGCGCCTCTTGGCGCGGTTAGACCGTTATGCGCATTGAAACGTGAATTTTGTTCTCGTTTCGTCGTCGTAGGGCCGACCCTTGGGTCGGCCTTGGCCGGGGCAAGCCCCGG
Source organism: Terriglobia bacterium (assembly GCA_035578005.1). GTDB lineage: Bacteria > Acidobacteriota > Terriglobia > UBA7540 > UBA7540 > Gp13-AA77. The sequence goes on from DATJYK010000066.1 coordinate 32,905, forward strand.
CCCTACATCCGGATATCAAGGGCGGAGCCCTTGGCTAGTTGGTTAACTCGCGGAGCAAGTCAGAACAAGCCCTGCCCCAGGATATTTCGCTAGGGAGCAGCGAAAAAAGAATTGTGCTGGGAAGTCATCATCGTGATGGTCTACCTCGACCGTCGCGACCCACTTGGCTTGCGGGGCCACAATTCCTTTCCGCCTGCACTATCAGACACGAAAAAATTCCGGTAAACCGGACATCACGGCCGCCAACGGCCCGGATTTTTTTCTGGGGTGTATAATTCCGCATTTGGGGAGGAATTCACGAATGCACCCTTCGCGGGCCAGGCCAGGCGAATTGCGCGCGGATGCGACAAACCTGATCGTCCAGTCTCGAGAGGGCAACCGGGATGCGATCGACAGCCTGTTTGCCGCCGCCTATCAGGAGTTGCGAAGGCTAGCGCGCGCGCGTCTGCGAGCCGGCGGCCGCGATGCCGTTCTCGACACCACGGCACTGGTGCACGAAGCGTACGTTCGCCTGGTGGACGTTGAGCAGCCTAAGTTCCGCGACCGCGCCCATTTCTTGCGCTACGCCAGCCATGCCATGCGCTCAGTGATCGTCGACCTCATCCGGCATCGCCAGGCGCAACGCAGGGGCGGCGATGCGGTTCATGTGAGCTTTACGGAGGCGTCGCCGGAGGCCACACCAGCCGGTGAGCGCGAGATTCTGCGCATTCACCAAGGGCTGGACAGATTGGCTGAGGTTGATAGCCGACTGGCCCAGACGGTCGAGATGCGCTATTTCGGCGGAATGACCGAGACTGAAATCGCTGTGGCTCTTGCCCTTACTGACCGGACGGTGCGGCGCGATCTGGCCAAGGCCCGCCTACTGCTGCGGGCTAGTTTCGGGTAGGTGCGTCATGTCAAGGTTCGAGATCGACGCGGAAAGCTGGACCGTGCTTTCCCGCGCTCTGGATCAGGCGCTGGAACTTCCGCTGGAAGAGCGCAGCGCCTGGCTGGAAAACCTGTCGCCTGAATTCGCCGGCCTGAAAGCGCACTTGCGCGATCTGTTGCTTCGTACCCACTCGCTGAGCGAAGATTCCTGGACGATTCCCAAGCTGCAACTCCCCGACACTGGACCCTACGAAGCCCTACCGCAAGCCGACGAACACCCTGGGGACCTGGTCGGAGCCTACCGTCTTGTGCGGTTGTTGGCCGCCGGCGGTATGGGCACGGTCTGGCTCGCAGAACGCAGCGACGGGCTCATGAACCGCATGGTGGCCCTCAAACTGCCCCGCGGCGCGTGGCGCGCCAGAATGCTGGCCGAACGCATGGCACGAGAGCGCAAGATCCTGGCCAGCTTGAATCATCCCAACATCGCGCGCCTGTACGACGCGGGACTCAGGGCCGACGGGCAGCCCTACCTGGCCCTCGAATATGTCGAAGGATGTCGCATTGACCAGTACTGCCAGCAGAAACGAGTTAACGTGAGAGAGCGCTTGCGGCTGTTTCTGCAGGTGACAGTCGCAGTAGCCCATGCCCATGCCCATCTGGTCGTACATCGCGATCTCAAGCCGGCCAACATCCTGGTGACTGAGGATGGACAAGTACGACTGCTCGACTTCGGCATTGCGAAGTTGTTAGAGCAGGAAACTGCGGAGGCGACCGAACTGACCCAATTGGGAGGTCATGCGCTCACCCCGGCCTACGCTTCGCCTGAGCAGATCTCGGCGGCTCCGCTCGGAATCAGCTCCGATGTGTACTCCCTGGGAGTCGTCCTCTATGAGCTTTTGACAGACAGACTGCCCTACAGGCCGGCGCGCGAATCACGGGCGGCGCTTGAGGAAGCTGTCCTGCACGGCGAGCCTGCCCGCGCCAGCGAAATGTGCGCGGACGCCGCCACCCGGGGTGCGCTGCGTGGAGATCTGGACGTGATCCTGCTAAAGGCGCTGAAGAAGAAACCCGAGGAGCGCTACCTCACGGTAGATGCACTGACGGACGACATTGAGCGTTACCTGGAGGGGCTGCCGGTTCAGGCCCAGCCAGACCGATGGACGTATCGCGCCGGCAAGTTTGCGAGCCGGCATCGGGTGGCGGTGGGCGCGGCGACGGTTGCCATCTTCGCAATCGTACTTGGGTTGGGGGCCGCACTGTGGCAGGCACGGGTGGCCCGAGCGGAAAAGGCCACGGCAGAAGATGTGAAGGACTTCGTTACCTCCGTGTTTCGCAATGCCGATCCCTACGCAGGCACCGGCAAGGTTCTGTCCGCTCAGGACCTGTTGATGGAGGCCAAATCCAAAGTAGATCGGCTGGATTCGGCACGAACGGAATTACGCGTGGAGTTGTTGAACCTCATCGGCGAAAGCTTGATTTCCCTGGATAATTTCGATTCCGCTGAGACGGTGGCGCGCCAGGCGGTTGAAGAAGGCGACCGTTCTTTGCCACCCGATCATCCAGAGGGCCTGCGGTCCCACCTGCTGATGGCGGAGGTCCATCAGTTCCGCGGTCGTTCGGCGGAAATGAAGCATGAAATCGACCTTGTGATGCCGCCGCTGCGGCGCAATCCGGATGCCAATAAACTGAACCTGATTCTAGCCTTGAAGACCCAGGCAAGCTGGGCGATCGATTCCGGTCATTACCTGGAAGCGAAGTCGGCTGCGCAGGAGGCGTTCGCGCTCGCGCAAAGGGATCTCGGTAGGGGCGATCCTACGACGATCGATTGCGCCTCGATGATGGCCATGTCGCTCATGTATGGCGGCGCTCCTCCCGAGGCCGCTCTAGTTCCGGCAGAGCAGGCGTTTCGAATGGCATCGGAATTGTACGGGGACCGGCCTCGACATCCCCGCATGATTGACGCGCGCGGCGCTTATGGGCGGGCGCTGGCCGAAGCCGGCCATCTCAAGGAGGGCATCGAGCAGTTACAGCAGGATACCGATGATGCGGCCGCCGTATTTGGAGAAAACAGCACCATGCTCGCGTTCGGCTTGGACAGTCTGGCGCGGTTTCAACACCGGGGCGGGGAACTCAAGTCAGCGATAGCGAACGAAAACCGGGCGCTGGCGATCCACGCACGAACTGTGCAGCATGACTCCTACACGTACGCGAGCAGTCTGCTGATCCGTGGCGGGACGTTGGTTACGGCTCGTCGTCCGCAAAATGCATTGCGGGATTTGTCCGAGGCTTATGATGTCTTTCAAAGAACTATGGGCGCCAATAGTGAGGCGGCCTTGGTGGCCCAGTACTGCCGAGCCCACGCCATGGCGTATCTAGGCAGAATCGCCGAAGCCAAGGAAATGCTGAAGCCCGTGCTGGAGCAATACAGGTCGACCTACAGGGATGCGAATTTCAGGCCCTACTTGCCGTTGCATGTCCTGGGGATCGTGTATCGGTTCGGCGGCGACTATGAGTCTGCGCTGCAGACGCAGCAGCAAGCTCTCACCATGATCCCAGACGGCCCCATCGCGGACGTGGGACGAATGCCGATTGTGGCCGAGCTGGGTCTTGCTCAAGTAGAACTCGGTCGATATGACGAGGCTGGCAAGTGGTTAGAACAGGCTAATACGCTCTTTCGGAAGGTCCAACTGCAAATGACGCCGCATCAGGCAGAGGTACTGGTGGGCTTAGGCCGTGTGCATCTTTCTCTCGGAAACGCGACCCAAGCTCAGTCATTCTTTGCGGCCGCGAACAGCTTTTGGCGGGAATTCGATCCAGCCAGCCGTTGGGCCGGAGAAGCCCTGCTGTGGTCCGGCCGTTGCCAGAAGCAGCTTGGCCGAGAGGAAGAGGCTGCAAAGAGTCTGGCCGCTGCGGAGAAGATCCTGGCGCGCTCTCCCATCCCTTCCGATGCCCGGCTGCTGGCCGACGTGCGGGAATGAGGCACAACGGCGCCGATGCTGATCAGACTTCAACAAGGCGATGAGTCTTGGTCGGGACGCCCGGAACCGAACCGGGGACCTCTCGCGCCAAGGCTAGCTATTAGCTAGCGAGCTACCAGGCTGCTCCAAAGGCGAGCCACGACCCGTTGAACCAAGCCTGAAGGGGGCGGGAACTGTAAAGACAATGCACAGGGTGACGGACAGCCTTCCGCTTTTCAACGAAATTCACAGGCCAACCCACTGAAGATGCAGGTTCAAAATAATCCGTCGCATAATTCCCGCGAGTACCCACCGTCCCATTTTGACCTGCGACAATGAACGTGGGCGCAGAACGGCTAATTCTATGGAGAAATGCCTCGTAAGACGAGCCTCGACCGATCACAGTTCGAGCGTAGCGGCGGGTTTTACCACGATATGTCAACGTCGGCGTGAAGCTGCCTCTACCTCAAACTCAGTCACCGTCGGCCGGGAGCGGGATGCTCAAAAAATCGCGAAATGAAGGAGGGTCCCACGATGTTGTTGATAACAAAGGACCGATTTTGGGAACCCACGATGTTGATGAAAGCAACGGGTTTAGTGAGATAGGCCACGATGTTGATGAAAATAAAGCAGTTGCTTTGGAGCAAACGTCCTGGGAGCGCGGGCGTCCCGCCCGCCAGATCCGGTTGGAAGGTCGAAAGCTGAAGGTCGAAAAACGGGAAACCTCTGCGGTTCACGTTCGACCTTCAACTGTCAGCCTTCGACTCTTCGATTGCTTCGGCGGGCGAGACGCCCGCGCTCCCCGGGCAACACCTAAAATCAAAAATAGTACGAACAAACCCGTCAAGTTACTGAAAACAATAGGAGGCGTTTCGCGGAACCCGTCAACATATTGAAAGTAAGTATCTTAAGTGAGTTATCCCGTCAACATGTTGATAAATCGACCGTTCGTTTAACCTGCATTTCTGTTCCGAAAATTTCGGTCAGGCAACGGTGGGCTCACCACCCCAGGCGCCTGTGCTGGGTGAAGGCTGCGATTTCTTGGAGCCGCAAGCCCGCTCGTGAGTCTGGCCTGGACATCGCCGCGAACCCCAAATTGTCGCCTCGCCCTGGCGAGAGCACGCGGAACAGATTGGTTCACCTTGCGATGTCCCCCGGCGCCGGAAGAAAGGAGTCGATCATGGAGAACGTTTATGCTTGCTGTGCTGGTTTGGATGTCCATAAAGAGTCGATTGAAGCCTGTGTCCGGCGCATCGAACCCGACGGACACCTGCATCAGGAGACGCGTCATTGGGGGACCATGACTCAGGACCTCCGGGCGATGGCTGATTGGATGGCCGCCCAAGGGGTGACCCACGTGGCCCTGGAATCGACCGGGGTGTACTGGAAACCGATCTACAACATCCTGGA
>DATJYK010000067.1:0-1940 GCA_035578005.1 Terriglobia bacterium
CCCAGGGCTGTTAGGTTCTCGCATCCCCACGAGCGCACTTACGCAATCGTTCAAAGTTCATCGCGTGCCGGTGCAGCTCAACGGAGATATTCTGAACGTTCGCAGCGCGTAGGCAGTTCAATGCGATGGAGCGAAGGCGCGCGCTAACGACGGGCTTGGTTCGGGTCCGGCAAGCATCTTCGTGGAACGTTACGTCGCGCACGTAGTGATTCTGGTTCTCGACGGACCAATGCCCTCGAATGGCACGCTGGAAATCGGGCGCGCTCAACGGTGTTGTGCTGATCCACCACGCCGTCTCGGCGGTGCGTACCCAGCCATCACGGGTTTTGCGCTCGGATATCCGTTCAATCCTTGCGACCTGGCATATCAGCGCTTGCCATTCGGCTGGCATCCAGTGCGGCGGTACGTCAAAGGTATGCACGGTACGCGTTTCGATACGTCCGTGGCCCTTGTCATGTTGCACGTCGCATTGCGAAGCGGCGCGATATTGCGGCAGGCTTGTACAGGCTTCGAGTAATGCCGGCTGGTTGCCCTTTACCTGTACTACCGCGCCGGCCTTTTTCTCCAAAGCCAACGCTAGCGTTTTTTTTGGCAGTGCAGCGCGTCCAGGGTAAAAACTCGCCCCGACAATCCGAATGACTCGATCAACGCCTGTGCGGCCGGTATTTCGTTGGACTTGTCATCCACTTCGATGTGACCCAGCACGATGAGGCTATCATGATCGAAAGCTGAAACCAGTTGCCGGGCTGCAGTGTCTTTCACTCGATCTGCACTTCCTCGCAGTGCCTTGCCATCGATAGCAATGAATTGCCTGCCGGGTGGCGGGGACACCTGCCGGTTCGCATGCTCACGAAACGCGCGCTCCAACTCCTGCTCGTCGAGACCCAGCAGAAATTCCCGAATCGCCACCCAGCACGGTGCCTTGCGCCAGCTTGTCCCGAACAGCCGATTCAGGTTCGGCAGTTGCTCCTCGATAAACACCTGCATTTTCCTCAACGACGCGGATCCGGACAGGATTGACATCACGATCGCACAAAGCAACGGCTCCAGCGCATAGCGTTTGCCCTGCGCGCGACGAACGTCCCGCAATTCCGAAAATACGCCACCGAACATCATCTGTGTTTTGCCCATCGTTTCGAAGGGGCGACGTTAACATGGCAAGACAGAAGTTAACAACCCTGCGAGTGCACCGGGCAGGATTGCGCGCTGCTCAAGACGATGATTGACGCGTTGAGGGGGAGCTGATGTTCCACTTCGACGACGACCTGAAAGTCTACCTGTACCGCGAGCCGATTGACTTCCGCGCCGGCATCAATACCCTTGCTGCCCTGGTCACGGAGTCGATGCAACTGGACCCGCTCGCCCGCGCCGTGTATGCGTTCCACAACCGCAAACGCGATCGCGTCAAGCTCCTGCTGTACGAGCGCACCGGTTTCTGGTTGATGTTGCGCCGGCTTGAGGAAGACCATTTCGTGTGGCCGAGGCGGCATCAGGAGGTGATCGAGCTGACAACGCAGCAGCTTCACTGGTTGCTCGACGGCATCGACATCGATGCGCTTCGCCGCCACCCTGTGCGTCGTTACCAGCACGCCAGCTAGCCCGCCCGGCAAGGCGCGTCGCGCGTAAACAACGGCGGGTGGGCCTTTTACAAATTGACGTAAACCCACGGCGCGCTGCGCTCCGCTATCCTGGAGCGCATGAATCCTCCTGATCTCAAGCACATACCCAGGGTCGTCAAGGGCTATATCCGCGATCTCGAAGAGCGTGCGACACAGGATATTGCCCAGCGCGACGCACAGATCGAGGAGCTGAACCGGCGCATCGGGCAGCTCGAGGAACAGATCCGTCTGCTGCAGGCCGAGCGCTTCGCACCGAAGAGCGAGAAACGCAAGGATCGCATGTTCGACGAGGCCGAGCAGATCGCCCAGACCGAACCCTCC
>DATJYK010000068.1:0-1878 GCA_035578005.1 Terriglobia bacterium
ATCTTGGCTCTTTGTTTCGTCTAGCTGAAACGCTTCAAGGGCTTCGGTGGGACTGCAGAAGAAAGCTCCAATCCAAAAGCTGTTCTCGTAGCAGCTTCGAACGAGCGTTTGCGCCTCCACCACCATTCCGCGTTCGGCGAGAAGAACACTTCCCTGGAAATTCGACATCGTTCGAATAAAGAGGCGCGTCGAAATATTGACGGGATCAAGCGACCTGAGCTTTCCAGCCTTCTCTACGCCCCGATGCATCTGCCTCTGACCGAGGGCGTTAACCCGCATTATGCGTCGCGGGTTGGCGGGTGTAGCCTAAGCGACTGATTTTTCGTAGAATCTGGTTGTCGAAGCCGATTCAAGCGATTTCAGGTGAGCCGCACCCGCCATGAACGATCCTATGCTGCCGCTGCCTGATCTGTCATCGGTGTCGGGCAAACCCGTTGTGGCCAGATTCGATGGCGGGTTGCTTTCGTCAGACGGCGGCATTTTGGCGTTGCGCGAAGTCGAACAGCGGCTTCGGGTCGCGGATCGGCTGGCCGCGTGCGTGGTCGATCCTCGGGCGCCGCAGCAGATCACCCACAGCCTGGCGGATATCATCCGGTTTCGGCTGCTGATGATCGGCGCCGGCTACGAGGACGGGATCGACGCCAATTCCCTGCGCAGCGACCCGATGTTCAAGATGGCGCTCGATCTGACGCCGTCGGATCGGGAGTTGTGCTCGCAGTCGACGATCTCGCGGTTGGAGAACCTGCCGGACGTTCGCGCCCTGTTGCGGATGGGCCGCGCGATGGTCGACCTCTATTGCGAGTCGTTCGCCAAGGTTCCCAAACGGATCACGCTCGACATCGACGACACCTTCGACGCGGTGCACGGCGGCCAGCAATTGCGGCTGTTCAACGCGCACTACGACGAATATGGCTTTCAGCCGATTGTCGTGTTCGACGGCGAGGGCCGCTTCGTCACCGCCGTGCTTCGTCCCGCCAAACGGCCGAGCGGCAAGGAGATCAAGCCCTTCTTGCGCCGGCTGCTGCGCGCGATCCGCGCTCACTGGCCCCGCACCGAGATCCTGTTGCGCGCCGACAGCCATTATTGCGGCCCCGAGGTTCTCGATTGGTGTCGCGCCAACGGCCTCGACTACATCCTCGGCGTCGCGCCGACCCCGACGTTGCATCGCCATGTCACCGATCTCGAAGCCAGCACGAAGGCGCGGTTCGAGGCCGCCCCGCGCGACGGCAAGCTTCGTCGTTTCAAGGAGTTCTTCGATGGCGCGCACAGTTGGAGCCGCGTCGAGCGGATCATCGCTCGCGTCGAAGTCGGCGAGGAAGGACCCGACACCCGCTTCGTCGTCACCAATCTGAGCCAACGCAATGCCCGCGCGCTTTACGAAAACCTCTATTGCCGACGCGGCCAGGCCGAAAACCACATCAAATCCTGGAAGACGCATCTGGCGGCGGACCGCACGTCCTGCACGAAGGCGACGGCCAATCAGTTCCGTCTCTTCCTCCACGCTGGCGCTTATTGGCTGCTGTGGGGCCTTCGCGTCTCAATGCCGAAACGCTCGATGTGGCGCGTCGCCCAGTTCGACACCTTGCGCCTGCGTCTCATCAAGATCGCCACCCGCGTCGTCGAGATGAAAACGATGATCCGCGTGCACTTGCCGACCTCGTGCCCGGCGCAGGATATCCTGCGCCTCGCTTTGGAACGCATACCGCGCCTCGTCACCTGAGCGACGGGGCGCGAGGCCCCAGCAACATTCACAATCCTTCTTTCAACCTGCAAACCCCCTCCAACCAAAACTCTGGCCCAAAGCCGGAGCGGAACCGGAGCGTCCAAAATCACCCAAATACCCCAAAAGACCCGCTAGAACCGTCAGCGCCGTGCATA
>DATJYK010000069.1:0-15000 GCA_035578005.1 Terriglobia bacterium
AGCAAGCGGGTTCTTTCGCCTTCCAGGGCAGGCAGGGTTTGAGGCATAGCCACCTCCTCTATCTGCAAGTATACACTACGCACAGATAAAGGCCACAAAAAAAAGAAACGCCAAAAAGCCCACGTCTATGTCGCGCACCCGCATGCGGTTAGACCGATTGACAGAAGCATAGAGCACCCCTAAACTTCCACTGGACCGAGGGAGGGAACACAATGGGCGCTATGCCGGTTGGAAAGCGAAATGGAAGTGCCGAGACATGTCTCTTTGGTGAGCGGAAACCGAAGTTGGTTTACATGGCCGTGCTCCGGCGGCTGGCCGCTGCCAGTCTGCTTCTCGCCACACTGACCGGGACCGCCGCCGCGCAGAGCATTGACGTGACGCAGCGGCTTCAGGGATTCGATGACTACATGGCGAAAACCCTCAAAGACTGGAACGCGCCGGGTGTCGGTGTCGGTATCGTCGTGAATGACAAGCTCGTGTTAGCCAAGGGCTACGGCTACCGCGACTATGGGAAGAAGCTGCCCTATACCCCGCGCACCATGAGCCCGATCGCCTCAAATACCAAGCTGTTTACCGCCGTGGCCGCCGGCATGCTGGTGCAAGAAGGAAAACTCACCTGGGACAAGCCGGTGCGTGACTCCGTCCTCGCCATCCGCTTTTACAACGACCAGCTCAATGACTCCGTCACGTTGCGCGACATGCTCTCGCATCGCACCGGAATCACGCGGCACGATACCATCTGGTATAAATCCGACTTCACGCGCAAGGAACTCTTCCAAAAACTCGTCTATTTGGAGCCCGAAGAGCCGCTGCGCACCACCTTCCTTTACAACAACCTGATGTTCGCGGCAGTGGGATATCTGATTGAGCTGCAGTCCGGAAAAACCTGGGAGCAGTTCGTGCGGGAAAGAATCTTCAACCCGCTCGATATGAACTCAACCAGCTTCTCGATTGCCGACATGCTCAAGCAGCCCGAGTTCGGCGTGGGATACACCGAAAGGCGCGATTCTTTTGAAATCTACAGAATCCCTTACTATGAGGACATCGCCGGCGTTGCGCCTTGCGGAGCCATCGTTTCCAACATCGAGGATATGTCCCATTGGCTGATCGCGCTCATGAACGACGGAAAATACAACGGCAAGCAGGTGCTGCCGCCCGAGGTGTTGAAGGCCACGCTGCAGCCTGCCATCGCGCTTCCCAACGTCGGGCTCGAAACCAGGGGTTGGACAGAAATCCTGAATGCGGCCTACCGCATGGGACGCGAGACGGCTTCCTACCGCGGGCACCTGATCACCTTCCACGGCGGTGATTTGCCTGGTTTTCACACTCAGGTTTCGTTCATGCCGGAGGACCACATCGGCGTGATCGTGTTCGAAATTGGAAACCACAGCCAACCGCTCTACAACATCGTGAGTTACACCGTGTATGAGAGATTGCTGGGCATGGACCTGACGCCCTGGAGTGAACGTCAACTCAAGATCAGGCTTGAGAACAAGAAGGCGGGAACCGAGGCGCGTACGAAGGCCAATGAGGGCCGCGTTCCCAATACGCAGGCGTCCCATCCGCTTCAGGACTATGTCGGCGCCTATGAGAACCCCGCATACGGTGTAATGAACATCGGCCTGAAGGATAACCAGCTTCAATTCGACTTTCACAAGATGAAGTTCCCGATGACGCGGTTCCATTACGACCGCTTCGACACGCCCGATGATGAGCAGGACGGAAAGTGGTCCGTGAATTTCCGCACCAATCCGCAGGGCGATGTCGACCAGGCCGTGATGTCTCTGGATGAGGCGGAAGCCGTGTTCACACGCAAGCCGGAGACGATCGATCCCAAGCTGATGGCTCAGATGGCGGGCTCCTACCAGACCCCGAGCGGCTCCACGTTTCAAATCGCGCTGACGCCCGGCGATGGCCTCTCGCTCGTTCTGCCCGGCCAGCCCATCCTTCCCTTGAAGCAGACTAAGGGGCTGGCTTTCAGGACGCCGCAGTTCTCTGACCTGGTCTTTGAATTCGTCGTGCAGGACGGGCAGGTGAAGGCACTGAAGCAAAGGGACCCGTCAGGCGAGACCACGTTCCCCAAGAAATAACGGCGGTTGTGAGAGGCCCCGCGCCCGATTGTTGACTTGACGATGCCGGGTGGCGCAGACATTGCCTTTCATGTCTGCGTCACGACGGCGAGGCCACGTAGCGCGGGGCTCGCTTTCAGCCCCGCGGCTTTCCATGCCGCCGGATTAGCGGGGTTGTCCGGATTAGCGGGGTTGTGATGTGTCGGATCCGCGTCAGGGTGGAGTAAAGATCGCGCCCACAATCGTAACGTGGCCCGAACATCTAACACCTGGCACCTAACACCTGAAACCCGACACCTAGACTAGCCCCTGCCTCCTGCCTAGCTGGTCGGGACCTGCACCACGGCCGGCGCGCCGATGTGTACATGTGGAAGCTCAGTCCTAACGCGCAGTTGAGCATCGCCGGGTTTCGCCATGGACATCGCTTCAAAGGTGAGCGTGTATTGACGGTGCAGCGCGTTACTGACCTGCTTCAGGAATGGACTAAAAGAAACCGGAGTCTCGTTTCCCTGGAAGTAGACCTCGCCTCCTGTCTCATCGGCGATCCGAGCCAGCATACTCTGGCCGTTCCCCAGCAGGTACCACTGATGGGTGAAGCGGGCCGCACCGCCTGCATAGATTGCGTAGACCACCACGCCCGCCTTCTGAGCCTCGAGAATAGCCTCGTTCAAGTCAGGATTCAGCGTCGGGACGGTTTCGCTTACGCCCCGGTTGATGTCCACGCCGTTGCTCACCAGCAGGACGGAGCGAGCGCGGCCGTCTGCCGGCCAGTGCTTCACGAGGTCCGTTACAGACTGAAAGATGCTTGCGCCTGCGTTGACTCTGCCCTGGGGAATCGATAAGGCGTTTTCAGCCAGGGCACGGTCCGAGGTGAAATCCTGAGTGAACCTGGCGCGTCCGTACTCGGCGTAGGCGACGGCGACAGAGGCGGACGGCGGCAACCCGGCGATGAATTGCCGGATGTCGGGAAACTGAAGGCTTACGGAGCTTCCCAGCGAGCCATCAATCAGAATGGCCAGGTCAAGGCCTTTCGCGCTGGCGATCACGGGTTGCAGGCTGACCACCGGCCGCCGCTCATTGTTCTCGAACACCATCAAGTCCTGGCGGGTCAGCTTTGGTAACGGCTGATGGTCCGTTCCGGTCACCGTCACCGTCACCTGCACGGGCGACGTGGTCATTGTGGTCGGTTCGCCCGCCCAAGCGAGCGAAGCCGTCATCACCAAACTCATAGCTGAGAGCACTAGCCGTCGGATGGAGCAAAAGTCTGAACCGGCGTGACAAATCTTGCCGGTGTGAAATCTGGAAGATGGCATCTGCAATCCGAGCGCACCTCGCCGGTTCGAGGTCGTGGACTTCGCTAGGCCTTCTCTTACTAGGCCTTCTCTTAAATGTCTCATGGCAATCTCCAAGAGCGGAATCACTACACACTTACTCAGCCCCAGGCAGGACGATTCCGCGTTGTGTAGTTGTGTAACTATACGGCAGCGCGGTTGGTGCCCGCTTGTAGGCCCTTCACCCTGCAGGGCAGGCTTCAACCGCCACTGCAACTTAGCGCGACGTCCGCGCCGCTCTATTTAATTAGATGCCAGGGCTTGCGCGAAAAGGTATCCGGCGGCCCCATCGCCTGCCGATCAATCGCCCGGAATCGGCGATCAACGGGATGAGCGAGGTGGGAAAAACGGTTCAGTTCAGGCGCAGCGTCTTCAAGTAGTCGAAGCTGGTTTTGATGGCATCGAAGGGACTACCGTCGCAACGGTCCTGCTCCACGAAGATGTGCCGGGTGCCGGCCTGCCTGGCGTGGGCAAAGATACCCGCCCAGTCGATGCGTCCCTGGCCTACCGGCGCGAACGGATTAAGGGTGCCGTTGTCATAAGGGAAGTCGCTGGTGCTGCTTGGAAACCCCTTCTTAAGGTCCTTGACGTGGAGCAACGGAAAGCGGTCGGGATATTTCTTGAAGTAGGCGATCGGGTCCTGCCCGGCGTAGGTGGCCCAGAAAACGTCCATCTCCATTTTGAGGAGCCTGGGGTCGCATTGCGTCAGCATGATGTCATAGCCGCAGGTGCCGTCCACCGGCGCGAACTCGTGGTAATGGGCGTGATAACAGAACTGCATTCCCTCCTCCTGAGCCAGTTTTCCGCATTCGTTGAACAAGTCGGCTCTCTTCTTCCAGGCGTCGGCGTCGAGCTTCGGGTTGTCGCCCACCACAACGTAACGAACGCCGTAAGGCTTGACGTGCTCCAAGGTCTTCTTCCAGCTCTCAGCGTCCTTAGGCACTTCGGGATACGTGCTGGGCGCGGTGAGGCCGGCGGCGCTCAGGTAGCCCTTGAGCGTTGCGGCGGGAATCTCCGTCGGAATTTCCACTTCGCGATAGCCGATGGCGGCAATCTTTTTCAGAGTACCTTCAGGGTCCTTGGGAAACTCCGCGCGCACGGTGTACATCTCGAGGCCGATGGGTTTCGGCCACGCGAGTGGCTTCGCGCTCGAGGCCTCCGCTGCGGCGAGCACCGCGCCCGCGGACGCGATGGGAATTGTTCTCTCAAGGAACTGCCGGCGATTCAGCATGATCTACCCTCCACAAGGCAGACATTAGAACGCAGTGGTACGGGAAGGTCAACCGGAAATCGTCGAACGCCAATGGCGAAGTGACGGTAATCGATGGCAGTCACAGCCAGCGAGTAGAGAGGTAATCAAACTGCCTAGGGCAAGCCCACTGGCGGAGGAGAATGCAACGCACTACGAACCACGAACTTCGAACTGTGAAACTCCGAACTGCACGACTGCGAACCGTACTGGGTTTCTTGACAAGGCGCGAGTCATCCTCAACAATGTCAATTCACCCACTGGCGACGTGAGCGCTCGGCCCGGCACAGTAGAGCCCAGTCTAGCCAGTAGAGATTGTCACGTCTGGCCCGGGAGGTCCTGTTCGGGCGACCCCGCGAGGAAACTGCATGCGTTGGAGCCAAGCCTTTATTCCTACTCTGCGTGAAGTGCCGGCGGAAGCCGAGGCGCCCAGCCACCGGCTGCTGCTGCGGGCGGGCTACATCCGGCAGGTGTCTGCCGGAATCTACGCTCACCTGATGCTGGCGCGAAGATCGCTGCTGAAGATCATGCAGATTATCCGCGAAGAGATGGACGCCATCGGAGCGCAGGAATTTCATCTGCCGGTGCTCAATCCCGCCGAGCTGTGGCGCGAGAGTGGGCGCTGGGACGCGGTGGACGTGATCTTCAAGTTCAAAGACCGCGCCCAGCATGACATGTGCCTGGGCATCACGCACGAAGAGGAGATGACCAACATCGCACGTAGCGAGTTGCGCTCATACAAACAATTGCCGCAGATTTGGTATCAAATTCAGGAGAAGTTTCGCGACGAGCCTCGGCCCAAGTCGGGCCTGCTGCGGCTGCGGGAATTCTTTATGAAGGACTCGTACTCGTTTGACATCGACGAGGCAGGCCTTGACGCCAGCTACGACAAGCACGTGCACGCTTACAAGCGCATTTGTGAACGCTGCGGCGTGCGGACGCTCTATGTAGAAGCCTTTTCAGGAATGATGGGCGGATCGGTGTCGGGCGAGTTTACGGCGCCCACCGACGCCGGCGAGGATTCAATCGCTGTTTCCGCTTGCGGGTATGCCGCCAATTTGGAAAAGGCCATTTCCGCTGTGACCCCGGTGGATGATCCGGCCGGCGACGAAGCGCCAGAGGCCTTTCCCACTCCGGGCCTGAAGACCATTGACGATCTGGTGCGATTCACCGGTGAGAGCCCAGCGCGGATGATCAAGACGCTGGTGTATGTGGCCCAGAGTCAGCCGGTGGTGATCCTGATGCGCGGCGATCACACGCTGAGCGAGATCAAGCTCTCCACGGCGCTCGGAACCGGTGTGTTTCGTCCCGCGACGCCCGAAGAGGCGTTGAAGCTGCACGGCGCCAACTTGGGTTCGCTCGGGCCCCTAGGACTCACCGGCGTTCGCATTCTGGCGGACAAGGCGCTCGAGGGTCGGCGCGATCTCATCGCAGGCGCCAATCGTGATGACACGCACCTGCGCCACGTCGCTCCCGGCCGCGACTTTAAGGCTGAGTATCACGATTTGCGGCTGGTGGCGGCCGGCGATCCCTGCGTGCGCTGCGGCCAGCCGCTGGAGGTGATCAAGGCGGTAGAGCTCGGTCATGTGTTCAAGCTCGGCCGGCGTTACTCCGAAGCAATGCATGCCACCGTGCTCGATGCCAGCGGCAAAGAAGTGGTGCTGGTAATGGGTTCCTATGGTCTTGGGGTGGAGCGCGTGCTGACCGCGGCCGTCGAGCAAAATCACGACAAGGATGGAATGTTTCTGCCCAAGTCGATCGCGCCCTTCGAGGTGATTCTCACCGCCGCCAACATGGACGATACGAAGCTGCGCGCCGCCGCCGAAGAGCTTTACGCGGAATTGCAGCGGCAGTCCATCGACGTTTTATTTGACGACCGCGATGAGCGTCCGGGCGTCAAATTTAAGGACGCCGATTTGATCGGAGTCCCGTTCCGGCTCACGCTGGGCCGGCGCACGTTCGAGCAGGGACGCGCTGAGATTTTCGTCCGCGCGACCAAGCAGGCGCAGGAGGTTAAGCTGACGGAGGCGGTGCAGGTGGTGAAGCAACAGCTTGGGAGCTAGGGAGTAGCGAATGGGGAATAGGGAGTAGGGAAGAGCGAGGCAAGGGGAAAAAAGGCAAGAGGCAAAAGCCAAGAGAGGTGCCCGTCCCAACTGCCTATTCCCAATTGCCCATTGCCCATTCCCTTCGTTGAATATGGCCATCGGAGAGGAACGGAAGGGTTCTCTCAAGCCGATTCTCTTCCTGGCGGTGTGGGGCGCGTTGGTCTTTGTGGGAGCGAAGGCGTTTCCGGTGTACTCAGGCAGCTCAAAACTTGCGGACTATATCCGTGACGTGGCGGTCCACGCCAGCATGCAGAAAACGGCCCCCAACGAAGTTCAAGCCGAGATTGTCCGATACGCCCGGAGCCTCGGCCTTCCGATCGTCGATAAAGACGTCCGCGTGACCCGAACCGAAGACGCCGTCCAGATCAACCTCGACTACACGGTGCCGGTGAAGTTAGGCATCTTCACCTGGAATCTTCGCTTCACACCCTCGGTGGAGAGTCGGGCGTATAATTAGACGGTGGTGGTAGGGACGCCGCGAGGAGGACGCTGTCTTTTAGGGACAGGTCCCGTGGCTTGAGGGGGGGGAACCAAAAACTTGGTGCGAACGAAGCTGGAATGTCAAATAAAATCAATGACTTGTCGGGATTCTCGAAACCTAGGGTTAGGGTGGTGATCGCCCCGTCTGAGAAATGGCTCTCTCCCTTTGAATTCGGTCCAGGGCAGCAGGGCCGGGCTTCGCTGGGCCTCCGAAATCCGAAAAATCTGGTTCTGAGTCGGGTATCAGAGTAGAACGTCTGGCTTATTAGCTGAGATCGTGAGCGCAAACGTGCCAATTCGAGACCGTCTGACTCGCGCGGTGAAAGTGGTTTCCCGATTCGTGGTGCGGCGGCAGAACGCGCTCATTACGGCCGGCATCTGCTGTTTCATCGTCAGCGCATCCGTCTTCACGTACTTTTACGTCCGCTTCTCCAGTGAAATCGATGCCCGCCTCAGCGGACAGATATTTGATCGGGCTTCGGTGGTATTCTCCGCCCCCACTCCCATCACTGTGGGCGAGGCGGTGACGCCCGACGAGGTGGCCGCGCGCCTCAGGAGGGCGTTGTACGCCGAGGGCAGCGGGTCAAGGGTGGGCATTTACACGCTGGAAGGTGATGGCATCAAGATCCGGCCCGGTTCCCAGTCTTACTTCGCGGGGGAGCCGGTGAAGGAGGGAGCGGCCACCGTTGGATTCAAGGGCGGTCGCGTTGCGTACATCAACACAGGTGAAGATCAAGGCGCGGTTGACCGGTACTTCCTGGAGCCTGAACCCATCACCACCTTGTTTGACCAAAGCCGCACCAAGCGCCGATTGGTCCGCTATCAGGATTTGCCGCCCGTGCTGATCAACGCCGTGCTGGCGGCGGAGGATCGGCGCTTCAACTCGCATCACGGAGTGAATTTCTATCGCATTTTCGACGCGGCTCTTAAAGACATCCGGTCCGACGAGCGCTTGCAGGGCGGAAGCACGCTCACCATGCAGCTCGCGCGCAACTTCTTTCTAACGCCGGAGCGCACGGTGCGCCGCAAGGCGGCCGAGATGTTTCTGGCGATGGTTCTGGAGCAGCGGCTGAGTAAAGAACAGATTTTTGAACTGTACGCCAACGAGGTTTACCTGGGCCAGCGAGGCAGCTTTTCCATCGACGGTTTCTCCGCCGCCGCCGCGGCCTATTTCAACAAGGACGTCAAGAATCTGAATCTTTCTGAGGCAGCGTTGCTCGCCGGGCTCATCCGTGGGCCTAATCTCTACTCACCTTACCGCCACCCCCAGGCCGCGCTGCGCGTCCGCAACTACGTTTTGCAGGAAATGGCAAATGACGGATTCGCCAGTGAGGCTGACGTGGCGGAAGCAACGGAGCAACCGCTTCACATCGCGCCCCAGAACATCGATGCCACTCAGGCGCCCTACTTTGTCGACATGGTGAAGGACCAGTTGCTGGCCCAGTTTTCCGAGCACGACCTGATCTCGCAGAGCTACCGCGTGTATACGACGCTGGACCCTGACTTACAGGCAGCGGCGTCAGGCGCGGTGCGGTCCGGCATGGAGGAAGTGGACAGTGCGCTAAGCCGCCGCCACACGAAGGACGCGACGCCTCGTGATCCCAACCAGCCGCAGGTGGCGCTGGTGGTGCTCGATCCGCACACCGGTGAGGTGCGGGCGCTGGTGGGTGGGCGCGACTACGCTGTGAGCCAGTTGAACCACGCATTGGCCAGCCGGCAGCCAGGGTCCTCTTTCAAGCCGTTCGTTTATGCCGCCGCGCTAAGTTCAGCCGTGGATGGAAGCCAGCCGCAGGTGACGCCAGCCACGATTCTGACCGATGAACCTACCACCTTCGAGTATGACGACAAGGTATACGAGCCGCGGAACTACAAAGAGGAGTACCACGGGCCCGTCACCCTGCGCGAGGCGCTAGCCTATTCCCTGAACTGCGCTACCGTGAGCCTGGCTCAGTTGATCGGATATGGCAAAGTGCAGCAGTTGGCCATCAATGCGGGAATCAACGATAATCTGGAAGCAACGCCCGCCTTGGCTCTTGGGTCCTATGACGCCACGCCGATGGAGATCGCCAGCGCCTACACGATTTTCTCGAATGCCGGCGAATATGCCGGTCCCAGGATGATTTCGGCGGTGCGGGATGAGTTCGGCGGCCGTAATCTGCTGGAGCCGAAGGAAACGCGCCGCCAGGTGCTTGACCCGCGTGTGGCCTACCAGATGATCAGCCTGATGGGCAGCGTCCTCGACCATGGCACGGGAGCCGGTGTTCGCAGCCGGGGCTTCACCAAACCCGCCGTCGGCAAGACAGGTACTTCCCACGACGGCTGGTTCGCGGGTTTCACAACCAACCTGCTGGCCGTGGTGTGGGTGGGGTACGATGACAACCGCGATATCGGCCTTTCGGGAGCCGCTTCCGCGCTGCCGGTGTGGACCGATTTTATGAAGACGGCTACGAGTCTGCCCGACTACAAGGACGTTCAAGATTTCACTGAGCCTTCGGGCCTGGTTACGGCCTCCATTCAGTTGCCTACGCTCAATGGCGATCCCGCTCCCTTGGCCGCTTCTCCCACAGAGATCTTCATCGAAGGAACCGAACCCCACGGAACGGTGGCCGTTTTGAACGCCGGCAAGAGTTTCTTCAGCCGCCTTCTTCATCTCGGCGAACCTGCTGCTCCAAGTGGGAAGCCGGCTGCTCAGCCTCCGGCGGCGCCGCCTCTCGCGCGAAGCAATCCCGTACCCGCGGAGAGAGCAGATTCGGAGCCGCCAGCTTCCCAAGTTCAGACCGGCGGAGAGAAGAAGAAGCCCAACGTTGTAAGGAGATTTTTCTCTATCTTCAAACACCACGAATAGCCATCCGAAACACCCCAGCCGCCTCCCCCCGAAAGCGAAAAAAATCAGGACAAGTCCGACAATTAGGAGTAGAATGCATTTGGATAATTAAGACAGGGCGCTCACCGAACGCCCTGCCCTAAAGACGTGGCAATGAGGTCTTGAGGGGGTGTCCCGTGGGTGAGTTAACCTCAGCTTTGTGTTTCGTTTCCTTGCTAGGCTCGGTTGGTGTCTTAGGCGTTGGCGCCAGAGCCCAAACGGAATCTCTGCCTCAACAGCCGGCGTCGCAGGCGCAGGAACCCGCCGCCCCGAAAATCACCTTAGAACAACGTGCAGATATCTTCATGGCGCGCAAAGATTATAGCGATGCCGTGGACTTTTATTCGCGCGCACTTCAGCAGGCCTCCTCAAATTCCACCGAGGAGGCCGTGCTTTGGAATAAAGTCGGCATTGCGTACCAGCAACAGGACTATTACGTCGCAGCCCGCAAGGCGTACCAGAAGGCGCTGCACTTCAATCGAGACGCGGCTGAGCCCTGGAACAACCTTGGTACCACCTATTTCTTCGCCGCTCGATACAAAAAGTCGGTCAAGTACTATCAGCACGCCATCGCGCTTGATCCCAACTCGCCCGCCTTCCACGTTAATCTGGGAACCTCATACACGCACATCAAGAAGTATCCGCAAGCGGTGGAAGAGTATCGGGTGGCGCTTACCCTCGACCCCACCATCCTTACCGAGCACGGCGCGGACGGCACCGTGATGGAGCCGCGCCTGGCGGATGCTGACTACTTTTTCTATCTGGCGAAGGTGTTCGCCTCGCTGGGACGGGCTCCCGAGGCTGTGCGATATTTGCGCCGCGCGTTCGAGGAAGGCTTTGACAACCTCAAACGACTAGACCAGGACCCGGACTTTCTCAAGATCAGCAAGTACCCGGACTACGCTGCGCTCCGCAAGAACCCGCCTGCGGCCCTCAAGGATTGAACGCTGCTCGTGTAGCTGCCCGGCTGTATCCCCACGGACCGTGCCGCCTTGCCGCTCAGCAGGCAAGCTGCGTATAATAGTGCAGAACTCTCCCAGTTCAAGGAGTTTTCATGTATAGGTTTTTCCGCAGAAACCGGGACAAGATCATGAAGTATCTCTTGATCTTCTTTCTCGGCATCGTCTCGCTCGGCATGGTGATTACGCTGGCGCCCATTCCGGGCGGGGACACCAGTAACGCTCAGCCGAATGTGCTGGCCACCCTGGACGGCGTGAACATCACCACGCAGGAGGTGCAGCGCCGGTTGGAGCAACAGTTCCGGAACTCTCCCCTGGGAAGCAGTTCGCAGGCTCAGGCTCTGATGGCGCGCTTCGCCCCCACGGTGCTTGACCAGATCGTGCTCGATCAGGCCCAGGTGGTGGAGGCGCGCCGGCTGGGACTCGTGGTGAGTGACCAGGAATTGGCCGCCGCCATCCGGGCCTACCCCGGCCTCAGCAACAACGGCGTCTTTATCGGCGCGGATCAATATCAGAGCGTGATCGAGCAGGCCACCGGCATGACCGTTGGGCAATTTGAGGGGCAACTTCGCGAAAGCCTCCTCACGGACAAGCTCAAGCAGGTGGTAACCGACGCGGTGCAGGTGTCTCCCACCGAGGTTCACCAGGAGTTCCTCAAGCGCAACGAGAAAGCGCAAATCGCTTACGTCTTTTTTGACGCAACCACCTTCACCAAAGACGTGCAGGTGACACCGCAAGCTCTTGAAAAGTACTTCAGCGACAACCGCGACCGTTACAAGGTGCCCCAGCAGCGTTCGTTACGTTACATTCTGGTGGATGCCGACCACGTGCGGGGCCAAGTGAAGGTCACCGACGACGATTTGCGCGCTTATTACTCGCAGCATCTGGACGAGTACCGCGTGCCGGAGCGCGTGAAGGCCGCGCATATCCTCTTCAAGACCACGGATAAGAGCCCGGCGGAGGTTGCGAAGATCCGGCAGACGGCACAGGACGTGCTCAACCAGATTCAGAAGGGCGCGGACTTTGCCGACATGGCCAAGAAATACTCGGAGGATACAACCGCTTCCAATGGTGGTGACCTGGGATGGATCGTCCGCGGCCAAACGGTGAAGGAGTTTGAGGATACCGCGTTCGCCATGCAGCCCGGCCAGGTGAGCGGCCTGGTAACCACCACTTACGGCATCCACATCATCAAGGTTTTTGACAAGCAAACCGCACACGTGCAGACCTTCGATGAGGTGAAGGGCAGCATTCAGGCCACCCTCGAGAAGCAGAAGCTCGATCAGGCTCAGGCGGCCCTGGCGGACCAGGTGGAACAGGCCGCGAAGCAGGACCCGCAGCACTTTGACGCGGTTGCCGAAAAGTTAGGGTTGAAGGCGGCGCAGACGTCGCTCTTCAAGTTCGGACAGGCCATACCCGATCTCGGTGTGAGCGAGGGATTGCAGAACCTGGCTTTCCAGCTCACCCCGGGCGAAGTCGGCCAGCCGGTAACCATTCCGAAGGGCATCGTTATTACGCAGCTCGCGCAGGACGTTCCCGCCCACACGGCGACGCTCGACGAAGTGCGTTCCCAAGTAGAGCAGGATTACCGCAACGAGCAGGCCAAGGTGCTGGCCTCGGAGAAGGCGAAGGACTTGGCGTCCAAAGCAAAAACGGAAGATTTCAAGAAGGCAGCAAGCACCTTGGGCCTGACCGTGAAAGAGAGCAAGGACTTCACACGGCAGGATACGGTGGATAACCTGATTTCGGGCAGCGAGCTTGGAGACGCTTTCACTCTAAGCCCCGGCCAGACCAGCGGCGTGGTGGCGGTGGGCAGCAACCAAATCGTGTTCCAGGTTCTTACCCACACACCAGCGGATGAATCCACCTTTGCCACCCAGCAGGGGCAGCTCCGCCAGGAGCTGCTCGATCAGAAGCGGTCGCTGGCCTGGGAAGTGTACCGGCAGAACCTGAAGCAGGTGTTGATCCGCGAGGGCAAGCTGAAGATAAATCCGGAGGCGCTCAAGCAACTGGTGGCCTCATATAGCAACACGAGCAGTTAAACGATGGACGATGAATAATGAATAGCGATTTTTGTTTGATTTTAACCTTGACTGAGGGTAAGGTTGTTGAAAATTCCACTATATGACTACCCGGGGCGCCGGTCGTAACTTCGGCGCCCTGCCTTCTGTAACGTATGATGCAAAAACGCCGAAGCTCGAACGGCGCTGAGTTACACGCGCGCCCGGCGTGTTCTTGGGACGGGTTAGTTCGAAAGGGTGACCCCTGAGTACCGGACCGGCCATAAAGCCCAGTCGCGGAGCTCTTAGCGGCCGGATGCTTCAACGCGCCCGTTGATCTCTTGGCTTTGCGAGTTCAACGTGCGGGTCGTGCAGCCGCCGCTCGAGTGTGGGAAGCCGGCTGATAAGTGCCGGGCACCGCGCGCAGGCTGATCGCGATCCGGTTCCAGGCATTGATCCCCACTACCGCCATGGTGAGACTCACAATTTCCTTCTCCGAGAATTGCTTTCGCGCCAGCTCATAGACTTCATCCGGTACATGTCCCTGGCTTACGAGGGTAACAGCTTCAGCCCAGGCCAGCGCCGCGCGTTCGCGCTCGGTGTAGAACGGCGTCTCACGCCAAGCATTGAGCTCATAAAGACGCTGCTCGGTTTCGCCGGCCGCCCGTGCGTCCTTGGAATGCATATCGATGCAGTAGGCACAGCCGTTGATTTGAGATGAACGCATGTAGACGAGGTTCAGCAGCGATTCTTCAAGTCCGCTCTGACGCACGTATTTCCCCAACCCTGCCATGGCTTGATAAGCCTCAGGCGCCACCTTGGTGACGTCAATACGCACTGATTGAGTTGTCTTGGCCACTCGAGCGATCTCTTCTGAATGAGTTGTTTCCGGCATATGATTTCTCCTGTCCAATAAGTTCTGCGGCCCCGGTTTGTTGGATGTTTGGTCGGGGATGCCGGGTTCGAGAGGAAAACTAGAAAGATCAGCGTTGGGGAGAAACTCGTGATGCAAGGAAGCCGCCAGCAGCCATCAATCGTCGTCAGGCAGTTCGTCTTCAACGGCGTCGACGGCGGCAATCAAGCTTGTGAGCTTGGCCTTCAGCACTTCCGCCGCCACGGCGATTTCGGGCAAGAGGTCAAGGCGAGCTGGGCTATCCGGTGGCAAGCTAACCAGTCGTTTGCGGAGTTCTTCAAGCGGCTTGCAGTACTCGTGTACTTCGTCCAAGGTCCATTCGGCGTCCGCCAGCGATGGACGACGTTCTGTCACTTTGGTCGCCATGATGTCACCCTCTCCGAAGCCTTCGGACCAGCCGTACAATTGCGGTCGCGTCTCGCACATGACCGGCGTTATAGTCCACTTCATGAACTCGCCATCTCACGGCAAGGCCTTCTTCTTGATGACCTCGCCCAGAAGATATATCGCGACCTCGCTCAACACGACACAATAAGCTCTTTCGGAGACTAAATGCTCGAGATTGATCTTCTTGAGCAAGTCCACCGGCAGTTTTGGGTCTTCGGCAGCTTTCCTAAGGTCTACTCCATGAGCGACCTTACTTCGAAGGGTGTAAAGCTCAGCCGCAATTTCACCCACCGTAAGAGTGGGCGGTGAAAAGTCCGGCGAGTTCCAGTCAGGAAAGGCGAGGGTTGACTCACCCAGGCAGTTACAGAGTTTGTTCCTGAAGTCCCACCGATCCGCGCTATTGAAAACTGCCTCCAAACCCATTACGGCGAATAACCCTTTTAATGAGAGGGTGATGGTGCTCCAGGGAGAACTGCAGAAGATTGACGGAGTTCTTCTCCTCGGCGGACCCGTTCTTCATCCGAAGGAGAATCGCAGGGATTAGCTTGTCCAGGGCTGTGATCAACTTGTTGTCGAACCGCCGCAGTTCTGCCCACTCGCCAGCCGACTTTTGTGGACGCTCTTGGACGGAAAAATTGGAGAAG
>DATJYK010000069.1:17500-27912 GCA_035578005.1 Terriglobia bacterium
AGAAAATATTTTTTCATCAAGCAGCACGTAATCTCACCGCACGAATATCCCTCAGCCTCCGAACGCTGAACATGCGATCAACACTCCAGAGTGTAGGCTACACGGTGTGCCTATGTTATCTACTAAGATTCATATTGACAAATACTTAGGCACATGATAGGCTCACTTTGTCGCACCTCGGACGAATCCCGGGTGGTTTCCGACCGCCGCGGGAGACGTTTTCGCTGGCGCTGCGCCTGGTTATGGAGCGGACGAGAATTGAAAAATGTTACGAACAGAGCCACTAGGTTGCTGAAAACAAAGGACCGGATTTTCGAAAGCCAATATGCCACTGAAACTAAGCAGTTTATTTGTAGAAAGCCAAGAGGTTATTGATGGACAAGGGCTTATGCATTCGAACGAGCCGGAGGGTGCGTCGAAATCAGTGCCTGGCGGTCGCGCCAGGGCGTGCGTTTGCACCCTGCGGGTTTGGCCAAATTCAAATACTACGATCAAACCCAGCATCTTTCTGAAAACAAAGAGGCAGCTTTCTTGGAACCCAGCAAGTATCTGAAAACTAAGCTGTTACTGGAGATATCCCAGCATCTGTCTGATAACAAGAACGTTACTTTGAAAAGAGCCGGCATCAAGCCGGCGGGCATGTTGTCTGTTGGGCTATCGGCTTGGGCCAACTCTGGGGCGACGGGACGCAAGAATGGTGAGAGAGGCATTTGAAATCGAAAACTCAGCGAATGGCCAGATCAAATTGCAAATGGGCAAGGCCATCGGGTGGCGAAATGCGAATCCCCAAGTGCGGCAGCCGTCAAAAGTTCTCGAGGATGTCGGTGACCAGCGTGTGCGCAAAGTCCCGGGAGAGCCGGTCGAGGGCTGGTCCCTCCTCTTCGAAGAGTTGGGAGTTGTTCTGGCTGATTTGATATTCGTCGCGGAAGACGTACTTGGGATTGGAGAAGAGAACCTTATGGGTATGTCGATCCACCAAGCGAACCTCCGCGGTCACCACCACCTGCAAAGCGGTGGCCGCGCCGGTGTTGAGGTTAAAGGCGACCACCCCGGTGGCCACGTTCTTGACCGTGCCCTCCATCACGGCGTCCGCGCCCTCCGGATCGGTCAGCACCTTATAGTGCGTACGCTCGATGAGTTCGCGAACGACCGCGGCTGTGAACTGCTGTTCGATGCGAAATCTTTTGGTCTGATTGGTAAAGGTGGGGACGGCGATGGCCTTGACGTCCGGAGGCAGCCGGTCGCCGCGGCCCGCTACGTGATACCCGCAGGCCGTAGCGCATGCCACCGCGCAGACGAGAGCGTATTTCCAGAATGAGCGCTGCGCCGTCAACTCGAATGGGCCTTTCTCTCGCTGGCTGCCGCTGCGCGGCGTCGAGCGATTTCCTCAGCGATTTGCACTGCATTCACCGCGGCCAGCCGCAAGTTGTCGATGGCGGCCCAAATCCAGAGGCCGTTCTTGCGCCCTGCGTCGGCCACGACGGAATCGATCAGTATCTGGTCGCTTCCCGTCACTTCCACCTGGGAAGGAGCGTGATCGGCGGAGCGGCGCATGCGCACGTCACCGCCCGCCAGAGCTTGTTGAACGGCGGCCGGCGCGGCGATGGCGGCGGTCTCCACATACAACGACAGGGCCACGGAGTAGAAAACAGGCGCTTGAATGAATCGCAACCCGGGAACGGGAGTGCGGCCTGCGAGATAGCGGTGGAGTTCGCCCCGCACCCGATTTTCGAGACCCGACAGCGCCTGCGAGTTTACGCCGGCCAGCCGGGGCAAGGTGTTGAAGGCGAGCTGAGCGCCGAAGACGGACTGAGGAACTTTTTGGAAACTGAAGAGGTTGAGCGTTTGTTTTTGCAGCTCTTCTATGGCGCGCGGGCCCAGCTCTGACGCTGGGCTAAGTACATGGGCTACAGATGAGCGCAGTTTGAAGCGTGAGGCCAAACGAAGAAGGACCACGCTGAGGGCGATGGTGACCGGATGGGCGGAGGCAATCACCGGACGGAGCGTTTCAGCAGATGTGGGCGCAGGCGAGGCTGCCTCGCCGCCGCGCGCGATGCGCGGCGCCACCGTGCCTGATTCCGCCAGGCTTCCTTCGAGGTCGATTACGACCGCGGGCCGCGCAAACTCCGGGCGAAGAAACGAAGGCAAAGGATCGGGTGGTGCGGCGATGAAGGCGAAATCGAGCTCGTCGCCGTGGATTTCAGGATTCAGGAATTTCTCGGCCGGGTCGGCGTCGAGATCGAGGATGGGCAGCTCGGGATCTTGGTTCGCCGTTCCACTCGCCTCGATCTCCACCAGGCGTGATACCGGGAACCGTCTCTCGCGGACGACCGCAAGCAGCTCTTTGCCCAACAGTGACGAGGCGCCCAGCACCGCCACCCGATAACGTGCCACGGGAGCCTCAACAAGGCTGGCGGCGCCTTCCAAAGTACTCATTGGGCGTGAACCTCCTGCGGTGGTGGCGGCGAGGGACGGTGGCGCGAGAGTAATCGCGAGGTGGGTCCGCTGAGCATGTAGCCGACGGTGAAGAGCAGCAGAACGTATTCCGAGTAAGCGTAGACCAGGTAAATGATGAGCCCGATCAGAATCACGGCCACGTAGGGACGGCGCTGGCGCAAGTCCACATTCTTGAAGCTGGGATACCGTACGCGGCTGACCATCAAGAAGCTCAGGACGCCCACCAGGACAAGCCAGGCCATGCCGTAGTTCCAGTCGTGGATCGCGTCCTTACGGCAATGAACGATGGCCGCCACCACGCCGGCGGCGGCCGGAATGGGCAGGCCCACGAAATACCGGCGGTCTGAGGCGGGCCGGGTGCTCTGAATGTTGAAGCGCGCCAGGCGAGCAGCTCCGCAGATCACAAAGGCGAAGGTTATGATCCAGCCGCCATACCGCAGGTGCTCGCCCCAGGCGGGTCCCAGCGCCTCCACCACGGGCCGCACGCCCCAGGCGAAGGCCAACAACGCTGGGGCCACACCGAAAGCGATCACGTCGGCGAGCGAATCAAATTCGCGGCCAAAATCGGAGCTGGAGTTGGTGAGGCGCGCGATGCGTCCATCAAAACCATCGAACAGCCAGGCCCATCCGATGGCCTTGGCGGCGTTGTCGAACGCGAATCGGCTCAGGTCCGCGGCCGCGCCGGCGGCCATCATCGCCGTGGCGGCCTTTAGCGTTTCCAGGACGGCGATGTAGCCGCACACCAGCGTGCCCACGGTGAACAAACTGGGCAGCACGTAGAGCCCGCCGTGAAGGCGGCCTCTGCGCTTCGGTCTAACGTTTGTTGGTGTTGTGTCCAAGCCGCCTCCGTGGCCGGAGCCTCGCGCAAGCACGACTTATGCACTCAAGGTCACAGAACGCCGCACGTCTCTTACTCGCCGCCGTCCTGCGCGCCGGAGGCCGGCGTGCGGGTGACGTCCTTCCCCTCAGCGACTGCCAGCACCGTCGACCCTGCCCGTACGCGGTCGCCGGTCTTCACCCTGAGGTCCACTGCTACCTCCAGCAGCACGTCGACGCGCGAACCGAACTTAATGAGCCCCACGCGTTCGCCGCGCTCAAGGCGGTCACCCACGCGCTTCCAGAATACGATACGGCGCGCGAGGAGGCCAGCGATTTGCCGCACCACCACCGGGCCTGCTGCGCTCTCCAGTGTAAAGACGTTCTGCTCATTCTCGGCCGACGCGCGCTCGCCGCTGGCAATCCCGAAACGGCCTTTTTGATACACCACTTCGCTCACCGTACCCGAAACGGGCGCCCGGTTCACGTGCACATCGACAGGGGACATGAAGATGCTCACCCGTCGCACCGGCCGGCCGGCCAAGCTCTCCTCGGCAATCTGCACCACGCGGCCGTCTGCGGGCGATACGATGGCGGAAGGATGTTCGGGCGGAGTGCGCTCGGGGTCGCGGAAAAAATTGAGGATGAAGAGGGTGAGAATCAGGAAGAGAACAGCCGCCGGATACAAACCGAGTGCAAGCGCTCCGCCTGCGATCAAAGCGAGCGGCAATCCGTACCAATAGCCTTCTTTGACCATAAGGGCGGTTGCCAGCCGTCACCGCGTAATCGCCCCGCATGGCGGGAGCGGTCCGCGTTGCCACTGACGACGGTTACCGTCCTTCTAGATTACGCCGTTCCGGTTTTATGGACGAGCGTCTCCATTTGGTCTTTGAGCCTCAGCTTCAATTTCTTCAGCCGGGTCTCTTCGAGTTGTTCCTGTTCGTTGAGGTATCGCCGTGAAGCCATTTGATCAAGCAAGGCGGCGTAGTGGGCATGTTCCTCAGAGAGATGCTGGTACTCAGGGCTGTTGGCCATCAATTGCGCCCGGATGGCCCCGGTCGGGGTGCTCATGGGTGGATCACCTCCAAAGTTTAATGTTCCCTTCTCCTGCCTGTAACTTAGCACAGCATTTTGGGGGCTTCAAGGGGTTATGTGGGATGGTAACGGGCACTCGAAATCGCTCACCATGGGGAGGGGCGCGGCCGGTAGAACCGGCACATCCCGGCCGCGCCTGGTTGGGTTTCGCTCGGGGTCTCAGATGCCTGACGATCACGCGCCGAGGGGATGGAATGGGGGGGCATTCCTATTGGCGGCGCGCCATTCATCAGGGCCACTCGAGCCCATCACAGCGTTTAACCCGATGCTGCATTCAGAGTTGATACTACCACCGTTATTGAATGTCAAGTAAAATCTTTTAGGTTTTTGGGGCATGGAATCCAAACTTGATTCACGTCGTATCCGGAAGACGCGGAGGGGCTGGTATACTGTGCGCCTACCGTCCCAATCAGGGACAGGAGGTCTTGATGCCTGCAGCCCAAGGTGCAGAGAGGCGGCGCGCACCGCGCCGCAAGGTTGCCAATTCTTTGACCTTCATCGTCGATTCCGACCGCGACCAGATCGCGAATCGTGCCTTTGCCGTGGACCTTTCAGACCTGGGAGCGAGGATTCGGGCGGGTGTACGATTGGAGCCGGGCCAACTGATCACCGTGGTTCCCAGCGAAGGGGCGGCGGAAGGCATTCCGAGCCAGGTTATCTGGGTGACCCCGGGCGCTACGACAGGAGAGGCGGGAATCGCCTTCTTGGAGCCTCTGGCTGCTCGGGTGCACCTTTAAGAGGGGTTCCCTTACCGGCATCATCAGGCCCGGGCACCTGTACCCTCGCCTCAGCTCGCCTTTCCCCAATATCGAGAAGGACAGCGCCGCGCCGCCTGTGTGCGTCGGGGTTGCTTCAGCGGGCGCATTTGCGCTTGTCCGGCGGGAGATCGAGGGATAGCATAGCTGTTATCGAAAAACTTTGTGTTCCATATCAAGGAGGCTTAATCCGTGAAAAATCCAAAGCTTTCCCGCCGCGGCTTCATGGAGCGCACCGTCGGCACCGTAGGCGCCACACTGGCCGCTCGCACTTTTCTACTGGAAGGAGCCACACCCGAGGCAGCGCCTCTGCGCTCCGGCGACGCTGCACCCAGTGACACGGTCCGCTTCGGTATGATCGGCGTCGGCATGCGCGGCGACGATCTGCTGCGAACGTCGATCAAGATCCCAGGCGTGCGATGCGCGGCCGCCTGCGATCTTTACGAGGGTCGCCGCACCCTAGCCAAGCAGATCCTCAAGGATGACACGCCCATCACCGCCCGGTACCAAGAGCTGCTCGACAACAAAGAGATCGACTGCATCGTGGCGGCCGTGCCTGACCACTGGCACAAGCAGCTCATTGTAGACGCCTGTGCGGCGGGCAAGGACATCTACTGCGAGAAACCCATGACCCACACGGTGGAGGAGGGCTTCGAGATCATCGACGCGGCCGCCAAATACAACCGCATCGTGCAGATCGGCAGCCAGGAGCCGAGCTCCGTGGTGTACGCCAAGGCCAAGGAGATGCTCGCCGCCGGCGCCATCGGCAAGCCCTGCCTCGTCGAAGCCACCATGGGACGCAATGACCACTGCGGCGCCTGGTGGTATAGCATCCCCCCCGACCTTTCGCCGCAAACGGTGGATTGGGATACGTGGCTGGGCTCAGCGCCCAAGCGGGCGTTTGACGCCGTGCGTTGGACTCGCTGGCGCTGCTTCCAGGATTACGGCGAGGGCATTCCCGGCGATCTCTGCATCCACCACCTCACCGGCATCCACTACGTGATGGGCATCACGGCTCCGCCCAAGCGGGCCTTCAGCCAGGGCGGGCTTTACCGCTGGCATGACGGGCGCGACGTGCCCGACGTGTTGACCACGGTCTACGATTACGGCGACTTCAGTTGCACCTTGCGCGTCACGCTGAACACCGAAACTGAAAACGGCTTCCGGTTCATGGGCGAGCACGGGATTCTTGAGATCCACGGTGTGGAGAACCCCACGGCACTCAGTTTGAAGGCGCAGGACGGCCTCGATCACAGCCCTTGCACCCCGGCTTGGCCCAGTCCCATGCGTCAGGAATACGCGAAGAAATGGTTGGCGGAACATAAGGCCCAAGGTGACCCGGCAGCCCGGAAACCGGATGCAGTCACCAGCTTCAAGGCTCCGCCCCTGTACGACGATACCCGCGAGCACCTGGCGAATTTCTTCGAGTCGGTCAAGACGCGCAGGGCCTCCGTTGAGGACGAGCACTTTGGCAACAACGCCGCCATCGCCATTCACATGGCCAACTACTCGTATTTCAACGGAACGCCCGCCTGCTGGGACGCGGCGGCCAAGAAGATCACAGGCTGACGGCGGGATGGTACACAAATGCCTGGGCAGGTATGCGGCCATTTCCAAGCCGTCGTTCGTGGGTGGCGACGGCGGCATCTTCTATGTTTTGGCCCCGGCCGGCGACAACACTCACACCCCGACCTGCAGTCGGGCTTCGACGAAAGCCTCGGCCCTGTCGGGGCAGCGTTTCATCTCCATGAAAGCCCAAGACCCAAGAACCCGGTTTGCAAATGGAAGATAGGATCATTCTGGCGAGATCCCAAGGGGGCGTTTGTGCTTAGGAAGCGGTTGAAGACTGCTCGGTGATCCGCTCCATAAGCCTTCGGTATTCAAGTAACAAATCCCGCCTGAGCCTGGCAGCCAGACCCGGGTCTGGCGATTCGGCGGCCACCGCTCGGCACTGCTGGATCGACCTCTCGAGGCTTGAGAGAAATGCCCGGCACGGCTCGCAGCCGTCCAGGTGCTTTTCCAACTCCTCACACATAGAATCATCGAGTTGGTCGTCGAGGTAGTTTGAGAGCTGTGCGAAGAGCGCCTTGCAGGAACCGGCTCGCGAGTGGGCCGGCGGCGCTTCCGCAGCGGCAGGAGCCCGATGAGCCTTAGGGCCGCGAGTAGCCTCGCGGTGGTCGTTGAGCGCCTTTCGCACAAAGAGCCTGGCGCGATGGAGGCGGACGCGCGCGGTTCCCGGACGAAGACCAGTGATTTCGCCCACCTCTTCATCGGTCAGCCCTTCCATGTCCCGCAGGACCAGAACGATGCGGTACTGCGGCGGAAGCCTCTGCACGGCTTCCCGCAACCGGCGGGCCTCCTGGCTCCTGATGGCGAGCGACTCCGGGTTGGGCGGACCCTCGCTGGCAATTTGCGCCAGTTGACGCCTGTCCGGCATCAGTTGATCGAGAGAAAGGTCGGGCTTCGGCGCGAATTTGCTGCGCCGGCGGCTCATGAGGCATCGATTCTTGGCCACCTTATAGAGCCACACCAGAAGCGCTCGCGGACTCTCGAACTTGGGGAGGCCCGGCAATGACTTCACCAGAACCTCCTGCATCGTGTCCTCGGCATCCTCGCGCTGCCCGCATACTTTCATGCTGAAAGAAAAGACCGTGCCTTGAATCAACTCCAGGGCGTGCTCAAGAGACGCGGGATCCCTCTCGCCCAATAAGGCCACAGCTTGTTCTATTTCTTTGCGCATCAGTCCTTCAAGATAGCACGAGGGACGCCTGACCCCGTGATCTCGCGGTACTGACTGAGTTCAGCCTGCACTTCTCGCCAGGATTCGAAAAGGGCGGGGCTTGAAGAGTCTGTGCGAAAACTCGTGGATTCCCGCCTTCGCGGGAATGACGCGTTTTGGGAAGTTTTCTTTTCCCGGGGCAGCTAACCCGATTAGCTTGCATTTCTCACGCCTCCACAGAAGTCCCTTGTAACAATTTCCCGGCTTCTGCATTTGTTCTCTGTCAGCGCCTCGGACGACGCAGACAAAGAGGAAACGGAAGGAGCGAGAAAATGATCACCGCGAAAGTCGGTCTGACCCAGGCCCTGAAATCACAGCGCCAGTTTGTGGCGGAAACGGGTAGCGGCCACCACTTGATTCTCGATGACGCGGCGGGCGCGAGCGGGGCAAAACCGATCGAACTGGTGGCGGTAGCGCTTGCCGGCTGTACCGCCTTCGATGTCATCACCATCCTTCGTCAGAAGCACCATCAGAGAGTGACGGGATACGAAGTCCATGTTGAAGCCGATCAAGCTGAGCGACCGCCTCAAGTGTTCACCGCCGTGCGAATCCGCCACGTGGTGACGGGCTTTGAAATCGACCCGGCCGCCGTGGAGCGGGCCATTCAGTTGTCGGAGGAGAAGTACTGCAGTGTGGAGGCAATGATCCGGCAGACCGCCAAGTTTGAGACGCAGTGTGAAATCCACCAGGAAACCACACCCTGGCTGGAGCCGAACCAACTGGCCCGGCAGGTGGCTTGAGGAACGCTCATGCGATTGGAACGGAGACGAATCCAGCCCGTTGCGGTGAATTCCGTGGTCTTTCTGGCTTTCCTGACCGCACTTCAGTTGCCAGCGCAGGAAGCGGCGAAGCCCCTGCCCCTCACGCTGGAGCAGGCGGTGGATACGGCTTTGGAACAGAATCCGATGTTCCGGACCAGCCTCGATGAGGCACAGGCGGCGCGGGCCCGTCTGAAGGAGGAGCAAGCGACGTGGTTTCCACGGTTCGATTTTCGCCAGGATTTCACGCGCGGAAATGATCCGGTTTATGTGTTCGGAACCGAACTCCGGCAACGGCAATTCACGGCCGAGGATTTTGCACTCAACCAACTCAACGCTCCGACCCCCATCGATAATTTCCAGACCCGGCTGGACGCGCAATGGAGACTATTCGATTCCGGTCAGACATCTTTTCACCAGCGTAGCGCGAAGAAGTTGGTGACGGCAGCCGATTTTCAAACCGAGCAGGCGCGTCAGGACCTGATTCTGGAAGTGGTGCGAAGCTATGACGCCGTGCTGGTGCTGCAAGAAAACCTGCGGGCTGCCGACCAGGCGGTGAAGACCGCGGAGGCAAGCGTCCAGCGGATGGAGACGATGCAACAGGCGGGAATGATCGTC
Source organism: Terriglobia bacterium (assembly GCA_035578005.1). GTDB lineage: Bacteria > Acidobacteriota > Terriglobia > UBA7540 > UBA7540 > Gp13-AA77. Next base: position 26,779 of record DATJYK010000069.1, read on the forward strand.
GATTCCGACTTGCTCAGCGCCAAGGTTTTCCTGGCGCAGATGAAAGACCGGCAGATCCGCACCCAAATCGATCTTGCCGCGGCTGGCATGGAGTTGGCGCGGCAAATGGGCCTATCTCTGGACGCCTCTCCGGCGCTCGCAGGGACATTGGCCGCGCCGGGCCCCACGCCCAAGACCATTCAGGATTGGACCCAGACGGCGCTCGAGCAGCGGCCCGCGCTTCGAGCGGCGGAGTTGCAGGAAGCCGCGATGGATCAGGAAAGAAAGGCCGCCAAAGCCGACTTCGGCCCCAAATTGGGGCTCTTCGGGAGCACGGAGCGCGACGCGATGGCATGGGGAGGTCCGTCGGGGACGAACTGGACGGCGGGCGCCCGGTTGGAGATCAACCTCTTCGCGGGCGGCGCTGAAAAAGCGAGGCTTGCCGAAGCCGCGGCCAACGCTCACAAGGCAAAAGACGGGGTGGAATGGCTCCGCTCCGGCGTACAAATGGAAGTGCGAAAGGCCTATCTGGACGTCAATGCGGCGGCCCAGCGCGCCGCCGCCTCCCGTGCCTCGTCAGAGCAAGCCCAAGAGAGCCTGCGCATTGTTCAGAACCGATATGACTCAGGACTTACCACGGTGACCGAACTTTTGCGCGCCCAGACAGCGCAACTAGACGCCACCACCGGGTATCTCTCAGCCTTGCAGGATTGGCAGGTGGCGCGAGCGCAGTTGGAACGAGCGGCAGGCGTGTTGACGCCGGCTTCCACGGTGATTACCGGAGCGGGAAACCCATGAAGACAGTGACTCTTGCGGGCGGCACGATGCGGCAGCGGAGTGTAGCTCACATTTCTCAACAGCCATCTCTCGCGGAGGAAGGGCGGGGTTTCAACTCCGCCGAAAAGCGGTACCTTGATTCAATTCCCTTTCACTCGCCGGAGAGTTCGTCAAGGCAAACTCTCCAGCGAGTGAGTTCTCACCAGGGACGATACCCCCTTGTGCCGGCGGGGTTTCAACCCAATACTGTTCACTTAACGGTTTGTGCGGTATTCTGCTCTCATTAACTTGAGAGGAGGACCGCCGATGGCCCGTACGATTGCTGAGCTCCCGAAAGGAAGTCGCATTACCGATTACATCAGTCTCGGAGTTTTGACC
>DATJYK010000070.1:0-1988 GCA_035578005.1 Terriglobia bacterium
CGCCGCATTTCAGATTTCCTCTTAATCCACCCGAAGGGCTTGTGCCGAGCGCCTGGCTCCCTGTGGGATTGGACCCATCTCAATCGGATCGTGGCAGTCACAACTACCGCGTCGTGGGGCGGCTTAGGCCGGGCGTTACACCGAGTCAGGCTCAAGCTGACATGGAAGCGATTGCCCGTAATCTGGCGCAATCGTACGCGGCGGATCAAAGCTTGGGCATCAAAGTGGCCGGACTTGAAGAGAACGTGACCTCGGAGGTCCGTCCGGCGCTTCTCGTCCTCCTTGGGGCGGTCGGGCTGGTACTCTTAATCGCCTGCGCCAATGTCGGCAACTTATTGCTCTCACGCGCCGTGGCGCGGCAGAGAGAAGTGGCACTAAGGTTGGCGATCGGTGCAAACCGCTCACGAATAGTGAAACAAATGCTCACTGAGAGTGTGCTGCTGGCCTTGATCGGTGGTGGGGTGGGCCTGCTGCTTGCTTTTCAAGGCCTGAGTTTCCTGATCAAGTTGGCCCCGAGCGTTCCACGTCTCCATGAGAGCACCGTTGACAGCCGGGTGCTCATTTTCTGTTCATTCCTTTCACTGGCCACAGGAATTCTGTTCGGCCTTGTACCGGCATTCCAAGCTTCCAGAATCCACCTTACCGAAGCGCTCAAACAATCTGGACCCCGCCGGCTGACGTCGGGCCCAGGGCTCCGACGTATGCTTGTTGTGACCGAGACGGCCCTCGCGCTCATGCTTCTTATCGGTGCCGGCCTGCTCATTCGGAGTTTTGTCCAGTTGTCAAATGTAGAGTTGGGATTCAACCCCCAACATGTTTTGACGGCGATGATTATGCTCCCAGAGTCTCGATACAGCGCGCCGAACCGCCAAGCTGCCTTTTTCAAGGAGGCGATCCGCCGAATCGAGGCCCTTCCTGGCGTGGAGTCAGTGGCAGCAGCGGATTCAGTACCCCTTGTTACTAACGACACTGGTTCCGTGAGTGTCGAAGGCCAGCCCGAGCCGACACTCGATGGAATGTCGATCCAAGCGGAGCGTCCCAAGATCACGCCAGGATATTTTCGGGCGATGGGAATCCCGCTTCTTCGAGGCCGGACTTTTACCTGGGCCGACAACGAGACTTCGCTCCCAGTAGCCATTGTGAGCGACGCGGCGGCCCGGCTGTATTGGCCGAATGAAGACCCGATCGGCAAGCGCGTCAGCGAGAGCGACGAGAGTGAGGGCGGGATAGTGTGGCGGCAGGTTATAGGCGTCGTTGGCGATGTGCGGCAGGACGGACTTGACGATAAGGTCCGCCCCTCGGTTTACACGCCTCTCTCCCAACTGCCCATGCCTTTCGCAGCTTTGATCGTGAAGAGTCGCATGGACCCTAGAAGTCTGGCCGATCCCGTGCGTCGGCAAGTTATGGTGGTGGACAAGGATCAGCCGCTCTTCAGCATCCAGACCATGCAAGAGGTTGTGGCCGATTCGGTCTCGAATAGAGCGTTCCAGACAGTCCTACTTAGTCTTTTCGCGGCAGTTGCCATGACGCTTGCAACAATCGGGATCTACGGCGTGATGTCGCATTCAACCGCCCAGCGGACGCGTGAAATCGGCGTCCGTATGGCGCTGGGCGCGCAGAAGCGCGATACGCTCAGGCTTGTGGTCAGGCAAGGAATGTTTCTCGCCTTGCTAGGAGTGAGCATTGGAGTAATCGGGGCGTTGGCCCTGACGCGCTTCATGTCTAGCTTGCTCTATGGTGTGAAACCCACCGATCCGATGACCTTCATCGGCGTCTCGCTGGTGCTGGCCGCGGTGTCACTGGTAGCAAGTTACGTTCCCGCCCGTCGGGCGACGAAGGTCGATCCCATGGTGGCGCTGCGTTATGAGTAGAGGGGTGGGAGCTGGAAGTGTGCAGGCCGCGCCGCGCGCGTCACTTGAGCGTTGCAACGCGGCCGGTGGCGTAGACGAGCGTCAGTTCGTTCGAGAACCGCTCTTTCTCTCGTATCG
>DATJYK010000071.1:0-2077 GCA_035578005.1 Terriglobia bacterium
ATTGGGCAGGCCTCGAAGGTGGATGCGACAGGACGCCGCCGAGTCGCTCACAATGGACGATCTTATCCAGCATGCGCACTACTGGCTGTACGAGCGCCATATCCTGATTCCGGCTGAACGGACGCTGCGCGATCTTGCGAGATCGATCTGGTCGGCGGTCGAGCGCGACCTGCTCGCGCTCATCGAGGCAAGCGTCCCCGAAACGCAACTGGCTCGCGCCGATGCGCTCCTTTCGACCCGGCATGAATCCTCGGGCATGACCGTGCTCGAGTGGCTCAAGACGCCGCCCGCACGGCACAGCCCGTCGACCATCACCGAGACGCTCGCGAAAGTCCGCTTCCTGAAGGATCTCGGTGCGCATGCGTGGGCGCTCGATGTCGTGCCTATTGAAAAGCAGCGTGCGTATGCCCAGCGCGTGCAGGCCCGACGGCCCGTGAAGATCCGGGAGCTGAATGCTTCCCCCCGAACGATCGGACTGGTTTTCTTTGGCTCTTTTGAAATCCAAATGGGTTATGCGGTATGTGGGTTGATCGAAGTGAAGTCGAGCTTGCCCGCAATCAAGAACAGCACAGTGCGCATAGTTTCGAAGTTCGTGTAGCCGCGAGCACGTCGTTTGGCGGCCTGAAACAAGCCGTTGATGGCTTCCAGGAACCCGTTGGTCTGACGCGTCTGGGACCAGGCAATAATGCCTTCGAAGTGCTTGCGGATCATGCGGGCGACGTTCTTCATCGGTTCGACCTTCGAGCGCATCACGTTCGTGCACCATTGCTCGAGCATCGCGCAGACGACGTTGATCTGTTTGCGATCAAGGATGTCGCGCAACTGCTCACGATACAGCCACGCACGGGCAGTGCGTTTGGTCGTGACATTGGCTACCAGCGCGTCGAGGTCGGCGCGCTGCGCCGCGTTCAGCCGGTCGCGATCCTTGAGCAGCGCCCATCGCAGGCCCTTGAGATCCGGGTCGGTCTGCTGTTCGAGCCGGCGGGTTTTCTCCAATGCAGTAGAAGCCTGAGCGACAATGTGGAACTTGTCGAAAGTGATTCGGGCGTTGGGCAGATGCTCGGTAACGCCCTTGATGAAGGCGGGCGACATATCGATGCTGACCGAAGTGATCTGCTCAGGTTCGGCGCAATGCGAGCGCAGGTCGCAGGCAAATTGCTCAACCGCTGCGGCATCCTTGCCTTCGGTGACGAATACAACCTTGCGTTGCTCGGCATCGGCCACAATCGTCAAATAGTTGTGCCCGCGCTTGTAGGATGTCTCGTCGATGGCGGCGCTGGTCACGCCGGACAGGTCGATTTCAGCCAGTGCCAGTTCAACGTAGCGCTTGCAGATTGCGTGAACACGGTGCCACGACTCGCCGACGATGCGTGCCACGGCGGAAAATGGCATCTGTTGGGCAAGCGTGAGCACCATCGCCTCAAACAGCAGCGTGAATCCGCTGAGCTTGCCGGCAAAGTCCGGCTCAACGAGCGCCACCCGGCCGTCAGGCAGCTTCACCCGCGGTGTGCGCACTTCGAGGTAGCAGTCGTGCTGGAAGAAGTTCAGGTGGCGGTAGCGCTTGACGACGGTGTCATGCACCGGATGCACACCGGGTACTCCCGGGTGCGGGAAGCGGGTGCCAGCAACGAAGTCGATCTGGACCGTCAGCCGCTTGGCGGTAACGTCGAAATCGACGCCGCTCACGAACCACGGATCGCTGATACCCAGTGCGGCTTCGAACAGCTTGCTCTGCATCACTTCCCTTCGTCTTGTCTACAAAAAACGGAACGATACCACCCACTCAAAACTCAAGAGAGGCATTAAAAATGGACTCGCGCCCGATGTTGCCGCGTGTATCGTGACCGGTTCTGTTGCCGTTCAAATGCTGCGATGCGTTCGACTCCCTGGTGTCCAGACACGTACCCGCCCATCGTCGTTCGCGCGACCAATCCGCACCGTCCGTTTCGCGCACAGAATCGCGAATGCAAAGGCCTGAAGAAATAACGCGGAGGAGTCGACACCAGCGTCGCTTTCGCTTTGATCTATACTGCTGGAAAAAGGCGACCGCCAGTCGCAACACATTCCATGCGCCGTC
>DATJYK010000072.1:0-2785 GCA_035578005.1 Terriglobia bacterium
AGAGTCAGCAGAACAACAGCCGCGCCAACCTGATTAAAAAGAACCATAGCAAACGCCTTCAAACGAACAAGACATGTTCACTGTTCACTCGCGCGTCTTTCCCATCGGACAGGCTCAACTCCTGACCGTTAATACGGGACATCCCGCACGGCAGACCACTTCGTAGGCCGTGGTCCGTGGCATGTGAGAAGCGGTCCCGATATGCCTTGAGCGATGCAAGCCCATAACAATCAGGTCGACTTTCAGTCTTGCGGCTACTTCCACGATTGTTTTACCTACCAAACTGGCTGACTCGAACTCGACACGGAATTCAGGCATGACTTTGAGCGCGGCATTCCGGGTGAGTTCTTCAAGCTGCTGCAGCCTCGACATGCGGGCGCTCTTTTGCATTTGCGTCGGACCACTGGCAGTGCTCGAGCGAAGATCATCCGGCATCGGAAGTTGCGGAATGACGCTAAGCAAAACTAATTTGGCTTCGAACTGATTGGCGAACGAGATGGCATACGGGAGGGCATGGATAGATGCGTCACCGAAGTCCGTGGCGAGCAAACAAGTTCGATTCGCTCGAGGATTCTCTATTCTGGGCTGCGCGTACGCACCCGGCCCGACTGTCAACACCGGGCAATCGGCCTGACGGAAAATCAGTTCCGCGACTGACCCAAGGAGCAACCTGCCCGTACCCTGCCGCCCGTGTGTGCCTATGATGATGAGATCGATTTCTTCTTGCCTGATGATGGCTTCCAACTCTGGCCACACCTCGCCTTGACGAATGACGACATGGTGTTGAAGGCCGGACAGTGCGCCGCTTCGAACAAGATCGTCTTCGAGATGCGCGGCATCTCTGCAAACTGCCTCCTCGGCCGCAGCGAGCGCTGCCGGGCCTGCCAGAGTGAACCCCAGCGAGGAAACAACGTGCGCCAAGTAAACTTTCGCTCCATAGCAACGCGCGATGGCGAGGGCATGGCACAGAGGCTTCTCAGACGCCTGGGAAAAATCGGTCGCGATCAAGATCGACTTCAATTGAGGATCCACAGCCGTTGCAACCACTGACATGTCAACCTCCTTTGCCGCAGTTACGAGCTCCAGCCTCCGCCAAGGTTTCTGTAGATTTCCACCAGGCTCAATAGCTCATTCAACTGAGCCTGAGTCAGGCCCAGTTCGGCATTAAAGGAATTGGTTTCATTGGTCAGCACTTCCAAGTAGCCGGCAGCCCCACCTCGATATCGGACACCGGAAAGTCGCGCCGCATCTTGAGCGGCAAGCACCAACTCCTCCTGGTGCTGCCGGAACTCGCGATTCTTTTGATATCCCACCAGCGCGTCGGAAACGCCGCGAAACGCCTGCTGAATTGTCTGCTGATAGGTCAGCACCAGTTCCTTTTGGCGGGCTTCGCTCAATCGCACTCCCGAGCGGATCCGGCCGCCTTCAAAGATCGGCTGCGCGAGCGACCCACCCAGGTTCCAAAACCCCGCCGGGCCCGTAAAGAGGCTGGTAAGCGCCGAGCTCTGGAACCCGCTGGTCGCGGTCAACGTGATTTGCGGAAAGTACGCTGCTTTGGCTACTCCTATTTGAGCGTTAGCCGCCATTAACTGCGCTTCAGCCGCACGGATATCGGGCCGCCGCTCCAGTAGGCGGGAGGGTATTCCAGGCGGAACCTCCGGCAAATGCGGCTGCTCGGTGAGCTTCATTCCACGGACAACCGGTCCAGGATTCTGTCCCAGAAGGGTGCTGATCAAGTTTTCCTGTTGCTGGATAAGCCGCTCGAAGTCGGGGATCGATTCGGCCGCCACCGCAACCAACTGTTCCGCCTGCCGCACGTCGAGCTCGGTGCCGGCTCCGCCATTCGACAGAGTCTGAGTGAGCTTCAGTGAGTCCTGGCGCGAAGCTAGAGTCTGCCGGGAGACTTCAAGCTGAAGGTCGTACGCGCGAAGCTGGAAGTACGCAGCGGCAACGTTACTTACCAGCGTGCTGATCACTGCCCGGCGTGCCCATTCTGTCGCCAGCAGATTGGCTCGCGCTGCTTCGGTGGCGCGGCGGTACTTGCCCCAAAAATCAAGGTCCCATGCCAAAGAGGCGCCCACCGCGTAGGCGTTTGTTTCGAACGGGGCTTGGGGTAGAGCCTTTTGTCGCGCGACGCGATCGCCGACTCCCGCCGCCCCCCCATCCAGGGTTGGCAACTGGTCAGCCCGCGTGATGCCTAACTGCGCTTGCGCTTCCAGGATCCTCGTCGCCGCAATGCGAACATCATAGTTCTGCTGGAGGGCGGTGCGGATCAGCCCCTGGAGCTGCGGATCCTGAAATACCTCCCACCAGTTCTGGTCTCCGAACGATTGCGGAGCAGACTGCGGCGTTTGCTTCGCCGGATTGCCAGCAGGCTCTGGCGTTTGCTGCGCCGAAATCTGCTCAGGTTGCGCCGCTTCAGGGGCTCCACGGTACGCGCCCGGCACGTCCACCTTCGGTCGCTTGTAATTCGGACCGACCGTGCACGCCGACGAAAGGAGCATCAGGGAAGAAACAGCAATTATCTTTTTCACGTTAGTCGGCCTCCACTAGTTCCATTGCCGGCTCCTCGGTGGCCGCAGTCACCTCGCGCTTCCGAAGACTCGCGAGACGCTCCACGAGTACGTACAACGCCGGGATAATGAAGATGCCTAGGGCGGTCGCAGCCAGCATTCCGCCAATTACGGCTGTACCCATGATCTGGCGGCCGACGGAACCTGCGCCCGTCGCGATGAACAGAGGCACGCAACCGAGAATGAATGCAAAAGATGTCATCAGGATGGGC
>DATJYK010000073.1:0-18536 GCA_035578005.1 Terriglobia bacterium
ATGCTGATCTCGGCGGCGACTTCTATGATCGTCTTGAACCCGAACGCCTGACCCGTTATTACGTCAAGCGGCTCGAAGGTCTAGGTCATAAGGTCACCCTTGACCCCAGCGTTAATGCCTGACCGAAATTTTCGGAACAGATATCTCGTCATAGTTCCTCCTGGTTTTGCGGAATTCGTAGGGCCGACCCTCGGGTCGGCCTTGGCCGGGGCAAGCCCCGGCCCTACAACGGAAACATGAGGGCGGCGCCTCAATCACTGCGGCAGCGAAAACACAAACACGTCGCTGCCGGCGGCGATGGCCACGTACTGGACGGCGTCCACCGAATACGTCATGGGCGAGGCCGTAAAGGATTGACCGGTGTTGAAGTGCCACAGCGGCTTTCCGGTACGCGCGTCCACGGCCTCGAGCTCCTCGGTGTCGTCGCCGAAGAAGACAAGCCCTCCTGCCGTCGTCATGGTGCCGCCCCAAGACTCGCCTTCGCCGGCCAGCGGATAGCGCCAGGCCAGCTTCGCGTCTGGGACCGAGTAGGCCTGCAGCTCCCGCTTCGCCGGTTCACCGGGGACGCGTTTGGTGCCGCTCGCGTAATAAGTCTCGCCCTCTTTGAACGTCTGCGGCTTGGCCGTATAGACCTCGCAGCTCTCCGTCACCATGAAATACAGTTGCCGCGTTTCGGGATTGTACGAAGGCGAATACCAGTTGGTGGCTCCCACGATACTCGGGCAAACGCGCGTGCCTTGTGGCGTCGGGATAACTCCGGACAGAATCGGCCGGCCGTTCGTGTCGATGCCCGTTGCCCAGTTCAGCTTCTGGGCGAAGCGTGTGGCCTTCAGGAACTTTCCGGTTTCGCGATCGAGGACGTAAAGAAACCCATTGCGGTTGGGCTGCACCAGGAGCTTCTGGGGGCCGCCTGTCTCTGCGCTCTCAACCAGAACCGGCGTCTCGGTGGCGTCATAGTCGTAAAGGTCGTGCGGCGTGAACTGGAAATACCATTTCAGCTTTCCCGTGTCAGGGTCAAGCGCCAGGACGCAATCCGTGTAGAGATCGTCGCCGGGCCGCCCGTCGCCGAGAAAATCCGGCGAGGGGTTGCTGGTGCACCAGTAGATGGTGTTCAGTTGAGGATCGTAGGTGCCGGGCATCCAGGTGGTGCCGCCACCCAGCAGATACGAATTGCCGGGCCAGCTCGAGGATCCGAATTCTCCGGGCGCGGGGATCGTCCAAAAGCGCCACTTCATTTTGCCGGTCAGCACATCGAACGCGGCCACAAATCCGCGCACGCCGTCGTCGCCGCCGGAGGTTCCCACCACAACCTCGTCCTTGACCACGAGCGGAGCGCTAGTGGCGCCATAATTCTTCGACCCCTCCGCGTAAGCGACATCCCACAGCAGGCGTCCAGAGCGCGCGTCGAGGCACAGCAGATGGGCATTGTCCGTTTGCATGAAGACGCGATCGTGCCACAGACCCACCCCGCGATTGTGGTGTGCCGAGGCGTCATCGATCAGGCCGGAGGTCATGGGCCGCTCGTGACGCCACAACTCGCGACCAGTGCGGGCATCGAGAGCGAACGCATCGTTGGCGGAGGTGACATACATCACCCCGTTGAACACCGCTGGCGTCACTTCCAAATGTGCCGAGTTCGAAGAATGAAACACCCAGGCGGCGCGCAGGCGGGCTACGTTAGCGGCGTTGATTTGGCTCAGGCTGCTGAAGCGCCGTCCGGTGTAGTCGCCGTTGTAAGACGTCCAGTTGGCGCCCACCGGCTTGCTAAGCAGGTCTTGGGCTTGCACGTCAGCGCGCGCGTAAACCGGCGACTGAGCCATGTGACGGCCCGCCAGCAGAACTGCGAGCGAGGCCGCCGCCACCAGAGCTCGCTTGCGCACCGTGGGCTTCATGCTCAGTGGTCTCCTCGCAGCGGCTCCACGCTGGCTTCTCCGAGCGAGCCTCGATCGGCTCCGGCCGAGTCTTCAAGATGGAGTGAAACGCGGTCGGCCTCGCCGCCACTTTCAATCTCCTTCTCGACGGTGACGAATTCGCCGGGGTCGACCTCCTGGAGCGCCGTTTTTTGCAAGAGCCGGCCACCACGATTGTAGACATTCGCGATGAGCTTGCCCGGAAAGAAAACGCCGAATGACCCCGACAGCTTGATCTTCGCGCCGCTTATGCGGCTGGCGACAAGAGCCTCTGAAACTAGCCCAGCGTCGCTCACGCCGGTGAATTGCTTTCCGCAGCGCGTGGGAAACCAGTCGGTATCGAAGGGGTACGTTTCACCGGGATCGAGCCGCACCAAGGGGCTATTGAGCTCAGCTTCCATATAGAACGGGGTTTCGTCGATTTTCGGCGGAGGGATAGAAGGGAAGCCGCGGTCGTCCATGTGCAACTCGGGACCGTTGGTCCAAAAAATGACGGAGGCCTTGCCGGGGTACCGGGCATTCTCCTGGTAGTGGAAGCGCTCCACCATGGCGTAGGCCGAGGCGCCGTTGACAACCGCTAGCCAGCCGGCTGTGGAATCAATCCACAACTCGGCCGCGAGGTAGCCGTAATCGAGCGCGAATAGGCCGTCATCTTGAATTCTGACGAATGGGTTCTCAGCCGGGCCGAAGCGGACGTGATAGCGCTCCAGGTAGCTGCTGCGCGGATTGGCGGGAGTATAAGCCCGCAAATCCCGGTTGTAATTTGAGGCGTCTTGCGGGTCCGCCGTGTTGTACTGCGAAACGGATTGAACGGACCATTCGATGGGATGTCCGGTAGCGTTCTTCATCAAAGCGTGGAAGTGAATCTGTGGGGAGTCCGGCTGGAGGCTGATGGTCCGCATGAACTGAAGGCCGGTGCGCGGGTCGGGAGGCCCGGTGAGTGAGATTGAGCACTGAGGCGCTTCCGACGTGACCTGGAATGTATACGCGCCGTCATCCAACACGTCTGATCCGCCCGCCCAGTGTTGCTCATCCTCGTTGCCTTCGGGCAACGGCCACAATTTGTCGCCGCCATAGTTGAACCACTTGGTTTCGTCGGGCGGGAGATATTTGCCGGCGTATTGCGGATTGACGAACAGGTATTCGTGACCGTTGAAGACCACTTGCATCAGCCGTCCGCCGTTCTGGGGAACGATGATGAGCTTCACCCAGGCGTTCGAGATTTGCTGAGCCTGCCATCCCTTATAATTGGTAGCCTCAACCTGGCAGCCGGCGCGATGCGCAGCGTCCTGCGGCTTCGCGGCCGCGAGCGAAGTTAGCAGCAAGAAGGTGGAGACCAAAGAAGAACCGCGCATGACGGTTGTCTCGGCGTCGCCGCCGCGCTCCGGCTGCTGAGACTTTGCATCGGAGTGTGTTCGGGACGAACTGACATGAGACGAAAACTTTTGACTTCCGTCAAGCAGTTTCGTGCAACGAGGGTGAGTGGCAAGGCGAAGCACCCGGGCCGGTCAGTGAGGCTCTGGATCACATTACTGTTGGCCGTCTGCGCGCCGATGCCGAGCCCTGTTGCGGCGCGACAGGACAGCGCGACTCAGGCTGGTGAAACGCCGTCTGCCAATGGGCCTGGCCAGAGGATCTTTCGAACACAATGCGCAGCCTGCCATGGGCTTGACGGCCGCGGCGGCGAGCACGCACCCAGCATCGTCCAAGACCAGGTGAAGTCGCTGTCAGACGAAGACCTCGCCGGAATCGTTCATAACGGAATCCCAGGGAAGGGCATGCCGGAGTTCAGCGCGCTCGGCTCCTCTGTGATCAAGTCTGTGGTGGCCTACCTCCGCGAGCTGCAGGGCACGGTCGCATCCGAAGCCGTGACGGGCGACGCGACGCGAGGTGGGGCGCTGTTCTTCGGCAAGGCGGGGTGTTCGACGTGCCACGTCATGGAAGGCACGGGTAACTTCATTGCGCGTGACCTCTCTGATTACGGCCGGAATCATCAGCCTTCCGAGATTCGCAGCGCCATCCTGGGCACGAAGAGGGCTGCTGATTTGCCGCCCGAGCAAGTTACGGTGACGACTCGAAACGGCACCAAACTCTCCGGCGTTTTGCGCAACGAAGACAATTTTTCGTTTCAGCTTCAAGATCCAACGGGCGATTTCTATTTGATTTTGAAATCTGATGCGGCGCGAGTCACGCGGGCGCCTGTCAAGATGATGCCCAGCGACTATTCAAAGCGTCTCACTTCGCAGGAAATCGACGACTTGGTGAGCTTCATCGCCAGGCAAGCGCCAAAATAGATTCTGTCTGTGGAGTCGATCATCAGTAGAAGACCCGAGCGCGAAGCACGAGGCAAACACAATGCGCCTACTCTCTTTGAAGTGCGGGCTACAGAACAAATGGCACGAGCGCCCAAGAGTGTCGCTGATATTCCTCATATTCTCGACCGAATTGCTCGATCATGAACCGCTCTTCCAGCGTCGACTTCACGCGGAAACCAACAAGCCCGATCACCACCGCCAAAAGGCTGTGAACTTCACCTATCGCCAAGGCTGTGCCGAGACCGGCAAGCAAAAGTCCGGAGTAGATCGGGTGGCGCACGGTAGAGTAAGGTCCGTTTCGAACCAGGGTGTGGTCCTGCTTCACGGTCACAGTCGCGCTCCAATTCCTGCCAAGAATTGTGCGCGCCCAGATGGCCAGCGCAACGCCGGCCCAAGTGACCAACGCGCCGGCTGTTGCCCAGGCCCGCGAGTCCGGAATAAAGCGCCACGCGAGCGGTTCCCAAGAGAACCGATCCGTAAACAAAAGCATGTATGCGAGCACGCCGACGGTGATGTGGAGAACGCGGCTCGAGAGGCTCTGTCTCTTGACGGCTCGCTTGACACCGAACGCCATGATGAACCAGTAGGCGCAAAACGCCACCCAGGCGGCCTCGATGGACCACTTGATGGCGTGATAAAAGGACATGCGGATTTCTACTGGCGAGCGGCGCTAGCAACCTTCGCCGGCGAGGCCAGATTTCAAAAAGATTGATCACAGCATTCAGATCATTCGAAAACTCGCTGGCGCAGAAACGTGGGCACGTCTCGTTTGCCGTGGACTACGGCAACAATCTCGATGGGAGTCCTCTCAGCGCGATAAATGACGAGGTAATTGCCGACGGGCCAGAAGAGAACCGCCAAGTGCGTGAGGTCCTTACGCTGGTGACCCATACCGGGCATCTGTGCGAGCGCCTCAAATGTGTCGAAGAACTTCGCAACGAGCCGGTCCGCGGCATCGATGTTGTGAGCGGCCACAAACTCCCAGATGTCATCAAGGTCTTGCTCCGCATCGTGGCCCAGCCTATAACGGCTCATGCGCGCCGCTTGCGCCTCTGCTGCGACTTGGCTGTGAGCCGGGTGCGAACCTCGGCAGGATCGACAGTTGCCCCACGGTTTAAAGACGCCAGGCGACGACTCAGTTCTGCGTTGAATTCGGCGAGATGGGCGGCACGCACACTCTCGTGGTCTGCAAATAGCCGAAGCGCCTCGCGCACAACCTCGCTGGCCGAGTTGTACCGGCCGCTGTCAACCCTGCTCTGGACGAACTGCTCAAGTTCGGGAGTCAGAGAAACATTCATATGCTGCCTCAAGAGAAGCCTAGCGGCGATAACAAGGTTTGTCAATGTATGGCGTCAAAGGGGCGCCGGTGTGCCGTACTCCAGCATCCCGTAGCATTGTCCCGCTAACAATGTACGCCGAGAAGTAAAGCGTTGAGCCTATCGCCCGTGAACGCCGCTAGGCACTTCCCAGTAGCGCCCGCAGTCCATCCTCATCCACGGTCTTCACTCCCAACTCCCGCGCTTTATCGAGCTTCGAACCCGGATCGGTGCCTGCCACCACGTAGTCCGTCTTCTTGCTCACCGACCCGGTTACGCGGCCTCCGGCGTCTTCAATCATCTTCTTCGCCTCTTCGCGCGAATAAGTGGGCAGCGTGCCGGTGAGCACGAAGATCTTGCCGGCGAGCGCGTCGCCCGTCTTGCGAGTCTTCTCTTGCTTGAATCGAAGCCCGGCCTTGCGCAGCTTCTCGATTACTTCCTGGTTGCGCTTTTCTCTGAAGAACTCGGCGATGCCGCCTGCCGTCTTCAACCCAATCTCAGGTACCTCGTCGAGTTCGGCCTCCGTGGCGCCGATCAGCTTGTCGAGCGAGCCAAAATGATTGGCCAACACTTGCGCCGTGCGCTCGCCCACGAACGGAATGCCGATGGCGTAGATCACCTGGTCGAGTGCGGCTCCCTTGCTGCCTTCGATCTCGTTCAGCAGATTGGTGGCCGATTTCTCGCCCATACGTTCGAGGGCTACCAAATCCCCCTGCGTGAGCGCGTAAAGGTCACCGGCATCCTTCACCAGGCCCGTGGCCACAAGTTGATCCACCAGCGCGTCGCCGAGTCCCTCGATGTTCATCGCATGGCGGCCGGCGAAGTGCCGCAGCGATTCCTTGAGCTGCGCGGGACACGCCGAGTTCATGCATCGGTAAGCCACTTCGCCCTCAGCGCGAAACACGTCGCGGCCGCACACGGGACACTTGTGGGGCATGCGGAACTCTCTGCGATCTTTCCCCTGCTTGACGACCTTCACGACTTGCGGGATCACCTCGCCCGCCCGCTGGATCAGCACCGTGTCGCCGATCTGGACGCCAAGGCGCTCGATCTCATCCATGTTGTGCAGCGTGGCATGGCTCACCGTCACTCCGCCCACTTCCACCGGCTCTAGGTCGGCGACTGGCGTCAGCGTTCCCGTGCGGCCGACTTGGGCGCGGATGTCCGTCACCACAGTCGTCGCTTGGCGCGCCGCGTACTTGTATGCCACGGCCCAGCGGGGAGATTTGGCCGTCCAGCCCAGTTCATCCCAAAGTCGGGTGTCATTGACCTTGATTACTATGCCGTCAGTGTCGTAGTCGAGATCCTCGCGCTTGCCCTCCCATTCCTGCACGAATTCAAGCACTTCATCGATCGAGCGGCACAGGCGCCGGTGAGTGTTCACCTTGAAGCCCATCTTTGCCATGGAATCCAGAGTCTTCCAGTGTTCCGCCAGCGGCGGACGGCCGTTCACCAGGGCGAAATAGAGAAAGATGTCAAGCTTGCGGGTGGCGACGATGCGCGAATCAAGTTGGCGCATCGTACCTGCGGCCGAGTTTCGCGGATTGGCAAACTTGGGCTCACCGGCGGCTTCGCGCTGCGCGTTCATTTGGGCAAAGGCCTTGCGCGGCATAATCACCTCACCCCGCACTTCGAAACTACTGGGCCGTCCCCACACGTCGAGTTTCTTCGAGTCCAGGCGCAATGGCACCGACCGAATGGTGCGCACGTTGCTTGTGACGTCCTCGCCGATCACGCCGTTGCCGCGAGTGACGCCGTGCGTGAGCACGCCATTCTCGTAGACCAGGGACATGGAAAGCCCGTCAAGCTTTAGTTCGCCCACATAGTCGACCTCCGCGCGTCCCGAAAGCTCGCGCACGCGCCGGTCAAAATTGCGAAGTTCATCCACCGAGTACGTGTTATCCAGGCTCATCATCGGCACCGAGTGCCGCACTTTGGGAAACTCGGAGGAAGGCTCGCCACCCACGCGCTGCGAAGGCGAATCCGGCGTGACGAGGTCGGGATGCTCGCGCTCCAGGTCCTGCAACCGGTGCATCAGGCGGTCAAATTCGGAGTCGGAGATCTCGGGGTTGTCGAGAACGTAGTAGAGGTGCTCGTGATGCCGAATCTGCTCGCGGAGCTTTTCGATCTCTCTTTCCACGCTTGAGGGCACAACGCTCCTTGAGAGCGGCTCTCGTGCGGAGCCGCTCAACAAGGAGAATTATAGCGTGAGGGCGATTGGTCGAAGGCTAGAGAAGCTATTGCCGCCTCTCATGGGCATCCTTGGAATCAAGTTCTTGCTTGGTCACTTCGGGCGACGAGAAGGCTCCCTTGAGTAGTGACTTTTCCTGCTGTTCTCTCTGGCTTCGCAGCCGCTCGAACTCCGACTGCGCTTTTCGCTGCTCGGCATCGTTGCGCAGTAAGCCGTAAACTTGAGCGAGATGAAAATAACAAACCGCGTCGTCCGGGTTCAGCGAGACAGCCTTACGGAGATGGGGAAGGGCTAAGTCAGGTTTACCGAGGGAGATCAGTGCACGGGCCAGTCCCACCTGGGCTTCCTCGAAGTCAGGATAGGATTGCAGTGCCGCCTCGAATAGCTGCTTTGCTTTCGCGGTTTCGCCGGACTTGCGATAGATCTCTCCCAATTCGTAAGCCGCATTGGCATTCGTCGGATCCAGGGCAAGCTCCTGCTCGAATTCCTTCGCCGCCTCAGCTCTGTCCTCGGCTGCGCTGGCAGGTTCAGCACGAGAGAGAAGGGCTCGACCGATGCGGAAATGGATACCCGGCCTGCCGGGATCAAGCGCCAGAACCTGGCGATATTCGGTGATGGCCAGGTCGTAGTGCCCCTCGCTCTCGTCGAGATCACCTGCGGTCAGATTCATCCAAACCGAGTTTGGCGCTACCTCTTGGAGTTTCTGCACGGTCAGATAGGCGAAGTTGCCGAAGAGCCTCCCCGTGTGATACAGGATTTCCGGATCGTTCGGATAGAGCCGGTTCAGTTCCAGGGCGACTTGAACCGCGTCGCCGTCACGATGCAATCCTGTATACGCCCTTTCGAGATGAAGGCCGATCATGCGACGTAGCGCAGAATCGCGCGACCGCTTGAATCCGTTCTCGAGGCCGGCCAGCGCCTCACTGTAGCGGCCGATCTCAGATAGGGACATGGCCAGGAAGGACTCGGAGTTTGGCAAGCCGGGCTTAAGCTTCACTGCCTGGCGCCAAGCGGCTACCGCCTGAGGGAACTTTTTCTCCTGAAAATACACCAGACCGAGGTTCGCGTAAACCTCGGCCGTGCCCGGTTCGAGCGCGCGCAGCTTTTCGAATGCCTGCTCCGCCTCGGCGTAGCGCTGCTCCGCCAAGGCTCGCGCTCCATCTTGCGAGTATCGTTCCACTAAACTGGCGTCGGGTTGCTGAGCCGACAGGTAGGCACCCGAGACGACGACCAGTGCACATCCCAGGGGTGTTCGGCCAGCGAGGATCATCAATAGGAGTGTACCGCAAGGGCGGCGCTTCACAGCTCCGCCCATCCGGGTACTCGCCGAAAAATGCAATCTAAAACAGCAACTTCAATCCGAACTGAATCTGTCTAGGGTCAAGCCTGGTGCTGCTGATCTGACCGTACCCCGCATCAGTAATAGTAGAATCGGGAAAGTAATATTGTGGGTGGTTGAATAGATTGAACGCCTCGGCGCGGAACTCCAGGCGCAGCCTCTCAGTGAACATGAAGGTCTTTGCCAGATTGAAGTCCCAATCGTTGATGCCCGGAGACCTTACGACGTTTCGGCCTGAGGTGCCATAATGAGCCACGGCAGATTGAGTGTAAGCTGACGTGTTGAACCACTCCTGCACCGTCTTAGGGCCCACCGGATTGCCTGTGAGGTTGGCCCGGTTTCCCGATCCAAAGATGACATCAAGGAGGCCGAAAGGATCCTGCCCGTAAACGGACATGGGGAATCCCAGTTGCACGGTATAAATGCCTCCCACTCGCCACCCGCCCAGAGCAAGATCGGCAGCCTTGCTAGCACCGCTCATGTAGCGTTGGCCGCGACCGAAGGGCAACGCGTAAACGAAGTTCGTAACAAAGCGCTGGCCAACATCGAAATCGGACCGGCCGTAATCAAGCTGCGGATTGTGATTATCCATGAAGCCGTTCCACCCGATGGCCGCGTTGCCGATTCCAGCCGCGGCGGACTTATTGTCGAGACTCTTCGACCAGGTGTAGATCGCTTGCATGGTCAGCGAATTGCTCCGGCGTTCCAGCTTAAGATTGCCGGCATTGTAGCTGGAAACGCCTCTCCACTCGCTGTCGATATAGACGCCGGTAAAATTGGAGTACGGCCTCCGTGTGCCGACTGGGCAATCGCCATTGTTGAGATTGATGTAATTGCCGGCCGCGTCCTGAGTTGAGCAAAAGTCAGGATTGGAGGGCGCGTAGGCCTGCGCAATATCGTTGCGCGTCAGCAGGTGCGTTCCCTTATTGCCGATGTAGTTGGCCTCGAGCGTTGTATTGGGAGCAAGCTGACGCTGCACAGAAAGAGACCACTGTTGGACGTAAGGGTTGATGGGATGCTCTGAGATGATCACCGCGATGAAGGTCAGATCATTGGGCGTCACAGGAGCGATGGTGGTGAATGCGGGAAACAACTGGTCCGTCAGCTTGGGCGCTGACGCTACCGGCTGAGTGGAAGGGGTGAGCGTTGAGCGCACTTCGTAAGGGTAAATATCCCCGGAGTCGTCAATCTCGCGGCCTTCGGCGGAGTCGAAGAAGATTCCATATCCGCCCCGAATCACCGTCTTTTCTCCCCAAGGACGCCAGGCAAAGCCGAAGCGGGGAGCAAAGGGTGTGAGCGGGTTAGAAATGGGATTATGCCGGCCGCAATACCTGTACATGCTGCCCGGCGGAGCCACACCCTTCGTCACCAGGGATTGGTCCGCAATACACATTCCGCCGTCGGCGTTAGTGCCGTCCAGCCATCCCATCTTGTTGCTCTGCTCGTAGGGCACGGTGCGGAAGTCCCACCGCAGACCGAGGTTCAAAGTAAGGTTCGAGCGCACCTTCCAGTCGTCCTGAAAATACGGAGCAAAGTACTGAAAGTGATACTGGTTCAAGTTGCCCGCCACGCCGGGCTTGCTGAACGGCGCCGGCTGGTACAAGCCTGTGTTGTAGTAGTAGCCGAGCAGGAAGTCTGCTACGGCATTTCCAGTTCCACAGTAAACCGTCGGACAACCTGTTCCATTGGTGACGATCTGGTCATTCCGGTACGTGAATGTACCCAGAAAGTCGGCGGCGAGGTTCCGGTTCTGTATCCAATGACGATAATCCGCGCCCGTCGTGAACGTATGCTTCCCCCGGATCATCGAGAGGTCATCGGCGAATTGCCAGGTGGGAATGTAACTGGTTGTGGTGTCGTTGGTCGGACCTCCGAAACCTGAATAGTTGCCGATCGAGATACCGCCTGGGTACGAACGCGCGCAGTCAGGAAGGTTCTGAAATACGCCCGTGAAGCCGAGGGCGTCAACCACGGACTGAGCCGCCGGAACACCGCACTGATTTGAGGTGGCCCCCAGGCGGCCGAACCGGAAATTGTTGACGTTTCTCGCACCGAGGCTGAGCGTATGGGAAACCATCCAGCTCCTCTCGGTCTCAACAAAGGTGTTGTTTCCCAGCGGGACGGTGAGAGTGCCGAGCGTGGAAGTATCATAGTGCGCGAACGTCAGGCGGCCAAAGACCCTGCCGTAACGGCCCAGGTCCTGGTCCACTTTGTACGTCTGCTGGTTCATGTTGGTAGGCAGCGTCACCAGCGACTTGTAGTTGTTGCCCGAGCAGACAGCAGGATCACAATTCGGGGCCGGAAACATGCCCAAAGAGAGGGTTTCCTTGGCCAGCTTCGAGAAACGGCTCGAGTCGATCGTATTGCCTGGGAAGGGTAGCCCTGTGTTAGGGTCCACCGGCATGCAGGGAAGGTTGGTGGCCAGTTGGGCCGTGCACGCCGAGGTGCCGAACGCTGGCAGCGTGCCTGCTGCATCGGAAAAATCCCCACCCAGTTGCGCAGGATCAGGAACCAGGCCTTGCAATATGTTTCCCCGGCGAATACGCCAGCCTTCGTAGTTGGCCAGCCAGAATGTCTTGTTGCGGCCGTCGTAGACCTTTGGAATATACACCGGGCCGCCCGCAACAAAGCCGAATTGGTTCTGCCGGAGCTCAGGAACGCTGCTCGCGAAAGTGTTTCGGGCGTCCAGAGCGTCGTTTCGGAGGAATTCAAACAGGGAGCCATGCAGGGTGTTAGTACCGCTCTTGCTGACGATGTCAACTTGATTGGCGCTGTACCCGTACTGTGCCGAGTAAGTCGCGGTCTGCTCCTTGAACTCTTGGATGGCGTCTTGTGAGACGATGACGGCCGGAGTATTCAACGCCACGTCCGTATTGATGATCCCATCCAACGTGTAGTTAAGGCCGGTGGGCCGAGCGCCGTTGATACTGTACGAACCTCCCTTGTCCTGGCGCATCGCTGTTTGTTCGCCGTCATGCGTGTCCACGGCGCCCGCGCCCAGGAGCAGAAAGTCGGTAAAGTTCCGGCTATTCAGAGGCAAGTCGGCCACCTGACGCTGACCGATGAGTTGCGTTACGGCCGCCGACTCCGTTTGCAAGGCCACCGTGGCCGCCTTGACTTCCACCGTCTGCGTCACTTGCCCCACGGCAAGCTGGAGGTCAACACGCAGAACGTCTGCGACGCTGAGCTGAATGTCGGACTGCTTCGCGAGCTGGAAGCCCGGCTTCTCGGCCGCAACGGTGTAAGTGCCCACCGGCAACAGCGGGAACGAGTAATCCCCGTTTGCCGTAGTAGTCGTCTCACGGGTAGCGCTCGTGAGCTGATTGGTAGCGGTAACCTTGACCTGGGGAATTACCGCCCCGCTTGCGTCCTTCACCGTGCCCGTGATCTGGCCGGTGGCCGTTTGGGCCCATGCCGCCTCCGCCGTGGCAAGCACCAAAAGGAGCCCAGCGGTGAGTAACGTTGCTAGTCTCTTCTTCATTGGCTTATGCCTCCCGCTCCGCGGTACTCTCGGGATACGGACAACTCAATCTCAAACCCTCGAGGTGCCGCGTCGCTCTACCCAAACCGCAGCAAAGCCAGCTTGCGACGGATGCGGGTAGTCTTGAACATTAGTGCCAAGCGGACTAGTAATAAGAACAGCGGGGTGACTTTCGATAGTCGTCGAGCCACTTACATCAGGCGGCACAAAGCGGATGCTACGCGAGATTAACGGAACGAAATAAAAAGTGAAGAAAAAGCGCCTTGCTCGCCCTAATCCCCCACCCGTCTCGATGGACGACGTTCCTCCTATTAACGTACTCGCAACCGCTACACTGTACTTCTGAGGGTATAGCGCGTCAAGTACTTTATAAATATTTTTTATGCTGCCACAGGGCCGTTCTGCGCGGCTGCGAGATCCGTGAGGGCGATTCGTGAGTTGCGGTCTGGGCCGCTACGCTGGGAGCAGCGTCCCGAAGTCTATTTCGGTTGCCTGGTTTGTGGATTCAACAACAGCATCGGATTTGGAGCTTGATAAAACTCGAACATTCTCGAACAGATGTTCGACTGACCTCGCGATGGCGTCAAACGAGCCTGCTCCCAGGCGCTCAGGAAACTGACGGACGGGTAGTTGCCTGCCCTCAAAGAGGATCGGCAGAAGTTGTCGGATGGGAAGATCCAACTCTGAATGTTTCGGGGAACATGGAGGGGCCTCTGCACGCCCGAACTCACGCCCCATTCGGGCGCAGGTCCGGACTCACCTTCAGGTGCGCTTCGGTCAACCTCCGAACATCTTCCGCCGCGACGCCGGGCATGGTCTCCCGGAGCACCAAGCCCTCCGGCGTTACGTCGATGACGCCAAGTTCAGTGACAATCGTATCCACTACGCCGGCGCCGGTCAGCGGCAGGATGCAGTGCTTCAGAATCTTGGGCCGCCCGTCCCTCGTGGTGTGTTCCATGGCAACAATCACACGATTCGCGCCCGACACCAGGTCCATGCTGCCGCCCATACCCTTGACGACCTTGCCGGGGATCATCCAGCTCGCCAGATTTCCCTGCTCGTCCACTTCCATCGCTCCCAGCACCGTCAGGTCCACGTGGCCGCCCCGGATCATGGCGAATGAGTCTGCACTCGAAAAGTAAGACGTGCCAGGAAGCTCCGTTACTGTCTCCTTACCGGCGTTGATCAGATCGGGATCCTCCTCACCTTCGAAAGGAAACGGCCCGACACCTAGCATGCCGTTCTCGGACTGCAGAATCACCTCAATCCCAGGCGGAACAAAATTGGCCACCAGCGTGGGAATGCCGATCCCGAGGTTGACGTAGTATCCGTCTTTAAGCTCCCTGGCAATGCGATGGGCGATGAGTTCACGTTTATCGAGCATAGTAGAACCGTTCCTCAGCGATGGGCTTTCTTCACCGTCCGCTTCTCAATTCGCTTCTGGTAATTCGTCCCTTGTAAAATTCGCTTCACGTAAATGCCGGGTGTGACGATCATGTTAGGGTCCAGCTCGCCAAGCTCGACGAGCTCCTCCACCTCGGCGATTGTCACTCGCGCCGCCGTGGCCATCACGGGATTGAAGTTGCGAGCTGTCTTGCGATAGACCAGATTGCCCCAGCGGTCGCCTTTCCATGCCTTGATGAAAGCGAAGTCAGCGGTGAGAGCGCGTTCCAGGAGATATTGCCGGCCGTCAAACTCGCGCACTTCTTTGCCGTCGGCGACCACCGTACCTGCGCCAGTTGGAGTGTAAAACCCAGCGATGCCTGCGCCGCCTGCGCGGATGCGCTCAGCCAGCGTGCCTTGGGGATTGAGCTGGAGCTCAACCTCGCCCTTCAGCGCCAGCTCTTCCAGGCGCTTGTTTTCGCCGACGTAGCTGCCGATCACCCTGCTGATTTGGCCCGTCTCAAGTAATCTACCCAAGCCAAAGCCGCCCACGCCGGCATTGTTGCTGATCACGGTAAGGTTCCGAACACCCTTGCGCCGCACAGCTTCGATCAGATTCTCGGGAATACCGCAAAGACCGAAGCCACCTACGAGGATGCTCGCACCGTCTCTCACGTCGGTTACGGCGGCGTCTGCATTGGGAAAGATCTTATTCACACCACCTCGCTTCAGTCATTGGCCGAATTGGTAGAACTTCTGCATGTTGCCCATCTGCGGGTACAGCGCGTACCGCTTCACTTCGAGGATCTGCTTCAGATGGCCGAGGTCGTGGAAGGCCCATTCGTAAAGAAACTCGAGGGCGCTAACCTCGCCGACCTTCTTGTGGACACCCACACGACGCAATTGCACGGGCCCCAGCTCTCGCAACCACTTCACATTGGCGCGGCGTTGCCGGGTGAGCGAAGCCAGCGATTTCCGCGGTTCGATGCGGTCGTAGTGCATCTCGACGGCGCGCTTCTCCTGATCGAAGGGATCGAGAGCTGGCCGTTCCTGCGTGACAATAGCCTCTACACGATCACGCATGCCAACTCGCTCGACATCCGCCAGATGCGCCAGGATCTCCTGGACAGACCATTTGCCGGGCGCCGGACGTTTCTTCATCTCGCGGGGTGAAAAATCACGAAGCTCACGCTGCAGCTTCTGCGGCGTGGAAGCGAGTATCGCAAAGACATTTTCGAGCATTTTAGGCTCCCAGATAAAGTGGCGTGCGAAGCGCCTGGAGTGCGGCGGCTCGACGACGCCTTGCTCTGACTCGCTCGCCTGTTCCGGAGGCGGCGTCAAGCCGCCGCACTCCAAGGCGCTCCGCGCGGGAATCATCCCGGCGAAGTTTCGCGCGGCGGCTCGGGCTCAGGCTCGAAGGTGAAGTCGCCCTGCTGAGGCCCTGAAGGTCTCTCTGCGGCAAGCGTCCCGCCTCCTGTGAACTGTGGGGCTGCGCCGATCGATTCTGGAGACGCGACCGAGGCGAGCTCCGGGTATCGCGCCTGCAAGGTTTCGGGCACCGGCATCAGGTTGCCGGTAAGAAGAGATTCAATCTCGAAAGCGTTCGCCACTCCCTTGCCCTCAAAGTGATTATTGGTGATGACGAAGGTCGACTCGGAGTGTGCCGCCACCCGCTGCACGCGCTCCACCCAGGGTTCCAGCTCATCCATGCGGTACAGATAGTCATAGCGCTCGAAAGGCTGGGAGTGCGCGAACCATTGATTGTAATTGCGGCCGTGGAGGCGTACGTAGCCGACTGCGCTGGTGGATTGAGCGGTGGGCCCGAGTGATCGTCCGATGATCGGCTGGTCTATGTTGCAGAACCCTACTCCGAGTTCACCGAGCAGTTCAAACGCTTCCGGACAATTCCAGGAGCTGTGCCGCACCTCCAGCACCAGCGGGTATTCCATGAATTGCATGACGACGCCGCCCAAGTACTCCCGGTTTTCGCGGGTCCACTTGAAAGACCAGGGAAATTGCAGGAGTAACGCACCTAGACATCCCCCCTCGGCGAGCGGCTTTATGCCTTCTTTCACGGCCCGCTCGTCTTCGCGGCTGGCGTCGCGGTCATGCGTGAACCGCCTCCAGAGCTTGGCGGTGAACTGAAAGCGCGGATTGCCGCTCACCTGTTTGACCCAGGAACGCGCCGACTCCGGCCGCACTGGTTGGTAAAACGACGTGTTGATTTCGATGGTGTCGAAGAAGCGCGCCAGGAATTCCGCCTCATGAAAGCCGCGCGGGCGCGGAGTGGGGTAGACGATACCTGCCCAATCCTGATAAGACCATCCAGCCGGTCCAACCCGAATAGTGGCACCGTGGGGCGCCTTCGCGGGCGGCGCTTCGGGCAGCGGGCTTCGTGGCGCAAGAGCGGAGGCTTTCATATTCGCCTTTTATTCGCTTTATTATGGCGCCGTCTCGCACCTCCTGTCAACTACTCTGCCCAACCCAACGGTACCGGTGTCATTCGAATGTTTCCGACGCAGTCATTCCCGCGAAGGCGGGAATCCATCGCTGAAGCGATTGGAAAGAGAAGGCATCAAGGAAATGGATTCCCGCCTTCGTGGGAATGACTGCGCCTCACGGGGTTCCGCCCAGCAAATGACACCAGTACCTGCCCAAGGCATCGGCGAGTAGCGACTCATTTTAATGGCACACCCACCTCGGCGGTCAGAGTTAGCCACGAGACGCTGGTGCCGGCGAGGCTTGAACCGGTTGAAACCCACCCTTTCCGGAAGAGTCGGTGAGAAATCAGAACCTCGCGGCGGTCACGGAGAATTTTGGTTGCCCGAAAGGAAAGCTGTCCGTAAATGGGCGCTTGTTGAGCGGTTCGACGAAAAATTATGAAAAAAAGGCCATCTTGTCCGTAATCCATTGCTGAGCCTAGGCTTATCAAATTGGGTTCGACCCCCTCGAAAGTTTCAAAATATCGTCCATTTTTGGCACATAAACGTTTGTTGCTACAGCACTTAGATGCATTGGGTTCGTGTATTGTAATCAAACTCGTGATAGCCATCCCGATCTCTATCCCAAAGTTCCTCCAAAATCGACCCGTGCTGAGCTTCCGGCTTGGCGGAGGGGAGGGCTTGCCACTGAGGGCCAGGGCACTGTGGTGGTGATCCCATTCCGCTCGTTCCCTGAAGCCGCACGCAGCTACGGATACCTTTTGAATAGCACGCCAGATCATCGCCCGTCGATACTGTATTCGGTCTTTTGTTGGTCAATTGCTGTCAGCCGGGAAATGCGAGGTCTCGTACGATATCGCACGATCAGGATTGGCTAGTCGGATTACCGGCGGCTGGCCCTTTCGGGCCTGCATTCTCCACGCGCTCCCGATTCGGCCCTGAGCGTTGCCAGACGGAAGGGAAGGGTTGAAACCGGTTGGACCCCCGCTCTTTCTCCGCCTTCGAGAGTGGTCAGAAATACAGGCTATCCATCGCGATTCTCGGGATGTGTCAAACTCTTGACAAGGGGCCAAGGCATTGCCTACGATGGAAGCTCTTCTCTTTCAGGAGATTGCCGTGATCAAATTGGACATCGTGAATGAAGTGGTGAACCGGACGGGCATCACCAAGACCAGGGCCGAGATGGCGGTAGAGACAGTCTTCAACTCTCTCAAAAAAGCCATGACAGCCGGCGACCGGATTGAGCTGAGGGGTTTCGGGGTGTTCAACGTGAAAGCACGCAAGACCGGCGTGGGCCGCAACCCGAGAACAGGCGAGGAAGTCAACATCAAGCCGGGCCGTGCGGTTCGCTTCAAGCCGGGAAAAGAGCTGCAGGCGCTCTGATCTCGATCCGCACCGAGACGCGGGATCGCTCCGCTCGGTCGCGTCGTCTCTATGGGTGACGGCTCCCCCGAATCGTCGATTGGTTCCCCCATCCTGATTGGCCAAGCGACCGTGCCGCAGCCACGGTCGGCATGGTGGCGGTGGCGTCCTGCTTGGCGCTTTCGGGCCCCCGCTTGGACTTCGTCTCCGCAATTCCATCTGTTTCTTCTCGCTGTAACCGCTCTCAGCACCGTTGTGGCTGGGAGCGGAATCGCCGCAAACTACGCGGCGGGGCGTCCGGCCTTCAGCGCGGACCTCTCTCTTGCTCCGTTCCGCAGCATTCTTCAACAACCCGCGCGGCTCGCCGCAGGGTTGCCCTTCGCCTGTACGCTCCTTGCCATCCTGCTGGCTCACGAACTCGGCCACTATCTTACCTGCCGACATTACGGCCTGCGCGTGAGCTACCCTTACTTTATCCCCGCGCCGACACTCATCGGAACCATGGGCGCCTTCATTCGCATCCGTTCCCCAATTCTCACCCGGCGTATGCTCGTGGATGTTGCCGTGGCGGGCCCGATTGCCGGATTTGTACTAGCGGTTCCCGCGCTTGCCTGGGGGGTGCTGCACGGGCGTCCGGCGGGAAGCGTGGTTCCCCCCGATGCGATCATTCCCGGCTCTCCGCTCGCCCTCGTGCTGCTGACGCACTTGCTGCGGCCCGGCATCCATCCCGCACAAGTGGCGCTTGCGCCGGTGGGACTCGCCGGCTGGGTGGGGCTCTTCGTCACCGCACTCAATCTG
>DATJYK010000074.1:0-2142 GCA_035578005.1 Terriglobia bacterium
GGCGGATTGGCATCGCTAAGCCGTCCCCTGGATCACACCGCATTATCGACGCCGGCGGTCGGTACCGGCAACCATGGGTAAGGGTGAGGCACAAAATCAAGCGCGCCACGGAGCTGTCCATGGCTTTGTCCCCGCCTTTCACCATGAGGTGGTGCCGGAAACGCCATTTAGTTACCGTGAAAGGGGGTGAGGAAGTAGGCGAGCGATAGCACCGCGGCTTTGTCGCGTTCGGCGATCCGGATTACCGAGGTGGTGACGGGCAAGCCCTTCCGCGCTGCAACCGTGTATTGACGGGCCCCAAATCCCGCTGTGCGGCGTGCAGGAAGGATCAGCTTGCGGTCGCCGCGGTTAGCGGGTTTGGAGCGGCGACCTGTGGCCAATACCCATATTTCTTGAGGGCTCGGATCCAGCGTGGGGCGTTCTTGGCGACGCTCGCAGCTTCGTAATCGACAGTCGAGTCGCGAAAGGGCTTCCGCCGGACAAGGACGAAGTAGATGGTCCGCACCAGTTTGTGGGCGAGGGCGATGATCGTTTTCTTGTGGCCGCGGCGAATGACCAGGCTCTCGTACTTGGCGCGGAAGACGGTCTTGGTTCGCCTTGCGGCGTTGGCGGCCTCGCACAGAAGATAACGAACGATGGGATTGCCGTGGCGGGTCTTACCGCTCTTACGCTTGCCGGCCGACTCGTTGTTGCCGGGACACAGGGCGCTCCAGGACGCCAAGCGCGCCGGGGATCCGAACCGATGAGGATCGTCGCCGATCTCGATCAGGATCATGGCGGCGCTGACCGCGTCGATGCCCGGAATGGTTTGGAGCAGACGCCAAGCCCAGGCGTAGGGCTGCATCGCCGCGAGGAGATAACGGTCCAATGCGGCCAGCTTTCCTTCGAGATAGCGCAAGTGATCGTAGGCCATATCGAGAACCAGGCGGTGGCGCGCCGATAGTTCTCCGTCCATGGCCGCTTCCAAGATGTCGGTTGTGGCCCTGACCTTGCCCCGGCCGAGAGCCGCAAGTTCCTCCGGCTTGCGGCCGGCGATCAAGCCTTCGACCATTTTGGCGGCGCACACGCCGTCGATATCGGCGACAACCCCGCCGAGCTTGATCCCTGCGTCGTCCAGGAGCTTGTGCAAGCGGTTCTTTTCCCCGGCCAGCATCCCGGTCAGCTTGCGTCGATAGCGTGAGACGATGCGCAGTTCGCGCAAGTCCTTGGGTGGAATGAAGCTCCCGCGCAGCAGCCCGAAGCGGGCCAGTTGCGCCAGCCATTCCGAATCGCCCACATCGGTCTTGCGGCCGGGCACATTCTTGACATGGAAGGCATTGACGACCAGGGCGGGAATGCCGGCCGCTTCAAGATGCCCAAACACGCTCTTCCAATAAATCCCGGTGCTCTCCATCACCACCTGCTGGATGCGATGTGTTTGCAGCCAGGCGACCAAAGCGCGCATGTCCCGCTTGAACCCGCCGAACTCGCGCGTCTCGCTCGACACCGCGCCGTCCTCTCGGCCGATCAAGATGGTGACGACGTGCTTCATGCGATGCACGTCGATGCCGGCAACCCGCTGATGCATAGGTTCCACAGTCGTCCTCCCTCGGCTAAACTCAGGGTGCGAGAGGCTTCGAGGGTCTGGGCAGGATTGCCCGTGCCGCTTGCGCGACATGGGCCAATTTACCGTGCGTGCTGCAAGCTCCGCTTGCGCGACAATTTGGGGTACGGACTGCCCAGATGGGTCCGGTTAGCTGTCGGGGTGTGACCGCCAAACTAAGAGCGACCTCTCACTCGAAGTCTCCCGCACCGGCACTCTACCCGAAACGCCGCCGCAAGCCCCTTTCATCATTGGGGGCGACAGCTCGCCGTCATGATGGTTAGTTTCTGATTGATCGTTCGCGCCGCAAGAGGGGGGGGCGGCGGGGATGGCTGTTTCCGACGATCTTCGCGAGCGCGTGGTTGAGGCGGTGGTCGTGGGTGGGTTGTCGCGCAATCAGGCGGCCTCTCATTTCAAAGGTATCCCTGCGGGGTGGGCCGCAGGGGCTGACGATCGGTCTACCTCAGCGCTTTTCGCGCGGCGTCATTTCGCGGTGGATCTTGATCAGTTCAACGAGGCTTTCGACGCCGAAGTTGGTGAAGGCCATGACGCCCTCGTCT
>DATJYK010000075.1:0-1008 GCA_035578005.1 Terriglobia bacterium
ATCGGCGGGGCCTCCTCCCGGAGCATTCGCTCATCACATGCGCATCTGCTCGTGATTGCAGTATCTGTCCCCCGGCCGCCCCTGACAAGGCCCCCCGACGGCTCCCTGTCACCCCGCGCCCCGCCGGCACGCTCCGCCCGACCACCCGAATTCGATGACTGTGCCTCTCAAACGGATCTACCGGTCTTGTACGCCCAGTGTGCGGGGCGTGTCGGGGCGGTGTGCCAGGCTGGGGCGGGCGGGTGCCTGTGAATCGAGTAGGCAAACCACCCCATTTTCTGGCTTCTCTGGCTGGCTGTTGCCGGACGCTCAGAATGAGCGTGGTGGCGTCACTGTAGATGAGCACGGGGCGGGCGCAATTCGGGCGTTTCGCCGGGCGGGGTGCTCATGGTGTCGCCGGGGCGCTCATGGCGGCGGCGTACGGGGCGGGAAATGCGCTTCGGCGCTCCCTGCGGGAGCTGCCGGCCCTGGTGAGGGCATGAGGATGCCCGGGACGGGGCCTGGCGGTCAGCTGCCGGGCGCGGGGGCGAGGGCGGCGGCGATGCCGAAGCGGCCCAGGAGGGAGTCGAGATCCTCCTCGGCGTGGCCGTGGAAGGCGATCGCAGCCCGCGCGCACGCGATGACCGCGGCCAGGGCATCGCCGAGAGGGGACCCGCACGGGGCCAGGAAGGGCCAGTCACGGCCCGCGGTGAGAAGCCCGAGCGCGGCCGTCGCGTCCTGGCGCAGGTCGCCGGCGCGGGAGCGCAGACGCCGCAGCCAGCCCCGCACGGTCGCCGGCGGGACGCCCAGTTCCGCGCCGAGCCGGGCGCTGCCCGCGCCGTGCAGGGCCGCCGCCGCGGCGGCCCGCGCGATCACCCCGGTGCCGTCGGCCCGGCGCGGGGCCATCCAGGACGGCAGCAGCAGGTGAGTCGCCCCGCAGGACCGGCACCGGCCCCGGGGCGGAGCGGCCACGGCACGCTCGCCGCGGAGCAGCCGGACGGCCCGCTCGCGGCCGCGGCCCCACGGGCC
>DATJYK010000076.1:0-1499 GCA_035578005.1 Terriglobia bacterium
GCGGGCGGGTTGGGATACTTCTCGATCGACTCATTGTATTCATGCACCGCCTTGACCGCGAATTGGACAAAGAACAAGTACAGGCCGCCGAGATTCAGGTCCTCGTGGGGATCCATCTCGATGTTGTAAACCTTTGGGTAATACATCCGGCTGGCGCTGGCGTATATCCCACCGATCATTTGCTGCCCCGAGCCGGTCAGGTTCATGTCGGTCGCATAAAAGCGCCATTGCTTCCATCGCGCGGCCACCAGATCAGGGCCGATGAAGGTGAGCAGCGACTCCCGCGCCCCCTTCTCGCTCTTGCCGTAGAGCACCGCCGTCTGATCCACGCCGTCAATCGGGCGATCCGAAGGCAGTTTGGCGCCGAGGATGGCTGCAAACGTCGGCAGGAAATCCATCTCTGAGAACATGGCGTAGGAGGTGGTGTTGGGCGCAATGTGCCCGGGCCAGCGGATGAAGCAGAAGGTACGGATGGAGCCCTCGGTCGCCTCGCCCAGTTCGCCTCGGAAGGGTCCCGCGTTGCCCATGTCGGGGCTACCCAGATTGCCATTCTCCCGGGAGATCCAGCCGGACGGCCCGTTGTCGGACGCGAAGACCACGATGGTGTTGTCCTCGATCTTCAGTTCTTTGAGCGCGTCGAGTATTTGCCCCACGTGATAGTCGCCTTCCATCATGTTGTCGCCGTAATTCCCGATGCGCGATTTCCCAGCGAATTGCTTGGAGGGGAGAGTCGGCGTGTGCCCCATCGAGAAGGGAAGGTAGAGGAAGAATGGCTTGCCAGCCGCGTGCTGTCGTTTCATGAACTCAATGGACCGGTCAGTCAGCTCATTGTCAATTTCAGCACGCACTTCAATCGTGAAGGGCTTCACGCGCTCCAGCGGACCACCCGCTTTTTGCTGCATGATCCACGCTCCCTTCTCGATGAGAACGCTCTCGGGCACATCGAGAGAGTGTGTGATCATGAGCTGAGAGACAGTTGTCGCATCGCTCCACGAGCTGTGTGGCGGGATGCCGTAGAACTCATCGAAACCGTGCGCGGTCGGCAGGCTCTGTGGGGCTATGCCTAAATGCCATTTACCGAAGATGGCCGTCGCGTAGCCCGAGCCCTTGAACAACTCTCCCATGGTGTAGGCTTTCGCCGACAGGGTGTTGGGCCCGGTCGGCAAGCCGACGACGAGTGAAAGTCCATTGCGGATCGAGTATTGCCCCGTCATGAGCGCTGCGCGCGACGGAGTGCACGCTGCCTCCACGAGATATTGTGTAAGGCGAAGCCCCTCGCGGGCCAGCCGGTCAGCGTTCGGGGTTGGGAAGCCGCGCAGTTCGCCGCCGCCGTACGGTCCCAGGTCGCCATAACCAACGTTGTCGGCCAGAATAAATACAACGTTGGGTTTCTTGCCGCTCGTGTCTTGCGCTTCCAGTCTCGACAGGGACAATCCAAGAAGGGTGCCCGCGGCCGCAAGAGCAAGGGTCATCTTCTCCATCCAATTCGTCATAACGTT
>DATJYK010000077.1:0-2477 GCA_035578005.1 Terriglobia bacterium
CGGTTTCTCCCGCGCCTGCTGCTGCAACTTGGCCGCGAGCTGGTGCTTGGCTTCGCTGATTTGGTCCAGCAGTTGGTTGAACCTCTCCGCCGTCACCTTCTCCCCCGCCGCCACAGGTCCCAGCACGTTCACCAGCAGCAGGCGCACTCCGAGGATTTCCGCCAGCGCCGGATCGCGTCTCTCTGCATCGCTGGCGCTCGCCAACACCACCTCGCGGCACCACTCGCCCAGCGTCCGCCCGCTCGTCCGCGCCGCTGTTTCCAGTTGCGCGTATTCTTCCTCGCTGACTTTGAATCCGATGGATTTCCTGCGCAGCGGCGGCTTCACCATCTCCCGGCTTCCTCTCTCGCCATCACTGCCGAGACTAGCAGCCGCGCTTCAGAATCAACAAGTTCGCCTGCGCGAACTTCAGGTTGCTGCACAGCAACCTGACGGCGGGATTTTTTCTTTAGCTGCCCTGCTTTCAACAGGTTCGCCCACGGTAACCGAAGGTTACCGCGCAGCACCCTTTCAGGGGTGGAGTGTCATACCTACTCCCCGTGCGCAGCACGGCTAAACAACCCTCAACCCCGGCACGGCACTTTGGGAGGGCAAGAACGTCACCCTCACCGTGGCGGAACTGGCACACTCCTGGGTCCGGAACCGGACCCGGATTCCACCCCCGGAGTCAGGACCGATCAGGCAGTTAATCGGGTGGGGATCAGTGCGCGGATCGGCAGTGCAGCGGACAGGAATCTCAGCACAGCCCAGCAGCGGAATCGGAGCCCAGACCTTAGCTCTCCTTGGGGCCTGGGCCACCCGCAGCCATCTTGATTCGATCGATGACTCTGTAGAAAGCCCGATAGCCGCCAGCCGCAATTATGCATGCTATGGCGAGCCTTCCCCAGACCTCCGCGCCAGTTATCTTCCACACCCCGCCACAGCAGAGGCCAAGAATAAGGCAAAAGGTTTCCTGCGGTGTTCTATATCTCTTTCTTGGTCTTTTCGAGTAAGCCCCCCAAAAAAGATACCAAATGGCCACAAGGCCCACCAGGAGGACGCCTACCGCTGCAGGGGCTGGCACGTACGTAACAAACATGTAAGACACAAGTATGCCAAGCGGCAAGTATATGTAGGTGGTCCAACTATTTCGGAAGCTGTCCTGTGGAGCGACCAATGGCCCGTACCTGGCGCACTTCTGGCAGAGCCCCTCTTCATGTCCTGGCAAATCAACCCCACAAGATGAACATCGGCTCATTGGTCTACCCCTAGGAACCCCCGTCTTTGCATTCCTGATACTCCACGTACACGTCGCCAGCAGTGTGTGCTACTTCGTACACAAGGATAAGCTGCCCTAAGATT
The DNA here is from genome assembly GCA_035578005.1 of Terriglobia bacterium. Taxonomy (GTDB): domain Bacteria; phylum Acidobacteriota; class Terriglobia; order UBA7540; family UBA7540; genus Gp13-AA77. The sequence goes on from DATJYK010000077.1 coordinate 1,342, forward strand.
GGGATCCCGTCCTCCGCTACGGCGACCGAGACAGAGTATGCAGTGTCCGTTACCCACTCTGATTCCAACGCATAGTCTATTACCTCGTGCCCCACCAGCTCCTTAGTCAATGTCTTGGCAATCGTATTAACCAAGTCACACTTCTTTTTAGGGCAGGTTGACGGCGAAGACGGCGCCGGTGACGGAGGAGTCGGCCCATCATCCGGAACAGACGGTGCAGGATCCAGCTGGCCATTCCAGTCCAGCGTGTTGTACCAAAGTCCGTCAGATCCTTGGTACGGCGCGTCCGGGTCGGTAGGGACGCAATTGGGCGACTGAGGCGGGCATCCCGCTTGATGGCCCGAAGGGTCAGTTAGCAGCACAGGCCTATTCCGAGTGTAGGCGTAGAAGTTAATTCCGCCCCGGAGCCGAGTCTGGTCTTCGCTGAGGAACCGCCCCGCCTTCGGGTCAAAATAGCGGGCACGGTAATAGTAGATGCCAGTTTCGGAGTCGAACTCGCGCCCCGTGTACTGGAACGGATTGACGAGCGTGCCGGTTGACGAGGCTACTTCCCCGTAGCTGTCGTACGTGTATGTGTTGGCGAGGACACCCGATGAGTTGCTCAATGATGTAACCGAGCCAACTCCATCTCGCTGATAGTAGCTCAATGTTCCAGATCGCGACTCACTCAGTGGCTCGTCCACATTCTTGGTTCGTGCGTAACGCGCCAGAATGTTCCCGCTCTGATCGATCTCCTCAATGGACTTGACTCCGTCATAGAGGTAGTTCGTAGTTCCGAGCGGGCCGGATTTCTGGATGCGCCTGCCGAAGGGATCGTACCTGAAGGTCGTCGTACCGCCGTTGCTGCCCGGCACGATTGCCTGAGTCAGCCGGTTCTCGAAGTCCCACGTGTAAGATTTGCCGGAGGGGTCGGAGAGGGTATTGCCGTTTGCGTCATACGTCGCCTGTATTTTGTTCGGAGAGACCAGGTTCACTCTCCCGATTTCGAGACAGCGAGGTATGACAGCTTCGAGTCAGTGAATCTGCCTTCGATGTAGAGGCTGACAGTATAGAAGTCGAATTTCTCGTGCGCTACCCTGTCGCTCAAGGCGTCCGGGTACTCTTTTCTCTGTCGCTCGAATTGCTCAGGAGTGGAC
>DATJYK010000078.1:0-4935 GCA_035578005.1 Terriglobia bacterium
TGATCCACCAAGCGTTCGATTTGGCAGAAGCGCCGATTGAGGAGAGTTTGTTGCTCAAGAGCAGGTGAGTCCCGGGAGCGCGGGCGTCCCGCCCGCTCCTCATTGACGATTTACGATTGTCTATTGCCGATTGAGGGCCGCCGAGTCTCAGGCACCGCCAATCGTCAATCATCAATCGACAATCGGCAATTTATACGGGCGGGCGGGGACGCCCGCGCTCCCAGGGTGAGGAGGTCAGGAAACATGCCGGCGAAAATCGTAGTTCCTGAGCTCGGCGAGTCGGTGCTGGAAGCTACGGTCGGACATTGGCTGAAGAACGAAGGAGACCGTGTAAACGTCGGCGAGGTGCTGGTGTCGCTCGAGACGGACAAGGTGGACCTCGAAGTGGGCGCGGAGCGGGGCGGCGTGCTGGCTAGGATTGAGAGGCACGAAGGCGAGGACGTAAAGATCGGTGACGTGCTGGGCGTGATCGAGGACGGGGCAGGGGCGGCACAGACAAACGGAGCGGGTGCAAGTTTCAAAGAGGGGGAGAAAATGGCAGCGTCGACGGCGCCTCTGGTCGCTCAGCCGAGGGTAGATCGCGTCGTAGGGGCACATGGCCATGTGCCCCTACAGGCGATTTCCCCCGCAGGAGCGCCCGAAACTGCTGCGGCCTCAGAACCTCCTGCCACGCCTTCCGCCCGGCGTTTGGCGCGCGAGCGGGGAGTTGATCTGGAGACGCTCGTGCCCTCGGACGGCGAGCGGCTGACGAAGGCGGATGTGGAACGGCACTTGGCTGGATCCTCCAAGCCTCAACCTAAGGCCGCGGCGCGTCCCACGACTCCGCCAGCGGTGCCCCAACCGCAACCTGCCTCTGGCGCGTCGCTGGCGGCCACACCCTCGCCGACTGTTCCCGGCGCAAGACTTGAAGAGCGGGTTCGCATGTCACGGCGGCGGCAGACCATTGCACGCCGCCTGGTGGAGGCGCAGCGCGAGGCGGCGATGCTCACCACCTTCAACGAAGTGGATATGAGCGCCGTGATGGAAATGCGCAAGCGCCACAAGGAGTCATTTCAGGAGCGCTACGGCGTGGGCCTGGGCATCTCGTCGTTCTTTGTCAAGGCGGCGGTTGCGGCGCTGCGCGCGTTCCCGCGGCTCAACGCCGAGATCGACGGCGATGACATTGTTCTGAAGCACTATTACGACATCGGCAGCGCGGTGGGCGCGGCTGAAGGACTCGTAGTACCGGTCTTGCGCGACGCCGACCGCCTGACGTTCGCCGAAATCGAAAAGGGGATCAAGCGATTCGCGCAGCAGGCGCGAGACCGCACGCTTGCGCTTGATGACTTGCGCGGCGGCACGTTTACCATCACCAACGGCGGCGTGTTCGGATCGCTGATGAGCACGCCCATTTTGAACCCGCCGCAAGTGGGCATTTTGGGTCTACACAAGGTTCAGGAACGGCCGGTGAGCCTTAGCGGTCAAGTCGTAAGCAGGCCGATGATGTACATCGCACTGAGCTACGACCATCGCATTGTGGACGGCATGGAAGCGGTGCAGTTCCTGGTGCGGGTGAAGCAGTTGGTGGAAGAACCGGCAAGCTTGCTGCTGGAAGGGTGACAGGATTGGCTGCTGATTCGGGTTTGACGTGTGCCTTGACGCCCGTCCGGTGAGGTAGAATGGGCCATGCGATACTTGCTTAGGACTCTCCCAATCCCGATTCGCGTTGCTGCAGCGGCTCTGTTCTCGTCAGTGCTTGTGACCCTGGTATTGGGCGCTCCGCAAGATTCTCCTTTCGACCTCAACGGCACCATCCACGATGCCTCCAAGGGGAAGTTCACCGTAGACTCGGGGCAGGGAATCTTCTTTCACGTGGTTTATGACGACAAGACCGCCATCGTGCGGGCGGACGGAACAGCCGGCTCCGCCCAGGACCTTAAGGTGGGCGCGACCGTGCACCTTGCAGGCGACTTGAGCGAAACCGGAGAGGTGAAGGCGGCGCGTATCGAGATTGCGGGCGAGACGAAGAAGGAACCCGCCCGCAGCCTGGCCCAGGAAAGCGCTTTTGAGTCCGACGTGGGGGCAGAAGTACGAACAAACTTGGAATGTCATTCAGAATCAGTTAGATGAAAAGCCGGAGGATAGACGGTACTGACAAGGATTGTGACAATCGGTAATCAACTATGTAATGGAATTTCATCCCGGCGATTCTCGAGAACTTCGGGAGGTCAAGCCTGTCAAGCCTGCTCTGTCTTTGACCCTTCGCTCCATGCGTGATAGCCTCTCGTTCTCGAAAAAAAGGAGTTCACCGCCATGAAACGCCGTCCCTGGCTTCTTCCGATTTTCATCGCTGTGATGGCTGTCTCCGGGTGGGCGCAGTCGCCCCCAGCCGCGGCGCCTGCGGCTCGTCCGCCCCAGCCGCAGCCACCTCCGCCCATCGTTTCGCCCGAGGTGCACGCAGATCGCACCGTCACGTTTCGCTTTCGCGATCCCAACGCGAAAGAAGTGATGCTTGCCCTCGAAGGCACCAAGCCTCAGCCCATGCAGAAGGATGATCAGGGCGTATGGAGCATCACCACCGCGCCGCTCGACCCTGACTATTACGGCTACTCATTTGTGGCCGACGGCGTGAACCTGGTGGACCCTTCGAATTCTCTGATGAAGACAAACCTGCTCTTCCAATCCAACATGGTGCACGTTCCCGGTGCGCCGCCGGAGGTGTGGGACACCACCGACGTGCCACACGGCTTGGTCCACCATCACTTCTACCATTCGGCCGTGGTGGGCGATGATCGGGATTATTTCGTCTATACGCCGCCGGGCTACGATCCCACGTCCGACAAGCGTTACCCTGTGCTTTATCTGCTGCACGGCTACAGCGACGGCGCCGACGGCTGGACGGCCGTGGGCCGCGCCAACTTCATCCTCGACAATCTCATCGCCCAAGGCAAAGCAAAGCCCATGATTGTGGTGATGCCGCTCGGCTACGGCGCGCCCGAGATCCTTCACAGAGGCTCTGGTTCATTTCGTGATGCCGGCCTGGTGCGGCGCAACATGGACAAGTTTGGCGAGGCGCTGTTGACTGAGGTCACTCCGCAAGTGGAGCAGGCTTATCACGTGATCAGCGACCGCAACGCGCGCGCGATTGTCGGGCTCTCAATGGGCGGAGCCGAGTCCCTTTATGTAGGGTTGAATCATCTTGACCACTTCGCATGGGTAGGCTCCTTCAGCGCCGGTGGCCTCGCTGAGGATTACAACGTGGAATTCGCGTCGCTCGATTCGAAAGCCAACGACCAACTCCACGTGCTCTGGATTGCTTGCGGGACGGAGGATCATCTCATTGAACCCAACCGCAAGTTCCGGGAGTGGCTGACCTCGAAGGGCGTGAAACACATCGACATCGAAACGCCAGGCATGCACACCTGGATGGTATGGCGGCGCAATCTCGCCAACTTCGCGCCGCTGCTGTTTCAGTCTGAGGGCAGCACGCAGTAGGGGCCTGGATTGCGGCGGCTTGACGCCGCTGATCGGGGCCGCATCGCAGAATCAGGGCAGTGCCGCTCTTAAAGGCGCTCCGCACAGTATCGAAGCGTGCGGTTTCACTTGACACCAATCGGGCCGAGTTGTGGTAAGCTGAAGCTATGAAAAGGCTGCTTATTACTGCGGCCGTGCTGGCAGGCTTTTTCCTGGCTCTGCCTCTTTATGCTCAATTCCGCGGCGGCGCACGCCCGGCGGCGGCCGGACACTCCATGGGCGCGGCACCGGTGAGAGGCGGTTTTTCGTCCTTTCGCGCAGCGCCGGGACCGATCAGAATGCCGGTCTCCAGGCCAACTTCTTCCGGGAATTCTTCTTTCTGGCGGCACGGCCCTAATCACGGCCCTAATGGTGGCTTCGGCGGGCATCGGCCAGTTTTTCCCAATCACACCTATTACGGATGGCCATGGTGGTACGGCAATTCCGTCAGCTATTTTTCATATCCGTTGTACCCCTATTACACACCGCTTTTTAGCGGAGATGATTCCAGCTCCTACCAGCAAGCTCCAGCAGCGTCAGCACCCGAGCAGGACAGCGGGCTCTCGGACCAAGTAGCCGAGCTTACCAACCAGGTGCAGATACTGCAGGAGGAGCAGGCAACACGTGATTATCTGCGTCCGCCGGCCGCCGAGACGCGGCACACAGCGAGTGTAGAAAAGCCCCTTTCCACCGTCCTGGTTTATCGGGACGGTCACCAGTTGGAAGTGCAAAACTACGCCCTCATGGGCGACACGGTTTGGGTGTTAGGTGACCAAACAACCCGGAAGATTCCTCTAAACGATCTCGACCTCGACGTGACTCAGAAGCTGAATGCCGATCGAGGCGTCGAGTTCGTGGCGCCCGCCACGCGCTGAGTGAAGTTTAATCCTCCCAATAGACGCAACCCCTGTTTTACTGCGGCGCGCAGTTTTCTACCTTTCCTGATGTGCTATAAGAGAACCTGAGCCTTTCAAACGAGATTGGCGCGGCGAGGGTCACCCACGAGATGTCTGGAATCATCGGATACATCGGCAACAAGCGGGTGGTTCCCGTGCTCCTGGAGGGCCTGGAGCGGCTGCAGTATCGCGGCTACGATTCCGCAGGCTTGGCCGTCTTGAAGGACGGAGCGCTCGAAGTGCGGCGTGCCTCTGGCAAGCTGCGTAATCTGCGCGACGCCATTCGTCTGAACCCCCTCGACGGCACCTACGGCATCGGCCACACCCGCTGGGCGACGCACGGCCGTCCCTCCGACGAGAACGCCCACCCGCACAAGTCGGGCGTGGTCTCGGTGGTGCACAACGGGATCATCGAGAACCACCAGATCCTGCGCGATGCGCTCAAGGCCAAGGGGCGCACCTTCACCTCGGAGACCGACACCGAGATCGTCGCCCACCTGGTCGACGAGGAGCTCAAGATCGACAAGGCGATCGGGCTGCGCGAGGC
>DATJYK010000079.1:0-41118 GCA_035578005.1 Terriglobia bacterium
TGCGCTTCAAGGAATGGACGGGAAAGTCTGTCTTCCACTGCCACATCCTTCCCCATGAAGACACCGGAATGATGCAGAACTTTCTGATTCTCGAGAAGCCGCCGGGGATGGACATGGGAGAGAAGTCCATGCAGTTATTGAAACGCGGCGTATCGAAATGAAGGTGTGATATCAATCCCTTTCGGTCGCCAAAACTCATGCGGCAGCAGATTCAAAAGCAAGCGTGAGGCGGATCTGTCGAGGAGGTCCGCGGTTTTTTCCGCGCGTCGCATTGAAAAAGCCGCAGCCTTTGAGCAACCAGGCTTCACCGTCACCCGTCCCGGCCTACAAGACCACTGCTATAGGCCCCGGAGGAGTGGAAACCGGTTACTCCAACGCGGCGTCAGCGATGGTCCCTTCGCCTTAAGGATGACATCGGCGCTGAAACTTATCGAGGATCACGTATCACAGTGACAGTTCCGTGAAAGGGCGGGGCTTTCAGCCCTGCCGTGGGTCGGTCGCCCACAGTCGGGCTTTAGCCCCTGAAGCAGCGCGGAATTCGCTTCAGCGGCTAAAGCCGCCCCGCTAGCCATCTCGTGACGGCGGGGCTGAAAGCCCCGCCCTTTCACTCGCCAAACGTTTCACTTAACTAATCCTCATTAGCAAGCCCGCCGAAAAGTAACCCTAGTTCGAAACCTACGGCGACTCAAAGGGCTTCCTTCGGGCAGCGGTCGATCGGGCTGATTCACGGCGTGATCTTGAACACGGTTCCGCAGTAGTTCGCGCCGTAGCTGCTCGTGGTGCCGTAAAGAGCGCCCTTGCTAAACACCAAACCGGCGAGGGGCATTCCGCCATCCGGAGCGCCTGTAAAGGTGTGCAGAACCGTTTCCTTACCGGCGCTGCTAACCTCGAACACCACGCCACACCCGTTAGTAGTGCCGTCCAAGAAGCAATCGTAAGGGGTACTCGTGCCTCCTTGGAAGGTAGTCCCGTAAAGGTCGCCCTTCGGGTCCATTACGACGCCGGAACGGTAGGGGTTTCCGCCGTCGGCCCCACCCGTGAAAGCATAGACAACCGTTTCCTCACCAGCAGAGGTCAACTCGAAAACTGTGCCGCATGAACCCCCACTTCCTCCTTCATAAGAGCAACCATAATCACCGCCTCCATCTGTGGTGCCGTAGAGATTGCCGGCGGCGTCGAGCAACAAGTTGGCCCACGGAGAAGCGCCGTCAGGGATTCCAGTAAAGTTGTGCAGCACAGTTTCCGCGCCTGTCTTGTCGAGATGAAACACAATGCCACATCCAATGCCCTGGTTGCAGTTGTCGTCTCCGCCGAGCGTGGTTGTGCCGTAAAGGTTGCCCGCTGCGTCGGTAATCACGCCGCCGCCCGGGTCAGACCCGTCGTACGCGGACCCGCCGAAATTGTGAGCCACACCGTACTTGCCGGCAGCGGAGACTTCGAACGCCGTTCCAAAGTTTAGGGATCCGCCGTTCTCCGTGGTGCCAAACAACGCCCCGTTGACACCCCGCGCCAACCCAGCCCAAGGATATATTCCATCAGTTGGCGAAGCGCCGAAACTGTGCAGCACGGTTTCCGTGCCACCGGCCGAGAGTTCAAATACTGTACCTAATCCATTCTGGTACTTGTCGCTGTAGGCGCCGCCCTCGTTGGTAGTGCCATAAGATTCCCTGCTGCGTCCCTCACCAGGTTTCCAGTCGGCACAGCTCCGTCGGTGGGGTAACCTCGAAAACTGTAAAGAACGTTCTCCTGAGCGCTGGCAGAGAGCTCGAATATCGTTCCGTACCCATAGATGCCACCTCCACCAGTCGTACCGTAGAGGTTACCCTGCTTGTCCGGAACCAACTCTCCCTCTGGGCCACACCCGTCGTTGGGCCCGCCCTGAAACGAATAGACGATGCTGTAATTCTGCGCCTGCACACGCGAGGCGGCAACAGACAAAAGCAAAAACGCGACGAAGCCCACCGTTGCGGCCTTCCTAACTGGCAGCCACGCGTTGACAGGCCAATCCCAATCATTCAGTTTGCTCGTCACAAGTCGCGATTTCACACTCCCTCCCTCGCAAACGGCTGTGCACCGAAATCAAGAATCCCGTCCATTTAAGGATGTCGGCTGCGAGAGCGTCAAGTATCAGTCCAGATAACTTACAGCCCGATATAACCCGACGAAGCTACCTGACGCGCGGGCCGTCTCTCAAGAATTAGAAGATTGGCGATTGCCGATTCGATTTAGTCTAGCCCGGCGGTTGGCGACCCGTTCGTTCTCTGCTGCCATGGACTACGGTGAGGATTTCGATGCATTCGCCCGCAATTCGGTAAATGATTCTGTAATTTTCGCAGCACCACTCGCGAATGTTTTCCTTGTGGGCTTCGGGAACCATCCGTCCCAGGCGCGGAAATTCCGCCAGCCGTTCGGCGGCCAGTATCAACTGTTCAATGAGAGTGGCGGCGTAGTATTCGGAATCTCTGGCGATGTAGTCGCGAATCGAGCGAAGGTCTTCAATGGAGGGATCGGTCCAGACAAGCTTCATTCGTAAAGGAATTGCCTTTTCACCTCCTGGTGACCAACCACGCGGCCTTGGTCGGCAGCCTCGATCCCCCTCTCAATTTTCTTCCGCACGTACATCTGATAGATGAGGTCATCCCAGGAGGCCTCCTCGGGCAAACCGTCAACCAATTTCAGCGCTTCTTCTTTGACTGCGCTCACTTCATTGTCCTCCTTACCCCATTTTGCCTGAATCTATCACAAACATGCCAGCCGTTGCCGATTTACGATTGCCGGTTGCCGATTGAAAGGTCGTCACGCCCTTCCGCGCCGCAGTTCGGCCAGCATTCGTTCCCGCAGAATGCGGTTGGCTCGGGTCTGGTAGCCTTTGCCGGATTGCTTCAGCCAAGCCACCACGTCCGCGTCCACACGCAGAGAAATCGCCTGCTTAACGGGCCGGTAAAACCTGCCCCGAACCGCGTTCTTCCAGGCTCCCGGCGGCAGTTCGGGGGCGTCCAAGAGGTCAATTTCACTGTCCGGGATCGCGGCCAGCGCCTCCAGTTCGCGCCTCGCCTTCGCGTTGAGCGGCTGTCCGGGTGTGCACTTCACTCTGACCGTTCTAGAAGCCTTGCGCATAGGTGCTCCGTTCACTGGGCGTCGCCTTGCGGACCGAGATAATGCGGATGGTTTCTTCTCCGTGCTCGTCGGGCTCCGAGCCAGTGTGAACCACCAGCAGCACGTGTAGAGCGCTGAGGGCTCCGATGGTCTGGATGATAGTCTGCCATCTCACTTCATCCTCAACTTCGCGGTCCGGGCGAGAGAGGTGATAAGGGTCTTCAAAGACAACAACCATCGCTGTTTCAAAGCTCACACCGTGCTTTGCTTTGTTGCTTCGGTTCTTTCGCTCGTCCCAGGTGCGGTACACACGTCATCCATGTGGTGGCGTTCCCGTCTATACATTAATGCCATTCCGCGTCGGGCGCAACTGTGAGCAAGCGTAGCGCAGCCTTTGAGCAACAGGGCTGCCCTGCGCAATTGATGCCGCCACCCTGAAGGCGAACCCGCGGTGCGCGCTCGCTTTCGCATTGCCGGATCACCAACAGTTGACCACCAAAAGACCGCGTCGAACATCGACGTGCGAGAAACTGGTGCGTTGTTCAGAAGGTATCCATAGCCGCTGAGCCGGCTTCGACGGACGCCCTCGTGTGTGGAATGCAACCACGACCACGACCACGAGACGCGGGCGCGCTCAATGGCGAGAATCCTGTTTGATCTACCGGGACCGAAGCTCAGGATCAGGAAGGGTGGCTTTGACGGACCTTGGCGACCGAGATAGGTGCGATTCATAGCGAGTTTTGAGGATGGTACGAACCCATTGCACCTAAGTGATTTGACGACAAGGACTTAAAGGCCAAAAATGGCCCTTATTTTGAAACTTTCGAGGGGGGCGAACCCAATTTGATAAATCAATTCACAACAAGTAGTTACGCCAAAATAGCGCGCTTTGTCGAAATTTTTCGCCAACGATCAAGACAATGGTCCGCTTGGTAGTGGTGCAGCTTACAATCAGCGACCATCCCGCCTTCGGCCACCCCTCCTCAGCGAGGAGGGGACTGCCCGGCAGATGATTACCAGGAGCGAGTGCCGGCTGAAGGGATCGAAGTTAACAACTCCCCTCCTCGGCGAGCCCTCGGCGAGGAGGGGGGCGAACGCCGGGGTCGAAGGCTACTGTTCCACGGGGACGGGTATGAGTTCGGGAACGTCCTGAATGTCCTGAACGCGTTCCAATTCTCTCTCAACCTTGCGGGCCAGTTCGCCGGCGTAAGGAATAAAGTGCTGGCCGGAAAACAGGATGGTGACGCCGAACCAGAGCTTGGCGCGGTTGAGCGCGAAACGGGTAAGGACCTTGAGGAAGTATTTCCAATAGGCTTTCCGGTATGAGGAGCGCAGGCCTTGGAGCCAGATTGACCGCACCAGAATCCCCGCAATGGCCAGGGCCGTGGGCTGCTGGGCAGGGTGCTGGCAGGGCCTTGACTCCCAGCTCTCAAGAGAGCGCAAGGCGCGCTCGTAGAACTTTTCAGGGTCGTAGATTGCCGCCACGGTGCTTCCAAATCCTCGGAGGAGGACGTCCGGTTCCATCAGAGTGCGGAAGTTGGGCGGCGTGCCGTCACTGCTACTGCCGCGCGATTCCAGAATGCGCCCTTCGCGCTGCATGCGGTCGTAAAGCGCCGTGCGCGGCAGGGCGTGCAGGAAATTGATGAGCGCCCAGGGGATCGCCGTGCGCTCAATGAATTCCACCTGCTGCTCGAAGATCTCTTCGGTGTCGGAATCGAAGCCCACAATGAAGCCGCCGGTCACCCAGAGGCCCTTCTTGTGGATGGCGTCGATACAACTCACCGGGTCCATCGCCAGGTTCTGGAGCTTTTTCACTTCCTGGAGGGACTGTTTGGAGGGGCTTTCGATGCCCAGGAACACGTAAAAGAAATTGGCGCGCACCATGGCGTCCATCAGGGCGGGCTTGCGCGCCAGGTCCATGGAGGCTTCGGTGTAAAACATGACGGGATAACGCCGCGCCTGCTGCCACTTCTCGAGTTCCACGCAGAGTTCGAGGGCGCGGGCATGATTGCCGATGAAGTTGTCGTCCACCATGAACACTTGCTTCCGCCAGCCGAGGCTGAGCAGCGCGTCGAGTTCGGCCACCATCTGCGCAGGCAGCTTGGTGCGCGGCTTGCGTCCGTAAAGGATGATGATGTCGCAGAATTCGCACTGGAAGGGACAGCCGCGGGAAAACTGCACCGACATGGAAGCGTAGCAATCCAGGTTGAGCAGGTCGAAGCGGGGCGCGGGGGTGCGGGTGACGTCGGGTTTGTCGGTGATTTCGTAGAGGCGCCGCGCGGTGCCGTCTTCAAGGTCGCGGGCGATTTCGCCGAAGACTTCGTCGGGCTCGCCCGCCACCACGTGGTCAGCGATGGCCAGCATGCGATCAGGCTCGCCGCTGGCGTAAGGTCCCCCCACCATCGTCCGCCGGCCCAGGCGTCGCGCGCGCGCCAGCACTTCCTGGAGTCCCGCCTGCTGCACGGTCATGGCGCTCACCATCACCAAGTCCGCCCAGAGGATGTCCTCGTCGGTGAGCTCCTCTACACCCTGGTCTACCACGCGGAGCGTCCAGCTTTCCGGACACAACGCCGCTACGGTAATCAGCCCCAGCGGCGGCATGACAACCTTCTCCGGCAGAAGTTCCATCATGCCGGTAAACGTCCAAAATGAATTGGGAATTTTGGGCCAAACCAGAAGCGCTTTGAGGTTCTTGCCGAGCGGAGGAAATGCCCCCTGGGCGTCGCGCGAGGGAGCGAATGCGGAAGCCATACGTGATCCTTTCACGTGATTCTCCCGCCTTCGGTGGGCGCCGGCACTAAGCCTGAGGCCGGCTATATACCGTTGTTAGAGGGCCCCGACCAATAGGAAAAGGAACCACACTTATCAGTTTTCCAGGACTCTATCGCCTGGACGGGATTCTGCGGCTGAACAGTGAATCCGGAATCTTTTGAGCCGAACAGTCCAACACGCCGGAAGTCTATACCCGATGGCGCTGGAATACAATGTCGAATATCGCGTCCGAGATCTTCTGCCGCCAGCCAAATTGACGGCTTGCAGCCCAAGGCCGTTCCAGAGAGCCGTGCCGACCACGATGTGCGGCAGGCCAAATCGTGGCTTTTTGGGTGAGATTGCCGGAGTTTGCGGGGCGACACCATCGTCGCCACGCCTCTATATAGTATCAGATCACAGATCGGACGGCCGCGCAATTATGGGGCCTGGCAATATCAGCAATGATAGCTTGAACCCAGCTTGTAGCGCCGTAGCAGGAAGCAGGGTAGCGAGAGGTACGCGTAATTGCGCTACTCTGCTTTCGAGCCGCGACCGAGCAGAAGCTCTTCGTTCAACTCCAAAGTCAGAAAAGTTCACTGGCCCCGCTTCAAATGCCCCTGACATCCCGATGCTCGCGCCTGCTGGACCGCGCATCGTGGTCCGCGCCATTTGCGCGTTGCGGTGACAAAGCCTCAGACGCAAGGGGTCGGTGCGCGCTACGCTTGCTCAACCCGTCACAACCCTATGTGACGGCGATCACAGGAAGGGCTTCGTGGACGGTGTGACCATGAGTGGGTGAACTGGGAATGTTCTGCGGCTTCTGGGGGGTAGTTTCCACGGAGTCTACAGGCGACCAGAGGGTTATAAGTCCCAGAGCGGCCCTGCTACGCCGACTCCGGAACGCTTTGCTACAGTCTGCCGCAGCATTCCCAGTCACGACACCGAACAGGGGGAAAAATGAAGAAAGCAATACTGCTATTTGCGGTAGCGACTTTCATGGCCGCGCAGGCTGCCATGGGCAGCACGATCGTGCTGACGTTCGACGAGCTTGGCAACGAGGAGCCGGTGCTGAACTACTACGCAGCCGGCTTTGGAGGTCTTGGTACGGGTCCCGGGCCGAACTACGGAATCACGTTTTCGGGCAACTCGCTGGCGATCACTTCCCAGGATTTTGGGGGGAGTGGAAACTTCAACGACAATCCATCCGGCCACAACATCGTGTTTTTTCTGAACGGCACAGCAGACACGATGAATGTCGCCGCAGGGTTTACAACGGGGTTCTCGTTCTATTACTCCGCCGTGGTTTTCCCTGGTTTCATTAATGTGTGGTCCGGCTTGAACGACACCGGAACCCTGCTGGCCACTCTTGACTTGCCTGTCACACCGTCGGGAGGGGGCACCTGCGACACCTCCTACTGCCCCTGGTTTCCCATTGGGGTCGCCTTCGACGGCACCGCCATGTCCGTTGACTTTGGCGGCAGCGCTAACTACATCGGGTTCGACAACATCACGCTGGGCGCTTCGACTCCGCAAACGCCTGAGCCAGCCTCGTTACTGCTGTTGGGTACGGGCCTGCTCGGACTTGGGAGCCGGTTCCGGAGGAGGAAGTCGTAGGGTGAAGCATGCGTCGCGGGGTGGCGCACGCGTCGTTTTATGACCAATGCGGGCTCAAGGGCGGGCACAGGCCCGCCCTTGAGCCCGCAACTTTTCCCCAATTTGCCGTAACCAAAGCTCGTTGACGAATGATCAAGACCCGAGGCTTTCCTTTCGAACGCCCCGGGCCTCACACAACGGGGACCTACGCTGCACTTGCTTCAGGTCAGCCGTCATACGCTTTGGCGGGCATGCTCTGGCCCCTTGCCAGGAAGTCACTCACGGTATAACTTCAATCGGATGCTGAATCGGGGGCTCAAAGCTCGCCGGCAGCGCGCAATCGAAAACGAGGAGTCAGCCGTGCAAAGTCGCATTCTCGGCACTACGATGCCGGTCCTTGAAATCGAACTCACTCCCGGGGAGTCCGTCATTTCTGAAGCGGGAGAACTTTCCTGGATGACGAGTTCCATCCAGATGACCACGCATACTCAGTATGGCGGAGGCGGAGGCCTCTTCGGCGTGTTGAGACGCGTGGCGGGCGGGGGATCGCTGTTCATGACGGAGTACCGAGCCCTCGGAGGCCCCGGCACGATTTCCTTCGCTGCAAAGTTGCCGGGGCATATTGTGCCCGTCGAAGTTGGAGCGGGACAAGAATATCTGATTCACCGGCACGGATTTTTGTGCGCCACGCCGCAGATCCAAATCAGCGTCGGGTTCCAACAATCGCTGGGATCGGGAATTTTCGGCGGCGACGGCTTTCTGTTGCAGCACGTCAGTGGAGCCGGAACGGCATGGATCGAGCTTTCAGGCGAGCTGATCGTGAAAGACCTGCCGCCGGGCGAGATGTTGCTGGTTCATCCGGGACATGTCGGCGCCTTCCAAGCCAGCGTCTCGTTTCAGATCACCACGGTGCCCGGAATCAAAAACATGATTTTCGGCGGTGACGGAATTTTTCTGGCATCGCTCACCGGGCCAGGGAGAATCTGGCTGCAGACGCTGCCCATTTCCAAACTGGCGCACAAGCTCGCGGAGTACATGCCTGCGCAGCCAAAGGAAGCGGTGGAGGGCGGCGTCGTGGGAGGCATCGTGGGCTCTATCTTGGGAGGAATGAAATAAGAAAGCTTGCATGAGGCCCTTGAATTTCAGGCCCTGGGGGGGAACCAATGCTCAAATCCATCGCCATTGTCGCCGGCAGCTACTTGCTGTCGGTTGTTCTTGTCTTAGGTACGGACCCGCTGCTCTCGCGCTTGTTTCCGGGCGACTTCGTAAGAGGCCATGTGCCGTCTGACGCGGCTCTCATGGCAAGCACCGCGTTTTTCGTAGCCATCTCCATCCTGTGTTCCTGGCTGTGTTCCCGCTTTGCTCCCGGGCGCGCGTCGCGCCATGTCCTCTGGTTCTTCATCATTGGCGAAGTGATGGGCATCGGCGCAACGATTCCCAACTGGAGCAAAGGCTGGCCGCACTGGTACTGGTTGTCCTGGCTACTCACCTGGCCAGTTAGCTGCTGGATCGGGCTACGCCTTTCCGGCCGCCACGCCGATTCGTGATCCGCCTGAGCGGCCGGCGCGGTGTGTTGGTGCGAGTGGTGCCGACGGCTGGCCCGTGTTTTGGTCCTTCCTCTTCGCGAATTCGCGATGACTGTGGTATCGAGAGCAATCCTCACCGCTTCGGGCGCGAGCCCGGCGCGGGGCTTGCCAAAGGCCCCGCGCCGAACTGTGCGGTTGCGAACAACCTATATTGCGGCAAAAGTTCAGCGTCGAACAGCGGCCGCAGTCTTGCCCGTTAAGACAGCAAGCAGTTTCGTTCCGTCAGCGCTTCCCAAGCCCGTGCACGGATCCCAACCGGCACGCGCCTGATGGGCGCCGTTGTTGCCGGTGGTGACGTCGTGAAAGGTACCGGGCGTGGAAGCAGCTTTGGTGTAGAGCAAGGGATTCAAGTAGCCAACCCAGACTTTGGTTCATGAGCGCAGTCAGCGCGGCCATGAGAGGCGCCACCGCGCTGGTGCCTCCGACGACGGTGTTCTCGTCATCCACACGAACCTGGTAGCCCGTCACCGGATCAGCATCGGCAGCCACGTCGGGCGATCCTCGCCCCACGTGTCCGCCCGAGTTGACTGAAGGTGAACCGTTGGCGTTGGACTGCCAGGTGGGCAGCGCGAAGAAATCGCTCACGCCGCCGCCGGTGGCGCCACCCTGCGCACCATCATTCCACACCGTCTCAGAGGAGATCGCCGTGCCCGAGCCGACCAATCGAGTGCCGCCGCAAATGTTTGCCTCACGGAACCATCCAGGCAAGAGCGTGAGCCTGCAGCAGAGCCAGCGTGCTCAACAGCCCCGCAAGCAGAATGCTGTGCCAGAACGTGGTCCGAAGCACTTCTCCTTCACGGCCCACAAGGCCGACGGTGGTGACGCCAATGCAGATGTTCTGCGGCGAAATCATCTTACCCATCACCGCTCCGGAGGAGTTAGTAGCGGCGAGCAAAATGGGACTCACGCCAATCTGGTGGGCGGCCGCGACTTGGAGGTTGCCAAACAGCAAGTTACTCGACGTGTCGCTGCCTGTCATGAAACAAGCCAGCCAGCCCAAGTAGCCGCTGGCAAACGGGAAGAAAAAGCCCAGGCTCGCCAAGGCTGCACCCAACGTGTAGGTCATACCCGAATAGTTGTAGAGATACGCCAGGGCAACGATCAATCCCACGGTGAGTCCGGGCGCCGCAAGCTGCTTGGCCGTCCTCAGCCCGGAGTTTACGAGCCAGCGCGGCGGTACTCCCAGCAAGAGCGCGGTGATCAACACAGCCAGAAGTGCGCCCGTTCCTGCCGCTAACGGCTGAAAGGCGTAAACTGCGGCGTAGGGCTTTTGATATAGCGTGATGAACACGGCGTGATTGAGGTGCGGCACAGCCAGCTTGAGCGAGCCCTTGTCAAAAAGCTTGAAGTATGACCAGCCCATCATCACGATGGAAAGCACGGCCCATGGCAGCCAGGCGCGGAAGCCTTCGCCGGATGAGAGGGCACGTTCTTCATGTTCGGCTACCGCGGAGTTCTCCGCTACCATGGGCCGCCAGAAACGCAGCAATAACACAAGCCCAGCAATGGACGCGACCGATGCGAGGATGTCTGCGGCGTAAGGCCCCCAGAAGTTTGACACCACGAATTGGGTGAGGGCAAACGTCGCCCCACCCACCAGCGCCGCCGGCCAAGCCTCCCTCAGTCCTTTCAAACCAGCGAGCACCAACACAAGGTAGGCTGGAAGCAGCACCGACAGTAAGGGGAGCTGTCTGCCGATCATGGCCGAAAGCTTGTTGAGATCGAGTCCAGTGACGCCGGCTAGAGCCACAACGGGAATCCCCAGCGCTCCGAAGGCTACAGGCGTGGTGTTGGCAATCAGCGCCACGGTCACTGCGCGGCGCGCGCTGAAGCCGAGCGCCACCAGCAAAAAGGCAGCGATGGCGACGGGTGAGCCGAAACCCGCGGTCCCTTCGAGCAGCGCCCCGAAGCAGAACGCTACCAGAATGGCCTGCACGCAAATGTTGGCGGAGGCGTGCTTACGCATCCACCGCCGGAGCAACTCAAAGCTGCCCGCGTCGCTGGCCAGGTTGTAGAGCCATAGCGCTGAGAACACGACCCACATGATGGGCCAGAGCCCGTAAACGAAGCCGAACGCTGCGCTCGCCAGCGCTAGGCCCATCGGCATGCGCCACACCGTAAGAGCTAGAAGAAGCGCGGCACCCAACGCCGACGCCGCTGAGGCGTATGCCGATTTGCGCAGAACGCCCATGAGAACCAACAGCAGGGCCAGGGGAAGGGCGGCAACGAGCGCCGACGCCGCCAAGAGGTGCAGGGGGCTTATGGGCTGGGGCCAAGGTGTGGTCACGCGGCGGTATCCTCGCGACTGCGGCCGAGATCAGTTCACGCGAACTTCAGAAAGCTTTGTCAGAATCGAGCAGCACCGTCACCGGACCATCATTCACAAGTTCGACGTCCATCATAGCCTGGAACTCGCCAGTCCGTACCGGCGTGCCAAAAGCGGACAGTTGCTCAACGAACCTCTCGTACTTAAGACGCGCTGCGTCGGGCGGTGCAGCGCGGTCATAACTCGGCCGCCGGCCCTTGCGGCAATCGCCGTAAAGGGTGAATTGCGAAACGCACAGGATTCCAGGCGCGGCGCCTGGCCGTTCCGCATCGGCCCTGAGTTCCAACAGAGACCTGTTCATGCGGCCCTCAGCGTCGTTGAAGACCCGAAGATGAACGATCTTCTCGGCAAGGAGTTGGCCAGAGGCGTCGGTATCATCCTTGGCAATCCCCACCAGAACCAACAAGCCGGATTCGATGCGGCCAATAACGGCCCCTTGCACACGGACTTCTGCCCGGCTGACTCTCTGTACCACTGCCCGCATATTCGGTGGTCGTGCAAACGCACGGTTTCTTCTTATTCCAAGCGAACTGTCCTGCAAGGTGTGTCGGCAACAGCCGGCAGAAAATCAACACCCTCGAGGCAGCGCGCCGTAGGACAATGTCGCATCACCGGGGCTCGACCGGCGTTTCCGAATACTCGCGGCCAGCCTTCTCCTCGATCTCCAGCCTGGCGAGGTCTGTTTCAGCGAAGCCTGCCCGGCGGGCCGCAAGCAGGCCGAGCAGGGGAATCCTGTACAAATGGTTGTAATAGGCCTGCTTCATCAGAAAAGCCGCGTAGAGCAGCACCGCCATCAGCCAAAGCAGCCAGTAAATGGGGAGCTGCAGACCCAGCAGCGGTCCGAGTTCGACCGCCAAATAAGCCGTCAAACTAAAAAAGATTGACTGCCAGGCGTGAAAACGGATGAAGCGATTTCGCCGGTAGCGCGGGATCAGCAATAAGGGGATTCCGCTGATCGGCCCGAGCGCGTAAGCAAGCAGCGCCGGCCGGTTGGGGAAGCTGGTGGGCGGCCCATAGTGGCCCTGGGCGCGCAAGGTCCAGTAGAAGCCGCTGACGCGATGCTGCTCGATGAGCTGACGGTCATACTCCGCGCGCTGTTGCGCATCCTTGAGGACTTCGTAGGCGGCATTAATCTCGCGGAGTTTGCGCGAGGCAAGTTGGTATTGCTTGCTTCCTCGCGGGAACCTATCCGGATGCCAGATACTGGCCAGAACCTTATAGGATTCCCGGATTCGCTCGGCTGGAGCGTTCGCCGGAACTTCCAGCAGGTCGTAATGAGTCTGCTGCGCTTGCACGATCGGAACCCGCGACTCTCAGCTCTCGATTGGATGCTCCTTCGTCATTCCCGACGCTCGCGCTGCCGCTGGCGCAGATTCTTGCGCCAGCAGCACGCGATTCGAATCCGCTCACTGCACCCGCATCAAGGGATCGGTTTTGGAAATGACCTTGCCGATCTCGTCACAATGCACATCCGCTTCCCGCAAGGCACGAGTGAGTTCCGTGCCATCTTCCGCGGCAACCGAAAACAACAACCCACCCGCGGTCTGAGGATCGAAGAGAAGATTGCGCACGTCCTCGGGCACGTCGGCGGAGAACTCGGCGCAGCCAGCGATGAACTCCCGGTTGCGATGTAGCCCACCCGGCATGAATCCGTCTCGCGCGTAGTGGATGGCCTCGGGCAAGAACGCAACGCGGGAGGAATCGATCACCAGGCTCACTTGCGAACCCACCGCCATCTCTCGGGCATGACCCAAAAGGCCAAATCCGGTGATGTCTGTGGCAGCATGAATCTCGAACCGTTGAGCGATCTCACTGGCCTGACCGTTAAGTGTGGTCATTGATTCGGTAGCGGCGTCAACCGCGGCTACACTAGCGCGCCCCTTTTTGAGCGCAGTCGAAATCACGCCGGTCCCAAGCCGCTTGGTAAGCACCAGCCGATCCCCTGCCCGCGCCGTAGCATTCTTCCACAAGCGTTGCGGGTTCACAAGTCCCGTCACGGCATAACCGAACTTGATCTCTTCATCACCGATGGAGTGCCCACCGATCACCGCACAGCCTGCCTCCTGCATCTTGGAGAGGCCGCCTTGCAGGATGCGCTCCAGCACGTCGGTGTCACGCCCGGTGTTGGGGAAACCGACGATGGAGAGCGCCGAAATCGGCCGGCCACCCATGGCGTAGACATCGCTGAGCGCGTTGGTGGCCGCCACCTGGCCGAAGGTGTAAGGGTCATCGACGATGGGCGTGAAAAAGTCCACTGTTTGCACCAAGGCAAGGTCAGGAGCGAGTTGATACACGCCCGCGTCGTCGGCGGTGTCAAAGCCGACCAGCACATTCGGGTTAGTCTGTTTCGGCAGGCTGCGCAGCACAGAGTCCAAGATACTTGGACTCAACTTGGCCGCTCAACCCGCCGCCTTCACCAGTGCGGTGAGGCGCGTGCGATCGTCCATAACTGTCCTTACCATTACGCATCGGCTCACTTAACACAAGACCCGAACAGATCCCTCAGCAGATTGGCATTAGTCCGAACTTGCTCTACCCTGAAGACCCTGAATGTTACGCGGTCCTTCCACTGCGGCGTTGTACGGTGGTACAGCTGAAACTGGGCTTGCTCAAGCTCGCTCTTCCAGAGCTCTCTGCGGTCAAACGGCAGTAGGGAAATCTTGAGGTGACTCCCATTCCCTTTCAACAGACGCTCTTCAAACCGCAACCGCACCTTTCTACCCTCTGGGTGTTCTACGTCAGCTGCTTCGAGAACAGCGTAAGCCCTAGTCTCGGTTCGGGCTGGAAGAATCCTAAGGCCGACTTGCTTCAGCAGTCTCTCGCACTCTTCCACAATTGGGTAGGTCGCATCAGAGAAGTATCCATTCCATTCGTCGCGACGCATACATCCTCCACGACCACCTGGCTCTTGTGACTCACCACTACCATCACTCACCACTTGCTCCTACAGCCGATTAATTACGCTCGCAAGATACCCTGCGCCAAAACCGTTGTCGATGTTAACCACGGCCACGTTGGGGGCGCAGCTATTCATCATGCCCAGCAGCGCTGCGAGGCCACGGAAGCTGGCGCCGTAACCGACGCTGGTGGGCACGGCGATCACGGGTGCGGCCACCAAACCGCCCACGACGCTGGGCAATGCGCCTTCCATGCCCGCCGCTACGATCACCACCCGGGCGCGTTTCAAAGCCTCACTTTCGCCAAGCAGCCGATGCAGACCTGCCACTCCCACGTCATAGAGTGACTCCACGCGGTTGCCCATCACCTCGGCCGTCACGAGCGCCTCTTCGGCCACGGGAATGTCGGTGGTGCCGGCCGTTACCACCAGTACCAGGCCCTGGCCACGAATCTTGTTCTCGCGGCGGATGGCGATGGCGCCCGAGGCGGGATAAAATTTGGCCCTCCGGTCGAGCTTGCGAACGCGCTCGAACATGGTTGCGTCAGCGCGCGTCACCAAGATGTTATGCCCATGGCGAAGCATGCGGCGCACAAGTTCCTCCACCTGTTCGGAAGTCTTGCCGCGTCCGAAGATGACTTCGGGAAGACCCTGACGCAATGGCCGATGGTGATCGATCCTCGCGAAGCCCACGTTCTCGTACGGCATATCGCGAAGGCGCTCGAGCGCTTCGTCAACTCCCACGCGCCCTTGCCGCACCTGGCGTAGAAGGTTCGCGATGGCTTCTGCAGTCAATTGCGTAGACACTCCCGACGGGGCGCAGCGCGGCTCACCGAATCTTAGAATATCGGCCAGAAGTCAATCACGCAATGGTGGGAAAGGTTACGGTGAACTTTGATCCCTTGCCGAGGTTGCTTTCCACGGTGACGGTGCCATCCATCCGCTCGACGATATGCTTGACAATGGAGAGGCCCAGTCCGGTTCCGCCGGCCTGGCGCGAGCGGGCCTTATCCACGCGGTAGAAACGCTCAAAGATGCGCGAAAGGTGCTCGGAGGGAATGCCGATGCCGGTGTCTTCAACCGTAACCGTAACCCGGCCGTTCGGGCCGCAGAGGCTGTCGATGCGGACTTCGCCGTCGGGCCGGTTGAACTTCACACCGTTGTCAAGCAGGTTCACCAAAACTTGCTCGACGTGGGTGCGGTTGCCCATCACATCCGCCTCCTCCACGGTGCCGCGAACCAGACGAACGCCAGCCAGCCTTGCGGCCGAGCTAACCGTGCGCAAACACGAATCGACCGCAGCTTGAATGGAAATGCTCTCCGGCGGCGTTCCCACGCGGCCCGACTCAAGTTCTGAAAGAGTGAGAAGGTCTGAAGTGATGTTCCCCAGTCGAATGGCATGAGCCTTGATGATCTCCACGAAACGCTGACTATTCTCGGCGTCTTCAAGGCCGCCTTCGAGGAGAGTTTCGGAGTAGCCTTGGATGGCGGTCAAAGGCGTGCGCAGCTCATGCGAGACGTTCGCCACAAAGTCTCGGCGGACTCGCTCCAGGCGCTCGAGGTGCGTGATGTCGTATAAGACAGCAAATGCGCCCGGGCCGGAGAGTGAGGCCAGAGGCGCCGCTTGCACCTCAAACGCACGCTCTTCGCCTGCCAGCACCAAAACAAGGCGGCGCTCCTGAGGCTCGCCCTTGCGCAGCGCCTCGCTCAGCATGTCACGTAAGGCAGGATGGCGAACCACCTCAGCCACCGGTGTGCGGTCGGGAATCGGATCCGGTACGCCCACCGCCTGCGTGAAGGCGCGGTTCGAATACGTGATCCGCAGCTTCTCATCAACGGCCAGCACGCCTTCCACCATGGTCTCCAGAATCGCCTCGTGCTGCGCGGATTGCGCCTTCGCGCTTTCCACAAAACCGCTGAGACGGGCCGCCATGCCGTTGACCGCGCGCACGAGTGACCCAATCTCGTCATTCACGGTCGCAGCGACGGGCGGCGGGAAACTCCGGGCGTCTACAAACCCATCTGCAAAAGCGCGCACCCGGGCGAGCCGGCGAGTGACCGACCGCGAGGCGAAATACGCCCACACCAGCGCGATCAGCGCTGCTGCCAGCCCAAACTCAAGAAGCCGCATGTGCACTTCGCCGATGGCCGCTCGAGTGATGTTTTCGGATTGAAGGCCGGATTCGACGTGCGTGAAATAGATGTCGAGCGGGAGCAGAATGGCTACGATGAGGAGGAAAGCGCTCAGGACAAGTTTGCGAAAGAGAACACTGCCAGTCATCTCAGGCTGGGCCTCGGGAGGCTAGGGCTCTAGTCCTGCCGGGTCGATGCCCGGAGATTTGAGTTGCCGAAAATGCCGGAACGCACCGAGCGGCGTCGAAGGCCCGCATTTGCGTCCGCCCGATCCCAACCGGTGCTCATCAACGTGCTAGGCACTTTCGCTCGCGTCCGCCCGTGGCAGAAACCGATAGCCGGAGCCTCGGACCGTCTGCAAGTAGCGCGGATTCTCTGGGTCAGCCTCGATTTTAGACCTCAGCCGCCGGATGTGCACGTCCACGGTACGCGGCGTCACGAAGCGGTCGCGGCCCCAGACTCCGTCGAGCAAACGGTCACGGCTGAAAATACGCCGCGGGTTTGAGACCAGAAAGTGCAGCAGTTTGAATTCAAGAGCGCTCAAGTCAACAGGTTCCCCGCGCACCAGCACTTCGCGAGTGGAGGCGTCCAGCCGCACCTCGCCGGCCTCGGCTACTTCCTTCACTTCGGCAGCCGGCGCTTTGCGCCGCAGCACGGCCTTGACGCGCGCCACCAGTTCACGCGGACTGAACGGCTTCACCACGTAATCGTCCGCGCCGATTTCGAGTCCCACCACGCGGTCTATTTCCGCCCCTTTGGCCGTCAGAAAGATCACCGGCAAAGCGCGCGTGCGGTCATCGGCGCGCAAGGCCCGGCAGATCTCGAAACCGTCAAAATCGGGCAGCAGAACGTCAAGCAACACCAAGTCTACGTTGTGGCGGCGAACGTAATCCAACCCTTCGCGCCCGCGGCCAAAACCGACAACCTCAATTCCCTCTTTGCGAAGATTGTAACGAACGAGTTCGACGATGTCCTTCTCGTCCTCGATGATCGCGATCCGGGCCACCTGCGTAGTATAGCATTGCCCTGCCGAACGAACAGGAGGCGGCGGAAGATTCGATTCCTGCGCAGCGTTCAAGGGTTCCTCCAAGGCCGACGCCCAATCCCCCGCCCCCCCAGGGCCCCCTTACGCGATGGCAACGGCATGTCTAGCCTCTCAGTCTAGGGTTACGGCAAGGTGACGGCAGGGTAAACCTTGTGTTACAGGCTGGGACAGGATTGAGCTTGCGCGGCGGGCAACCTGCAACTGACCAGGCGTAATGGCCGGAGGATTTGCTCTGGCACATTATGACGCCACCAGCAGGCTTTCCGCAAAGGGCCACTCCTCATCCACCCATCGACGCGCGGCGCGAAAACCGGTGGCTTCCGCCATCTCAACCACATCCTCAAGGGTGTACTTGTAGGAGCTTTCGGTCCAGAGAGTCTCCCCGCGGTCAAAATGAATGTCGAGGCCCGCCTTCTCGATGCGAACGTCATGACTCCCCTGGGCGCGCAGGTGCATCTCGACGCGCTGCTCACCTTCGTTGTAGCGCGCCTCGTGGGCGAAGCGGCGCAGGTCAAA
The DNA here is from genome assembly GCA_035578005.1 of Terriglobia bacterium. Lineage (GTDB taxonomy): Bacteria > Acidobacteriota > Terriglobia > UBA7540 > UBA7540 > Gp13-AA77. Next base: position 17,943 of record DATJYK010000079.1, read on the forward strand.
ATTGCCGCCAAGCTCCCGGTTGATGCGCCCCAGCAGGTTGAGATTGAAGGCTGCCGTGACTCCCGCCGGATCGTCGTAAGCGGGCAAGATTTGCGAAACGGGCTTCACCAGATCGGTGCCGAGTAGAAGCGCATCTCCAGCGCGGAGCAGGGAGCGGATCTTCGCCAGAAACTGGCAATCTTCGTTACGATTGAAGTTGCCGATGGAACTGCCCAGAAAGAGCACCAGCAATTGCTGGTTTGCGGAACGCCGGGCGGCCGCGCGCCCAAGGCCGTCAAGGTACTCAGCTTCGAAGCCCCGCACGCTGACTCCATCCAGGTGATTCAGTTCACGCTCCGCCAGGGCCAGCGCAGCCGCGGAGATTTCTATGGGGTGGTAGGTGGTAGGTTGGCGGCGCGCAAGAGCCTCGAGAATCAAGCGCGTCTTCCGGCCGCTGCCGCTGCCGAGCTCCGCCACCACCAGCGGCGGCGAGACGGCGGCGGCTAACTCGCCGGCGTAACGGCGCAGAATGCGCTGGTCAGCCCGCGTGAGTCCGTACTCCGGAAGGACGCTGATGGCTTCGAAAAGGGCGGAGCCCACGGCATCGTAAAAGTACTTGCAGGGAATCCATTTTTGGCCAGCCTGGCCGAGGCCCGCACGCACATCGCGGGCAAACTGCGTTCCGGCCTCAACTTCAGTTCCCTTCGCCCGCTCGAGTTGTAGAGCCGCCCTCATGCTTGCCAACCTCCGCAAACGCGCATTCAACTTGGATGCGGCGAAGATGTTTCGGATGCCGAATTCCAGCGCTCAACTGAGATACTGTCCTGTGGAGGAACATCCTTTATTTATGAGTTTGTACAAAAAACTCGTGGATTCCCGGCTTCGCGGGAATAACTGCGTCGGGACAAGACCCCTAAGCCCCACAGTGTCACCCCAGGGAGCGTAGTCCACCTCGGTCCGGTGGCCGAAGCGAAGAGGATACGCTAAACTCCGAAAGTGGCGGGCGCACGTCGTTCCGATTCCATCGTCACTCCCGCGTAGTTCCCTGAAGAAGGCGGGGAGCGGGAATCCGATGGTACACCGGCGAAGCGCGTTCCCACGCAGGCTGAGCGGTCTACAAACCTCGTGACCGAATTTGACTCCAAGCCGCCCGCACAAGCGCCAGGCCCCGCATTGGACGCGAAACGCACGGTCATCGAGTTTCGAAACGTCCATTTGGCCATCAACGGGCACTCGCTCGTTGCCGGACTCAACCTCACCGTCAGCCGCGGTGAAACCCTGGTGCTTCTCGGCCGCAGCGGTTCGGGGAAGACCACCACCCTCAAGCTCATCAATCACCTTCACCAGCCGAGTGCGGGCGAGGTCTTGGTTGAGGGCCGGGCGACCACGCTGTGGGACCCCATCCGGCTGCGCCGCAGCATCGGTTACGTCATCCAGGAGGTCGGCCTGCTTCCCCATTTCACGGTCGAGCGCAACATCGCGCTGGTGCCCACCATCGAGGGTTGGGCGCGTAACCGCATCCACGACCGTGTCCATGAGCTGCTGCGCCTCGTGGGCTTGAACAGCAGCCTGGCGAGGCGATATCCCGCGGAGCTCTCGGGCGGCCAGAGGCAGCGCGTGGGGGTGGCCCGCGCCCTGGCCGCGGACCCGGCAATTCTGCTGATGGACGAACCCTTCGGAGCGCTCGACCCCATTACGCGCTGCGAGCTGCAAAGCGAATTTCGCGACCTTCAAGAGAAGCTCGGCAAGACGGTGGTTTTTGTAACCCATGACCTTAGCGAGGCGCTTTTTCTGGGCTCGCGCATCGGGCTCTTCGAGGAGGGCCGGCTGGCCGGCGTCTACACCCCGCACGAATTCCTGAGCTGCGATGATCCCGGCGCCGTCGCTTATCGTTCGGCCTTCCGCGAAGTCGCGCCCGCCGTTGACCGCGGCAAGTGAGGCTGCGAGTACGACGGCCATTGAATAGCCTAGTAGGCAGCCGCCAGTAGATCTCGGCCATGTCATCCACCACCATCTCCTCGAAGGCGTCGCGGGGAGCGAGCGCCTGGTAGAGCCCGGCCCGCATCTGCCCGAACTCGGCGGGGCTTTCACCCTGAGCGGGCATGAGTGACTAGCGCACTTTTTGCCCTTGTGTAAGATTTAACACAAAGCCAAAAAGTCCTTTGCAAACCACATGACCGGCTGCGCTGGCCATCCCCGGGGATGAAAATGTGTTGTACGCGCGACGCTGTAGAATCAATAACATACTCGAATTTTCGAAGGAATCAGCGCAGCCCATTTACACACAAAGCCAGCGTTTTCAACGGCGGAAAAGTCGTGTTGTAGGCGGCACATGTCGGGCGAGGTCAGATGGCCGGAGTGGGCGCGGTCGCTGCACGGCAGTAACGAGTTCACACGGCCAGGCGTGCCAACCGTTACTTTCCCACGCAAAAGCTCGAAAAGATGACGCCCAGGACGTCATCCACCGTGGTGGCGCCGGTGATGGCGTCGAGCGAGTGCAGCGCGCCATAAAGATCGAGCATGAGCATTTCGTGATGAACACGCTGCTTGACGGCTTCGCCCGCGCGTCCGAGGGCGGCGATGGATTCGCGGATAAGCTGCTGATGGCGCAGGTTGGTGATGAGCGTACCGCTGGAGTCGAGGTCCCGTGCTGGCGCGGCTGACTCGAGGATTGCTGCCTTGAGATCAGGCACTCCCTCGCCGGTTAAGGCTGAGGTCCACACCACCTTTGTCTTTTCACGGGCAGCCAAGTCCGCAAAAACGGGCCCATTCAACTGGCGTGGCAGGTCGCTCTTATTGCAGGTGACGAGCAGCGATCCCAGCGGCTGCAGGCGATCGAGAAGCGTGGTGTCTTCGAGGTCCCAGGTTTGGGAAGCGTCCAGTACAAGCAACCGCAGGTCGGAATCGGCAATGGCCTGAAGCGTTTTGCGCACGCCGATCTGCTCAGCTTCGTCGATGGCTTCGCGAAGGCCGGCTGTATCCACGAGGCGAATCGGAATACCGCCGATGGCAGCGCTCTCAGCCACCAAGTCGCGCGTGGTGCCGGGAGTTGCGGTGACGATAGCGCGCTCCTCGTTGAGCAGGCGGTTAAACAAGCTTGACTTGCCCACGTTCGGGCGGCCCACGATGGCGAGGCTGAGTCCCTCGCGAACCACGCGGCCGTAGTGGTAGCTTTCGGCGAGCCGCTCAAGCCTGGTGCGAACAGCGGAAAGGCCGTGCTCAATTTCGTCCCAGCCGGCAACGGGCAGGTCATCCTCAGCGAAGTCGATGCCGGCTTCCAGGTGTGCGATCAGGTCAAGGAGGCCTTGCTTGAACGGCTTGAGGCGGCAGGAAAGAGCGCCTTCCACCTGCTGGGCTGCAAGCTGCGCCTGGTAGAGCGTGCGAGACTCGATCAGGTCGCGGACGGCCTCGGCCTGCGTGAGGTCGATGCGTCCGTTGAGAAAGGCGCGCAAGGTAAACTCGCCGGGCTCAGCGGCGCGCGCTCCCCGCTCGAGACAGCACTCGACGAGGAAAGCCAGAATCACGGGCGAGCCGTGGCAGGAAACTTCGGCGACGTCCTCGGCCGTATACGAACGCGGGCTGCGAAAGGCGGTGACGACGACTTCATCGAGTACACGCCCCGACAGCGGGTGGCGGAACTCCCCAAGGGTGGCGTGCTGAGTTTCGAGGGGAGGTTTGAGGAAGTGAACGATCTCACCGACAATCTCGAGCGCGCGATCGCCCGAGAGACGCACCACGCCGATTCCGCCGCGCCCCGGCGGCGTCGCGATGGCAACGATGGTGTCTTCCGCAGACATAGGTTACTGGAGAGCCCAGAGTGCTAGTTCTATCACAGGCCGGACCTTGATGTAAGGGAGCGGCGACCGGCGCGGTTACCTCCGCCGGCGTACCAATTTCATCGTCAGCACGGCGGCCGTGACCGGTTGACGCTCCCAGGATCTCCAGAATCCCACTGGAAAACCAGGGATTGCAAATGCGCCGGTAACTGTTTATGATTCTCGCGCTCTGATGGTGCGATAACATCAGTCCAAAAAAACCAACGGAGGTGTTTATGAAGCGCTTGATCATTTACCTTGCGTGGGCTTGGGAGATCATCGTGGGTGCTCTGCTGATTACACCCGGGGGGATCATCTGTATTGCTTGCGGGGCCACGGTGCAGGCCCCGGGCTACATCGGAGAGACTGCCACCAGGGTTGTGGGTGTGGTGGCGGTTGTCTTGGGCCTTTACGGGATTGCAAATGTGGGACGCGCGGGCGCCAGCGCTGCCGGCGGCGCCTAGGCTGGGTTATTGATGAAGTCCGTGGTCCGTGGTCCGTGGCCCCTGGCCTCAGGGCGGGTTTCTGAAGACCGCCCTGATCTATGAAAGACCGAAAGAGACGAAGACGACAGTTCAAACAGGTCGTATGCAAAGCTGCAAGGTTAGTGGGGAGACAAAGAACTCGTTCTTCGTGCCCTCACGCCTTTGCGTCCGTCCCTGCGTAACTCCACAGCGTTTGGCGATGGGTGCTGATGGCCAGGCTACTGATCCCGGTAGTATCCCTCGCGGGCATCAACGATGAGACCCTTCTCCTTCGTGGTTACACTAATCTTGCACCGACATCTGTAGCGGCTCGTTTTGCTGGGAGCCGGCGGCTGGCGCCAAGAAAAAGCGCGGTGAGCAGCACCCAAACTTGCTGGCGCCACCTGGGTTTTGGGAAAGCCAAGCAGGATTCAGCAAGCAGTGCGCGTTTGAGATTGGCTATAATTGGCTATCAAGAGTTTTCCCCAATCGTCATTTGAATTTCGGAGCCGACTCGACAGTTCGAAGGCGGCCTAAAGTGCGATGGCAACTGAGGTCTAATACAACCGGAATCCAGAACCGAAAGTCGTCGAAGGATTGACAAAATTCGGAGCGCAGGCGCAGCACCCGGTCGCCGCCGATCGGCTGCGGTTTACAATCGACATGCCGGAATTGTTCAGTCCCGGTCCGCTGAACGCGTTTCTTCCCAGATTGCCGTGAGTCCCCGGTTCGAGCGGCCCGAAATGCAGGCTGATTCAGATAGGGAAACAACATCATTGCCCACGGCGACTCCCCGCGCGTCGTCAAGCTATTGATTATGTTAGATCATTGTCAAAGGCCACGTGGGTTCTGTCGGAAATATACTTCATACCATGAAATCACACCACTTAGTTATGGCGGAGAGGGTGGGATTCGAACCCACGTGCCCGCTTTTGGCAGGCAAGACGCTTTCGAGGCGCCCCCGTTATGACCACTTCGGTACCTCTCCGCGAAATGGGCCGACTGATTCATTGGTTCAATTGACTCAATGAATCAATCCCCAGCGCGTCTTCGACGGAAGAACTCGTGTATCAGGCTGGAGCAATCATCCTTCAGAACGCCGGTAACCACTTCCACCCGATGGTTCGCTTTGGGGTGGTTGAGGACCTCGAATGCTGAGCCTGCCGCGCCGGCCTTCGGATCGCTCGCGCCATACACGAGGCGGTGGATTCGCGCGTGGGTGATGGCGCTTGCGCACATCGCGCACGGCTCGATTGTAACATACAGGTCGCAGCCCGTGAGGCGGTAGTTGGCGAGCTTGCGGGCGGCGCGGCGCAGAGCCAGCACCTCGGCGTGAGCCGTTGGATCGCTCAGGTGGATGGGGCGATTGTGGGCCCGCGCCACCAGACGCCCTTGATACACCACGACGGCGCCGACAGGGACCTCGCCCTCCGCCGAGGCGCGCTGAGCTTCGCGAAGCGCGGCGTGCATCCACCGGACGTCTTCCGCGTCGTTTGTCGCGCCGGCCTTTGCCGGAAGTTTCTCCGGGAGTTTCCACACTGGCGCCGCTGCCGACGGCGGCCACGCTTTTCGCTTCACCGGTCCTCGAAACTCCGTTCGGCGCATGGCCTCATCGTAACACGCAGGATTCGCGGCCACGGCGGCGTGTCGCTTCAAGGCAGATGCACGGATGCTTCGCGAACAGATGGGGGGAGCTCCTTGAGGCTCGCGAATACCTCCATAGGCCGAGGCGGGATTTCGCTTGCTATCTTCCAAATTCGGCTATATACTATCGAGTAACTGGGTGAACGGCATTTCGAGCACGTCTGCTCTGAAGCGAACAAGAACGGGTCACTTGGAACCTCATGTCAACCGCTAACCAGACTAGACGTCTGATCGGAGCAGGATCTGAAGTATGGCAAGTTTTTGAAGTCGGAGCCCCCACCCCCGGTCCCCCAGGGGTGCCAGAAGGAGGTCCCCCCGGGGGTACCACCTATGCGCGCTAACGAACCCACACTTGTATCATGTTGTTGCAGCGTATGTTAATGGAGATCCGGCGGCTTATTTGCCAAACGAGTCGAAAAAACGAACCCAAAACACTTAACCCGCAGATTCAAATATGGATAAGAGTAAAAAAGGGGGCAATTCGGCGTTCGAAAACGAACCTAAACGAACCTGACTTTCGGGGTAAAAAACGTTCAAAATCAGGAAACGAACCCGAGCTTCGCCCGGCGATTGAGCGTGGGCGCGTCGGTTTGAGGTCGAAGGCGTCGCTAAGTTGTTGATATCAGATATCTTGCTTTAACAATGCCGTCAAGTTATTTATTTTAAGTAAGTTATATTAAAATCGGTGCGCGGCCAAGGCTGGCGCCCATTGCGCGGTCCCGGCCATGCTCTTAGGCTGTGAGTCACGCTCGAAAGCCGGCACATGCAGTCCACTCTCCCAAATCGGTTTGAGGTCATCCCTCAGAAGCTCGTCTACGGCGGCAGCGCGCTGGGCCACCACGACGGGCATCCGGTGCTGGTGCCCTACGCGCTGCCTGGCGAGCGCGTCGAAGTGGAGGCCGTCCGCCGGGCGAAGGGTATGGTGCACACCCGGCTTCTTCAGGTTCTAACGCCGGCGCCCGAGCGCGTGACGCCGGCCTGTCCCTATTTCGGGCGCTGCGGAGGATGCCACTACCAGCATTTCGAGGCTTCGGGTCAGCTTACGGCCAAGTGTGAGATCCTGCGGGAAACGCTGCGCAGAATCGGCCACATCGATTGGACTGGCGAGATCGGGCTGCATGCGGCCGAGCCGTGGCACTACCGCAACCAGATTCAACTTAAGGTCGGCAGGGATGAAAACGGGGACGCGGCCCTCGGCTTCTTCGAAGCGGATTCGCACCGCCTGGTTCCCATCGAGACGTGCCGCATCGCCTCGCCGCGGCTGAACGCCGTCCTGGGACAACTCAAGGGGAGCGGCTGGGCGGCGCGCCTGGCAGGTTGCTCCGGCTTGGATCTGCTCGTGGATGACCGTGACGAAGAAGTGCTGGTGACGCTGCACGGCGGCAACGGCGATGCGGGAAGCATCGGGGATGAGTTGCTGGCTTCTGGTTCCGGCATCGCCGGCGTCGTGGTGCAGCCGCACTCGACTGAACGCGCTTCAGCCCATGGCCATCATCGACGTTCTGACGAACGCCCCGTTTCCGGTAAGATCGCGAACGGCAAGGCGCAAGCGTTCGGGCGGAAATCGCTTTCATACCGAGTGGGCGAGTTTCAATATGAAATCAGCAGCGGTTCCTTCTTTCAGGCTTCGCGTTTTCTCTTATCGGGGTTCGTCGAGGCCGTCACCACCTGCCCGGCCGAGGGCCGGGGCCTGGCGCTCGATCTCTACGCCGGGGTGGGACTGTTTACGCTCCCCCTGGCGCGCACCTTCGCCCAGGTCGTCGGAGTAGAGGCCAATAGTGTAGCCTCCTCCTCCCTCGCCCGCATGGCCGGAGCGATTGGCCTTACTAACGTGCATGCCGTGGCTACGCGGGCGGGCGACTTCCTGCGCCGTTTCGCCCAGGCTCCGCCTGGCTTGGTGGTGCTCGATCCGCCGCGCGCGGGCGCGGAGGGGGAAACGCTGCGGCGCCTGGCGGAAATTGGCCCGCGCCGCATTCATTACGCATCGTGCCAGCCGCCGACCTTAGCGCGCGACCTGGCTTTCCTGGTCGGGCACGGTTATCGCCTGGAGTCCGTCGATCTGTTCGACCTCTTCCCGCAGACCTTTCACATCGAGGCCTTGGCGAAGCTGAGCCGCGCGTAAGCGCGTCACTCGCAGGGCTTGTTTCTCGAGGCGCGATAGCCGTTCTTCTCCGCCTCGATTTGCGACATCACTTTCCAGTTCTCCCCGGTGTGATTGGGAGGTTCTGAGCAGTGGTAGATACCGCTCTTGGTGTTGACCCACACCCTGAGGTCCGGAGTTCCTTGATAGGAGCGATGTTGCCGCGTTGTGAGTCGAGTAGCTGGCGGCGCTTGGGCCTGGGAACTGGACGCCGCGTTCTCAGAAGGCGCAGCGGCTTGAACCACGGCGACGCTTGCCGGGGCCGCGCGAGCATTGCTCTCGTGATGCCATCGCCAAGCAAGGACGAGTCCGGCCGCGAGGACAAGAAGAAGAGGGGTAATCAACAGCAAGCGGCGATACCAAGGCGCGAGCTTGGCATCAAGCGCCGCACGCGCTTTGTCCAAACCCTCCACAAGCTGCTCGGCGCTTTCGTAGCGCTTGGTGGGTTCTTTCTGAAGACATTTCCCGGCCACGCCTCGCGCCGCAGCGGGAACCGTTGCAGGCAAGGGCTGCGGTTCTTCCAGCATGATGGCGAGGCTCAATTCGAAGGGCGTCTCACCTTGAAAGGGAAGCTTTCCGCAGAGCGACTCGTGAAGCAGCGCGCCCAGCGACCACAGGTCACTGCGCACGCTGGCCGGCTTGCCGCGCAGCACTTCGGGCGCCATGTAGCACAGCGTTCCGGCAGCACCACCGATGTCGGCCAGCGACTGGCGGGACTGCGTCATGGCCTCGATCGTCTGGCTGTCGAGCCGGCGCGCCAAGCCGAAATCAAGCAGCTTTGCCTGACCCTCGGCCGTAATCACCACGTTCGAACTCTTCAAATCGCGATGAATGATTCCGCGGTTGTGGGCATGCGTGAGCGCCGCTGCAATCTGGCCGGCGTGAGTCAGCGCGGTGAGCGGCGGCAGCGGTCCCTCGCGAATCAGGTCGCTCAGCGTGCGGCCTTCGACGTATTCGAAGGCGATGTAGTGCAGGCCATCTTCTTCGCCGATATCGTAGATCGCGCAAATGTTGGGATGGTTGAGCGCAGAAGCCGCGCGGCCTTCGCGCAGCAGGCGGCCCCACGTTTCCCCGTCCGCATCGCCGCGGAGGTGCGGAATCTTAAGGGCCACCTTGCGGTGAAGACGAAGGTCTTCGCCGCGAAACACGGCGCCGAAAGAGCCTTCGCCCAACTTGTCCTCAACCCGGTAGTGGCCGAGGATCGTTCCCGGAGCCGGCATGTCATCCGTCATCTCAATGCGATTCTACTAGCCGACGCACGATTATTGAACGGTAAACTGTGAGCTGATTGCTTTCAGCAACGTCATGCGATCTGGATTTGGCAGCGTCACGAAAGACTATTCTCCCGTGGAAGGGCCAGCGACTGACTCAACGCGAGGACGCCTTGGGAGGGTGGAGAGCCATGCTCCATCACGACTCGAGAGCCCAGCTTTGTTCGTCGCTGTGGCTTTCGCATTAGGGATCGCGGGTGAGGGACTCTCACACGAACACACCTCGGCCCTCGTGTACTTCGTTCCTGCTCTCATCGGCACGTCGGCCGCCTGTCTCCTCGTTGGAGCTGTTTTGGTTCGCGCCCGCCGCGAAGTGGTCGCGGCCTTCGTTGTGCTGGCCGGATTTGTCTTCGCTGGTGCGGCGTCGGCGGCTCTGTTCAACGACCGATTCCCTCCGACCCATCTCAGCAACCTGGAATCTTGGGGAATCGATTTGAGTCGTCCGCTAGACCTCGAAGGCACTGTCCTCTCCGACCCTATCCGCAGCCCGTCGGGCGTTGAGTTTGACTTGGAGGCCACCAAGCTCAGTCAAGTGCGGGATGGCCTAGCCGAAAGCCGCGTAGTCATCGGCAAGGTTCGAGCGACGGCGGCCTACACTACTGCCGCGGATTCCGCCGGTGCGCTCGGCCTTCAAGGCGGTGATCGCATTCGAGCCAGCATGCGATTGCGTCAGCCGCGCGTGTATCGTAACCCGGGCAGCTTTGATTTCCGCAAGCGCGCTGAATCCATCGAGGATCTGTATTGGGAAGGAAGCATCGATGACGCAAGGCAGTTGCGCAAACTGTCGTCCGAGCATGAAGTCGGCGCGACCCGCGTTATCGGGCGCGTTCGTGGGCATCTGCGCGCTGCCATCGATCGCCTGTACCCTCCGTGGTCCGCCGACGGACGCGACGGCGCGGTGCTGAAGGCGATTCTTCTGGGAGACCGCTCGGCGCTCGATTCAGCCACCATCGATCATTTCCGCACCAGCGGCCTTTACCACCTGCTTGTGATCGCTGGCCTGCACGTAGGGCTGATTGCGGCGCTGATCCTGGCACTCTGCCGCCTTCTCCGGTTGCGGCGAAACGCGCGCAACCTGTGCTTGCTCGCAATGCTGCTGGCCTATGCGTTTGTGGTGGAGCAGCGCGCTCCTACGCTGCGCGCCACACTTATGGTGGTGATCTTCGTCCTGGCTGAGCTTCTGGGGCGAGATCACACGGCCCTGAACGCCGTTGGCGTTGCGGCCCTCATCCTGCTCGTCACGCGGCCGGCGCGGCTCTTCGAGTCGGGCTTTCAGCTTTCTTTTGCGGCCGCTCTGCTGATTGTTGGCTTGGCGGCGCCTTTGCTCCGAGCGACCATCGAACCGTACCGTAGTTCGCTGCGTGAACTATCGAACATCGAGCGGGACACAGCACTGCTGCCGCGGCAGGCACAGTTCCGGCTCGACCTGCGCCTCCTCATCTCGACTGCGAGGCAGAATTCGAGGCTGCTTGACGCTCACCCAGAGGCGACCCAGCGATTGGTCACTTGGCCGTTGTATGCAGGATTCTGGCTCGCAGAAGTCGTGTTGTTCTCCGCCTTGCTGCAGATCGGCCTTCTGTTGCCGATGGTGCAAGAGTTCCATCGGGTGGCGCTTGCAGGCGTCGGCCTCAATGCTCTGGCGTTGCCTGTAACGGCTGTGCTTCTCGCCGTCTCCATTCCTACCGTGATCCTGGCAGTCTTCCTGCCCGCTTGGGCGGCGTGGCCGGCGAAGGGTGTGGCAGCCGTCCTGCGACTGCTCTTTGCTCTTGCCTCGCTGCCTCATCTGCCTGCGTGGCTGTCCTATCGGGTTCCCTCGCCGCCGGCGTGGGTGGCTGCGGGTTTTGCCGTCTCCTTGATTGTGGTGGCCTTGACTTTGCGACGCAACCAGCAGGGTCTAGCCGCATCCTCGCTGAGCTTCGCCGTGTTCGCCATCCTCCTGGTGACCGCGCCTTTCAGCCCCCGATTACCGGCAGCCGCCTTGGAACTCACCGCCCTCGACTGCGGTCGCGGCGAGGCTATATTCCTGGTCCTTCCAAACCGCTCCACGGTGTTGTTGGGAGCAGGCGGAGCCGGCCGCGCCGGGCCGCCCGCCTTCGCTCGCGCCCAGCGTTGGGACGCCGGCGAAAACATCGTCTCCCCTTATCTCTGGTCGCGCGGAGTGAAGCGGATCAGCATCGTCGTGATTGCAAGCGCTGGCGGCAATCTTCAAGGCTTCGTCGCGCTCCTTCAGAACTTTCACGTGGACGAGGTCTGGTACGCTCGGAACCTCGCGGCGGAAGATTCCGGAGGCGAGCTTCAGGCAATCTTTAGCGCGGCGCGCCAGCGCGGAACCCAGCTTCGTGAAGTTGCAACCGGGGAAATTCTCAGGTTGGGCACGACGGAGTTTCGGATGCAACCGGCAGTAGCCGGCGCGTGGAATCGGGGAGAGCCTGCCGGACAGCCCTTCGTCATGCAAGTCACCAATCCGAGAGGCTCGGCTACGGTGGCCATTGGAATGAGTCCAGAAAGCGTGCAGCGCGCAGAAACCAGCACAGCAATTCCCAGCATGGTGCTCACAACCGATCGGACTGGCCTCGCATGGGCGGCACGCTCAGGCTTGCTACAAAGTGTGTCACCAAGGCTTGTCATCGTTGCGCCCGGCAGTCGTTCGGGCCTGATGTCTACCGGGTCGGTGGTAGACGCGGCGCCCCGAAAGGCAGGCGTGCACACTCTGGAGACAGATGTTGAAGGCGCCATCACCGTAGAGATGATGCCGTCCACATTTGAGGTGAGGACTTTTCGCGGGAGTGAAGGAAAGTTGCCCTGACTGCGGGTTCGGCAAATCTGGCGTTTCGGGCTCAAGGGGCACTCGCAGGCCCTAAGGCGAGGCCGACGGTGGCAGGAGCCTTCGTCACAGATTGAAGCGTTCCGGTAATTGCACCTACCGAAATGATCGCTTTGATCCGCAGAGGCAAGCGCTGGGCGTCGTCACTAAACCAAATCAACATTCGCCCTTTGCGCTTGTAGAGGCTGCCAAAGACGGTAGGCTCCACGCGAAAAGCAGCACGACGCCCGAGCGGCGTATCGATTTCCTCGCGCGCCTGCACTTCGACAATCACCTCCGTCGTCTTGGAGCCGTCATTAATCGGTACGTGGATGTGATCGCCCACTTGCATGGGCTCATTACGAAGGTAATAGAACGCGGAAACCACGTCCTGCACGCAGGCTGGAATGGCTTCCTCGGTGTGTTTGGGCGGCTCGCTGGGCTTGGCCAGATTGTGCTCATCGAGAATCGCCAGCTTCCGGGTGCTGTCGAATGTGATTTCAGTCCGCTTGTGGCGCCGGCCCTCCACCACTTGCTTTGAGATTCCGGCTGAACACGAAGTGTCGGGATTGAACCGCGACCGAAACTCGTCGTTGAGGTTGTACAAAAGCGAAACGAATCCGTGAGAGCGGGCTGTGGTGACCGCCTCGTAGTCGTCGTGCGGATCATTCGCGGTGCGTTGCAAGGTTGCCGTCACTTCACCCGCCTCGAATGCCGACCACGTTATGGAGTAGGTGAGCTTCTCCCCGGGCGCAAATGGCGCTGATGCCGTCTCGGCCAGACCCACTCGAGACGCCAGAATGGACGCGGTCGAGATCATCAAGAATATGGCAGGTCCGCGCTTGTCGAAACTCATAGACGCCATTGTTTAGACGCTTCTCGCACTCTGCAGGGAAGCCTTTTCGGTTTTTACTTATGGGCGAAACCGGGCCAAAAAATCATTTTCAGCACCAGCAACAGCAGTCCACCTGCATAGCCCAGCGCCGCCTCATACTCACGGTTCTTCTTGTAGCGCGACCACTGAAACTTCTCATTCGAAGCCAGCTCTCGAACCAAACGCGGCAGAAACAACGGTACCCGTGCTTCATAATGCCGGTAAGCGTCGCCGAACCGGTCACGAAGGAATTGCTCCTCGCGGCGTATAACCGGACCGTAAATGAGAATCAGCAGCAAGGCGAACGCAGCCACCATTAGCAGTGATCGTCCGGCGAGCGCGAAACCGGCGCCGATCAAAGTACTGCCGAGATACAGCGGGTTGCGCGTGAGCGCATAGGGTCCAGCAGTCGCCAGGCTGGAGCCCTTTTCGAGATGGCCAGCGGCCCATCCCCGCAGGAGGAGCCCGCCGAAGGCTACAGCGCCACCTGCTGCAAGGAACGGAACTGTGGGCTGGGCAAGCAGTAAATACGCCAGGCTCAAACCAAACCCAAGCGGCACCCGCCAGCGCGCCGCCCAAGCACCGTACGCTCCGGCTTTATGCCCCATCCGCAGCCGCCAGCCTTTGCTCGATCGCCGCCCGTACGGCGTCCACGGACACGTCACTGATAAACGCTGAATTCTTCCCTTCTTTGTTGTGCCAATGTGTCTGCAATGGCGCTTCTGAACCTGTCTTCCGGCCTTCGGCCTTCTGATTCCAAATGGCGATGTCACCAGGTGCAAAAGGTCCATTGCGCGCGGGATTCGTCGGCCCGTAAATAGCCACGATTGGCGTCCCCACGGCGACGGCCAGATGCAAGGGACCCGTGTCCCCGCCAACAAACAGGCTCGCCCGGCGAATCAAAGCGATGTACTCAGAGACGGTCGAGGGATAATACTGGGCTCGCCGCGCCTGTGCCCGCTCAAGAATCTCGCGAATGGTGGGCTCTTCCGCAGGCGAACCGGTAACCAGCGGCGTGTATCTTGCCTGATGTTCCAGTTCGCCGATCAACTCAGCGTATCTTTCCGGGGCCCAACGCTTGCTCATCCATCCGCCGCCCGGATTGATCACCAGAAACCTCTCGATTCCGAGACGTGCCAGACGCTCCTTCACCCGTCCCGCAGCCTCATCCGACACCGGCAATGGAAAACGCCAATGCTGCCGGGCGACCGGCCGCGCGCCCACGCGCTCGACCAGAGCCAGATTCTCTTCCACAACATGACACCGGCCGCGCGCCTCCACACTTTCGGTGTAGAAAGCGCGGGCCAAAGACTCGCGCAGCCACTGGCCCCCGAAGCCCACGCGTCTCGGCGCTCCACTCAACCTCGCAAGCACTGCAGACTTTATAAGTCCCTGGAAATCGATGGCAAGGTCCGCGCGAAAGCCACGCAGCTCACCCAACTCGCCCGCGATCTCGCGCGGAGTGCCCGCCGACGTCCAGCGTTTTCGCCAACCAAGGGTGTCAAGCGGGACCACCCTTGGCACGTGCGGATTACCTTCCAGCAGTTCTGCGTAACGCCTCTCCACCGCCCAGGCAATCTCTGCCTCGGGAAGGCTCTCAGCCAAAGCGGCCACTGCAGGAAGGGTATGAACGATATCACCAATCGAACTCAGGCGAATTACAAGAATGCGAAACAATCCCACCTTGCTTCACCCTTCATGAAGCCTTCCTTCGGACCGACTGCGTGGTCTGATGCCGCACTCCGTGAGCCTTTGCGCTTGTCGCTTCCTCTGTTCAGGAATGCGGGCGCCCGGCGATTCCTGCGAATAGCGCGCGCGTGGAGTGATCCTTCGCGTCGCCCACGATTCGCACCACTCCTCCCAATTTCCGAACCACCTCGCGCTCGGGCACATTGTCCTCAGTGTAGTCGGTTCCTTTGCAGTGCACGTCGGGTCTGAGATCAGTAAGCACGCCCTCGGCGGTCAGTTCGTCAAAGATCACGACGTAATCCACTGCCGCCAGGGCGGCGACGAGTTCCGCTCGAGCGTCTGCCGGCAGCAGCGGCCGGTGCTGACCTTTGAGGGCGCGGACAGCCTCATCGCCGTTGACACCCACAACCAGCACGTCCCCCTCGGCTCGCGCCGCTTCGAGGTAACGTGTGTGACCCACGTGCAGCACATCAAAGCAGCCGTTCGCAAAAGCGATTTCGTGGCCTGCCGCCCGCAAGGTCTCGCCCAGTGCGCGCACCTCAGAGCGTGGAATCACATGGCCGTAACCTCTGCTGCTCGGACTGCCCATCGCACTCACGCGTTTCGAATCGCCTCCGCCAGTTCGGAAGCAGTCACCGTAGCCGTGCCGCTCTTCATTACCACCAGACCGCCTGCGCAGTTCGCGAGCCGCGCGGCATCCAGGAAGCCGGCGCCCACCGCGAGCGCTGCGGTGAAGACCGCAATCACAGTGTCGCCGGCGCCGGTGACGTCCGCGACTTGATCGGAGCCAAAGATGCTGAGGGCCTCTGGCGCGCGGCCCGGCTCGTAAAGCATCATCCCCTCGCGCCCACGCGTCACCAGCAAAGCTTGAAACCGCTGCCGCTTGAGCACCTGACCGGCCAGGCGGTTGAGCGCCTCAATCCTGTCACCGATCTCCGCTCCAAACGCCTGCTCAATCTCCTGCTCGTTGGGAGTGGCAGCGGTCACGCCCGCATAGCTTCGGAGATCATACCGCGAGTCCAGCGTGATCGGGGGGCATTGCTTCGCTCGCCCGTCGCCGCGTCGCTGGAGCCAGTCAATCTCGCGGGCGCTCGTGGCCCCGTATCCGTAATCCGAGACCAACACGGCCGAGCTCCGCGCGAGCTCGGTGGACGCGGCCTGTGTCAATCGGCGACGCAAACCGGCCGGCAGCGGCGCCGCAGGCTCGCGGTCAACTCTCACGATCTGCTGGGGCCGGCCGTGCCCGATAGCGCCCAAGACCCGCGACTTGGTGGGCGTTCTGTACTCCTTTGGGCGAAGCACCGGTTCAGTCTCCACACCCTTTTCTGCGAAGTAGCGAAGCAGCGCCTCGCCAGCTTCATCCTCGCCGGCCGCGCCCACCAGGGTAACCTGCACACCCAGATCGGCCAGATTGTTAGCGGCGTTCGCGCCGCCACCCGGCAGGATTTGTTTCTCGCGCTGCTTCAGAATCAGCACGGGAGCCTCGCGCGAGACGCGGGCAATCTGGCCGTAGACGAATTCGTCCGCCACCAGATCGCCTAACACGACGATGGCTGCACCCCTGAAGCACCCGACAATGCGCACCAGGCGAGCGCGATCTGCGGCATTGAGCTTCATGCAGATTTCCGTAAGAGCGGCGTCCGCGACACGCCTGCCGGCGAGCACAGCCTTCGTGCAGCGCCTCCCAATCCGTTCAGGCCCGGCGTCCTCGAGCCGACTCGTATTCTGACACTAACTCAAGAGAGGCACGGTGGACGTCATCAACGCTAACCGAGTTCATACACCGGAAATCGATAGGGCACTCTCGCAATCCGCAGGGGCTGCATTCTACAGACTGTCGCACCACGCGGGCCCAGGGGCTCAGCGGACCCGTGGCGCGCGCATCCGTGGAGCCGAAAATCGCGACCACAGGCACTCCCATTGCAGCCGTCACGTGCATGGCGCCCGAGTCATTGGCCACCACCAGCCGGCAGAGCCCCGTAAGCGCCATCCATTGGCGCAGCGTCGTGGTGCCGGCGAGCACCAGCGGCGTGCGTTGCATGGCGCGCGCCACCGCCTCCGCCAGGGGCCGCTCATCCTTGGAGCCGAACACCAGCACGTCCGCCCCCAAGGCGCCCACTAACCGGTCGCCCAACTCTGCGAAGCGCTCCATCGGCCAGCGCTTCGCAGGCCCGAAAGCCGCTCCCGGGTTGAGCCCCACAAAGCACCGCGGCCCCTCGAGTCCCAGTCCCTTCAGCGCCTCGGCGGCCCAGCGCTTTTCGGCTTTGGTTGCCTCCAGGTGAACTTCGTATGCCGAGGGCGGCCGCTCGTCCACGAGGCCTGAAAGAAACAGCAGCTCCAGATACTCCGACGACTGATGTCCAAGATAAGCGCTCGATGGGAGCCGTACGGCTTCCGTCAACAGGAGTCCGCGCCCCTGAGTTCGATAACCGATGCGAATCGGCACACGCGCCCTCCACGCCATCCAGGCGGCGTGAAAGGCGTGTTGAAACAGAACGGCGGCGTCGAACCGCTCCCGCCGCAAGTTCTCGATGAGCTTCGCAAAGCCGCTGCGTCCTTCGTGTTCACCGCCCGGGTCGTAGACAATCAAACGAATACCCGCGGGATGATTCGAGTAGAGCTCAGCCACCCACGGCTTCGCCACCACGACGATCTCCGCCTGAGGATAGCGGCTGCGCAAGAGCTCGATGGCCGGCAATGAGATGATGGCATCACCAACCCAGTTGGTGGCGCGCACCATGATCTTCGCTGGCTTGTTGACCTTCACTCCGTAGGAAATCAGGGTCATCGGCCCTACCTGGTCTAGCCCGCCCTTTCAGGGCGACATTTCCTGACGTTCATTGGGTTTCCCTGGGCGTTGCCAGGGCTTTGTTAGTACGGCCCTTCGGGCCTCAAAACGACCGGCGTCGAGAAGCTTGGGTTCGTTTTGCCGGTTTCTCTGCCCTCCATAGGCTGCAATGATTCAAAAAATGTTTGCTCGACCCCACAACGCACGACCGCGAGGCCGAGACAGGTGGGTGCCCTGAACTGCTGGGGTCGACCGCGGACCCGATTGTACCTCTTGAGCCAGGCTACATTCTCACAGCCTGAAGGGAAAGGCATGCGCCAGCCAGACCCTGCTAGGGCCGCTCACGCAAACAGCCTCTCCTGCCGCTCGACGCGTACGTGTCCGTCGATACTGTCGAGCACTTCGCGCGCGGGAATCTGCGCGAGTTCCTTCGGCTCCACCTTGTGCAGGCCCCCGCCGTAGACCCTGCCCTCCGAGACAAATTGCGACGGCGTGATGCGTTGCAGAGCCTTGAACACGCGCTCCTCCAGCTCGGGATGACCTTTGAGCGCGGCGAGCAAAGGACCTTTGGGGTAGAGCATGAGGTACACATTGTGCGCGGTGGCCTGCGAGCGGTTCCAGAGAAACCGAAAAGGGTGCTTGCCGTTCAGTGTGCGGCCCATGTACGTACAGAGAAAAGGTGCTGGAGCACGTTGTTCCTGCGAGTACCACGGCACTCGGTGGCTGGCCAGATAGGACGCGGCGACCTCCCAGTCTCTGCCTTTTTGCAGGTATTCGTAGAAGCGGGGCCAGCGATCTTTGATTCTTTCCTCCGGTTCGCTACAATCGAGCAGGTAAAGTCGCGGAGACACGGAGGGGTCGCCGTTGGGGTGAGCGTCGATGACATTGCCAGTCACATAGCGAGGACCAGGAAGTATCGGCTTGAGAAACTGTCGCGGAATCTTCCACTCACCAATCTGTTGGTCATTCAGGATAAAGAAGCTATTGGAGCCGGTCGCAAGGCCACGTTTGATGGCGAAGAGGTCGCCGAGTGTAGGCTCACTCGTGTTATCAATGCCCGTGGGTCCCGGGAACTGCGTCCATTTGCGTGAATGCTGGAGTGTAATGAGGGGAACAAGCGCATCGGTCTGCGGGCGCTCGATCGGTCCCGCAAACGAGAAGCGCGCACGATGGCCTGGTGGTGGAGGGGACTTTCGGAAGACGACGACCGCGGAGGACACGAGAGCATCCATGAACTGTAGGTCCGTCGGGCAGAACCGGTGAATATGCAGAAGCGTCACACGTTCGGTGAGATAGCGACGCAATGTCGCGCCGTAATTTACATTCATGAATTCCGAGGGTATAAGCCAGATGCCAAGCCCCTCCTCTTCCAACCAGTCGTGGCACAACAACAGAAAATAGCAGTACAGGCCGGCAAGCCCGCTGATTTCCATGTGTAACGATTGAGCAAGTCGGCCCTTCAGACGGTCTTTCTCCGTTCCGTCCAGGTGATGATGGCGCACATAGGGTGGATTGGTAAGCACTAGGTTGAATCGGTGCGCGGGCGGCTTCAGTTTGGTGAAGTCACCGCGAATGACACGCAGCCCGCTGTTGTCCCACAGCTTTTCGGCCGTGTCTGCAAACAACGGGTCCAGCTCGATGCCGACGGCGGCCTCGACACTGTTTGCTGGAACTGTTTGCGACAGAGCAGAGAAAAACGAGCCGGTGCCGATAGCCGGGTCGAGAAATCTGATAGCGTCCTCCCCTAGTGTTCCGTGTGCATACCGCGCAAGACTCAGGGCGAGCTCGAACGGTGTTGCAAACTGGCCCCACTTGTTGCGCTCGGCGGCGGACTTAAGGCTGTCGAGACGGGTCTGCTCCGCCTGCCTTCGTCCCTCGATAGCTTGGTGTGCGACGTTCGCCATGATCTTCAGATCCCGAGCTGGTCGAGGTCCTGGGTACGATGCTCCCATATCCAGTCTATGCCCTCAGCGGCCTCGTACCCAAGATAGGCAGCATCGAAGTAGCCGCAGAGGAAAAGCACAAAGACGACTCCATTGCCATAGGTGGCTTTTAGCTGGTTGATTTTGGTGGCTTCTTCCTTGCGGCGCTTGTTAACGTTGGTGAAATCGCCTGCAGACTTCGCTTCGATGAATATCGGCAGGTGCGGCAGCTTCGCCTTCTTCGCCTGGATGACTGCATCGATAGGAATCTTGACGGTGTTGGAGCCAGCAGTAGAAGGCTTTACCAGGACGTTTAGGCGGAAGCAAAACGTGCCAGGCTCCATCTGATTGAGGGGCGTCGCCGCGGGGTGAGCCTTGAGCTTGTAGCCTCGGTCCTCAAGATATTTCTGGATGAGCACGAGCTGGCGCTTCTCCTGGGCATTGCGCACGATGGGTTCGGCTACGGCGCCACACAGCCGGTCAGCGATGATGGTTGAGGAACGGTAGCGCTCGTTTTTAGTGGGCTTACGCTTGTCTTGCAGCCAGGGGAAAATGTCCAGGTCCAGCATTTGTGAAAGGATGCCGGTGATTTTCTTGAGGTGCGCGTCTAGATCCGCTGGCTCCATCAGTGGAGGAAGCTTTCCTTCCTCCAGACAGCCGACGAGGTTCTTCGTGGAATCGGCAAGGCCGATGAGCCGGTCGCGTGCGAGCGGTGGGCAGGTGGACATGCGTAGCGTCGGCAGAATGCCGGGGTTGGCCTTGATCACATCCCTTGTGATGGTACTGAGGTCCTTAGTAAGCGTAAGCCCTTGCTCGACCCTTTCAATCGTTTTCTTGCGTGTGTCGCGATACGTCTTCGGCGCGAACCTCATGAACCACTGATTGAACTGATCAACGGAAGCGCGCGTGTCTGTCTTCCACAACTGTGGTTTATCGGCGTTAATGGCCATCTGGCTTAATTTGACCGCGACTCTGGAGATTGCAACGTTCAGCCTGCGACCAAGACATGTTCGAGCAGTTCGTTAGCTCAAGCAGCCCAACAGCACCTCGTCGAAAGCCGCCACATCCTCAAGCTCGAAGCGGGTGGCGCAACCGACGACCGGCACGCCAAGCCCGGAGAGATCCAATCCCGCAAGATTCATCAAGTCCTTTTCGGTTGTCACCAGCGCTGCCACTGATCCGCTGCGCGCGAAGTTGAGATTGCGATAGACGTGATGATCGGGAAACACACTCTCGCGGACCACGTCGAATCCCCACAGGCGCAAGTTGCGGAAGAAAGCGTCCGGGTTGCCGATGCCGCAGAACGCGTGTACCGGCTGACCCACGAACTCGTCGGCCGCCACGGTTGCGCCTCCTGTCACCGTCAAGTGATCGAGCCGCGTTCGAGCGCGGACGATAGGTACACTCGAATTGACCTTTCGCACTTTCGCCTCGAGCGCGGCCGGGTCAGCCAGCTCAGTTCGCGTGATCACAATGAGTCCGGCGCGAGCCAGCGCCGCGCAGGGCTCCCGCTGCAGCCCGGCCGGAAGAAGCTGCCCATCAGAAGTCTCTCGCGTAGCGTCAATCGCCACCACATCGAGGTCGCGAGCCAAGGCCAGGTGCTGAAATCCATCATCGAGTACAAAGACGTCCAACGGGTAATTCGCCGCGATAAGCTCACCGGTGGGAAAACGGTGGGCGCTCACTCCGATGGGCACATCGGGAAACATGCGCGCCAGCCACGCCGCTTCGTCACCCACCTCGCGCGGCTCCGGCGCGCGGCCGGGCTTCGGCGGGATCACAATAGCGTCGGGTCCCCGCTGACGTCTGTAGCCGCGGATCAGAACAGCCGGCCGCCGGCCACGCTGAATCAAGCGGTCAACCGTCAAGCGCACCAGAGGAGTCTTGCCGGTTCCACCCGCCGTAAGGTTGCCGACCGAAACCACGGGCCGGGGAAGCCTGCGCTGGCGCAGCCAGCCGCGACGGTAGGCGGCGGCGCGCGCGGTAACGCTTATGCCGTAAAGACGGCCCAGGGGGCCGAGAGCAGCACTCACGAAGCGTGGCCCTCGACAGCAGCAATCTGCAAAGTCGGCTCCTCTCCTAGCCAGCCGGCGAGCTGTCCGGCAATCCGCTTCGTCGCACCCGATCCGTTCTCCAGCAGCCGCTTCGCCCGGTTGCCCATTTCCTCGCGGAAGCGGGCATCAGCGAACAACTCCGACGTACGGTTGGCGAGGTCGTCGGCATCCTTCACCTGGAAGGCAGCCCCTTCCGCCAGGAACTGCTCAGCGATGTCACGGAAGTGGTGCATGTGCACACCGAACAGCACCGGCTTGGCCCAGAATGCGGGCTCTAGCACATTGTGTCCTCCGGTCGGCACCAGCGACCCGCCCACGAAGGCGGCGTCGGCAAGCTCGAACACGCCCGCCAATTCTCCCACGGTATCAAGCAGCACGACCTCAGCCTCGGCAAAACGCACGCCGGGATTCAGCGGGTCAAGCTCGCTGCGCCGCACGAAGCGGCAGCCGCGGCTGCGCAGCAACCGCGTCACTTCATCGAAACGCTGCGGGTGACGCGGCGCGAGGATCAACATCGCACTTGGGAAGCGTTCGCGAATTCTGTCCCAGGCTCGCAGCACCAGCGGTTCTTCGCCAGCCATCGTGCTACCCGCCACCAGCACCGGGCCGCGTCCGGCCTCTTCGAGCGCGCGGCGGGCAAGGCGAGGAAATTCGCCAAGCTGGGGCGGTTGGGCGTCGAACTTCAGGTTGCTGGCCACGCAGACCTTTTCCGGAGGCACGCCCAATTGGCGGAAGCGATCAGCGTCTCTCTCCGTTTGAGCGAACACCACATCGATAGCCGCGAGCGCGTCGCGGAACAGGAACCTGAAGCGCCGGTAGCCGGCGAGTGAACGGTCCGAAAGCCGGGCGTTCACTAGCGCCACGAGGGTGCCTCGTTCGCTGGCCACGGCCAGCAAGTTCGGCCATATCTCCGTTTCGGCAATAATCAGCAGCCGCGGCTGCAACCTGTCAAACACGCGCCGGGCAGCCCACTTCCAATCCAAAGGAAGATAGAAACGTCCTGCGACTCCGGGGATGCGCCCTTCACCAACCGCGCGGCCGGTCGGCGTGACGTGACTCAGGCAAATAGGTTGGCTCGGAAAGCGGCGCATGATCTCGCCGACGAGTCCAGCGACGGCTAGCGTCTCGCCCACCGAGACCGCGTGCACCCAAATCACTCCATTCTCCCTTGGACCTCTGAGTGAACTCGGCAGGCGCCCGAGACGGTCCAGCCAGTAGCCAGGTGGTGCGCCCCGGAACCGGTCGCGAATGAGGTAATACGGAGCCGCGAGCAGCGCCACCACCGTAACCAACATGCTGTATAGCACACCCATACCGGCCAGCGCCGATTCGGGCTGACGGGCTGAGTATAGCACGGGCACCCCGCTGGCTTCGGTCCAATATGCCTAGGCTAGATATGTTCAAAACCGGCGGGTGCCACCCTTCGAACGCTTACCTTAGGACGAAAGCCGGCAGCTCCGTACCAGCGCCTGGCGAGCTGAGGAGAGCGGTACCGTGCGCCTTTTCAACTGGCCCTCTCCTTAGTTTTGCTCATCGGCGACCTCAAAAGGCACTTGCTGATTTCAAAGGAGTTGTGCAGCTCATGTTGGATCGAGCTTGGGTTCGTTTTAGGTTCGGTCGCGGTAGGGACGCTGGTTACCCAACGCCCCCCGCACGGATCCGTACTTGAAGAATTACCTCATACGGCTCTTACCTCGGATGCGTAACGGCGAAACGCACGCTGGGGTAAGGAT
>DATJYK010000080.1:0-26724 GCA_035578005.1 Terriglobia bacterium
TCAGGTTAGTTCCCGCTTCAGATTGCGAGAACTGCCGAGCACCGGCACCGACCCACCAACGACCGACAACCGACTACCAACCACCGACGGTAGCAGGTGAAAGTGGGACAGTGGGTACTGGCGGGACAAGCAGGAGGAATATTTTGTGCCTGTATTTACTTGAGGTTAGCCTGTGAATAAGTGGCCGGGAGGGTCACAGCGGTCGCCCTGTGTGCAGAAATTGCTCACTTTCGCGTTTGGGCTCGGTGGGCTCGTCGGGGTGCAGCTTTGACGTAGGGGCGGCCCTTGTGGCCGCCCATTTCAGATCTGTTCTGCCATTTGGGCGGCCACAAGGGCGGCGCCTGCGTCAAACTGCACCACTACCGGTGGGTTTACTCCGGCGATCGTCTGCCGGTTATGTGGACGATAAGAACTGGCCCCCAAGCCTGAAGCGACGGCGGCCGCCGCACTTCGCGGGTGGCAACGGGGTTCCTTTGATCGAGAACACGCGAGAACACGCGAGAACACGAGGGAACACCGCCAAGGAAACGTCGGAGTGATATAATCGCCATACAAGTGAGGAATCATGGTGACGATAACCTTCGCGGATCGCGAAACCGAGAAGAGGGCTCTGGCTTTTCTGCTTGGGCGCTTCTCCGGTCGGGTCCTCGTATCAGGAGAGCACTTGGTGCCCGAGGCTGCGTTGGAAGCGCTCGCCGACCAGAATATCCCGTTTACCGTCGAGGGCAAGACAACCTATGAGCAGCAAGTGGCGGCGATTCGAGGTGCTGCTCCCACTCCAGTTCAATGACGGGCGGGATGTGCCTGCCGCGTGGCTTGCGGAAGCGGTCTTGGAGATCGTCGACCACTTCGGCGCCGCCAGCTACGAAACGCAAAAGTTGGAGGGCCACTGGCGTCAAGGCGGAGTTGTGTACCGCGACGATCTGGTGCGGCTGGTGGTGGACGTGCCCGACACGGCACAAAGCCGGGAGTGGATGAAAGAGTTCAAGGGCCGCTGGAAGACGCGCCTGCAGCAGCTTGAACTTTGGATGGTGAGTTATACCATCGAGGTCGGAATAGGGCGACGCACAGCGGCTTTCTCGCGATTCGGACGCGAGCGCATGGACACGTCGCATAGCTGTGCTATGCGCCAGCCTGCCCCGGGCGGATACATCGCGAGATGCACGCGACGTATGCGCCACCCGCGTCAGCCGCCTTCCTCAAAACGCTGAACCGCACAAGCCTGGACAAAGGGCGAGGAGCACAATGGCGTTACTCGAAGAGGCTGGCAAGGTCGCGCGCGCCATGGACCACGCGCAGTACTTCGATGCCGTCTGGTCGAGGCCGATAGAAGATCAGGTAGTTCTCGAAGCCACGTACCCGCCACATGCGGAGACCGGCGAACTTGGGGCTGGGCAAGCGGCACAAGGCGCCCACTCGGGGCATTCTGGCGAGGGCCTGGAAGGTTGACTCGGCTGCTTCGAGAAAACGATCAGACGCTTCCAGGCTATCTTGGGCAATGAATACGGCAACCTCAACGATGTCCCGCCGGGCGCGGGGCCGCCTTACCACTCGAGGGTTCAACGGGCGCCTAGTTTTTCGTGGGCCTCGCGAACTTCGCGGCGGATCTCGTCCCACTCCCGCGCGGTCATTTCGATTGCGGGTCCGCTCTCCTCAGCCTCAACCAGCAAGTTCTCGATGCGCGCTTGCGTCCGATCTCGTGCTTTCAGAAGACGCAAGCCCTCCTCCAGCACCGCCTCGGCGTTCGGAAACTCTCCGCTGGTCACCTTCTGCTTCACGAGCGTTTCCAGGTCAGGATTCAAAACCACGTTCATGCAGGTCTCCTTACGTTCACCACGCTCCTCCAGTGAGTATACCTAACTGCATGGCTTTCCATGCGGCCGAATCCGAGCTGGAAGCAAGCCGCGGGAAGCTAAGATAGCGGAAACCTCTTCGGGCAGATCGAGCGTCAATTGCATCTCCCGAGTATGCAGCGGCCACGGCCGCGCCAACCGGCGTCCGTTTCGAAGTTAGCTGGTTAGGTCTCACGCGGCCGGGCGTCGCTTCCAGGCACGCCTTCGCTGTTCCTCGCGGCTGCGCGCCGCAGCATATTTGGCGTCCGTTGCCGCGTGTTTGCCGAAGGTACCCAGCCGGTACAATTTTGCAAACTCGCCGCCGACGCCGGGCACCGGAGTCGCCTGCAAGATTGCCTTCCGCATGTCGCGATAACCGAGGCCCTTCAGCTCGTCGAACTCTGTTCGAGCGAAATCGGCATCAGCAAGCGAGAACTGCGGATGAGGGTCGTCGGCAGGCCGTTCGAGCATCACCTGGCAGACTTCCAGGCTTCTTTCAGGGACTCGCCGTGCAGCCACCTTGAGCTCGTGCCTATCCACCACGGCCGCCGCCGCGTCCCGACGCGACCCGTACTGGATCGACTTCTGCCGCCATATGACTTCATCCAGCGACCGCGGGATGGCACCCTTGCGATCCCAGAGGTCAACCAGAAAGACCAAGGTGTCCTTCGAATCATCGGCGGTCAAGTCCGGCTCGAGCGCCTCGATGGGCGTGTTTGTTGACAGGCCGCCATCCCAGTACCATTCGCCCTCGACTTGAATGGCTGGAAAACCCGGCGGCAGCGCGCCGCTTGCCATCACGTGGTCAACGGTGATCGTTTTGGGACCCCAGTCCGGGTTATCAGATTTGAAGGAGTTGAAAAACACGACCTCGCCGTCTCTCACCCGTGACGCGCCGAGGCTCAGCCGCGTGGCTCCGGGTCGATTCATCGCTGCCCAATCCACGTGTTTATCCAAAGTCTGGCGTAGCGGGCGGGTGTCGCAAAAGGCGAGGTCTTGGGGAGCTTCGGGCGAGAACCATTGGGCCGTCCAAGGGTTCTCCAGCGGGTTCAGGACGCGTGACGTAAAGAAATTCATTTGCCCTAACGGATTGAACGCGGTCCAAGTCCAGTCCAAGTATTTAGGACCGAGCTCTCCTAGCCAACCGAAGCCCTTCTTAATCAGGGGCGGCAGGCCTGCCCACATCTGTTGCCAATCCAACGGCAGGCGGCGCTTCAGGAGGTCGCCCCACAGCATTTCCAGTTCCTTCAGCGGGTCTTTGCACTTCGGAGCGGCAATCACCGCCGCGTTCACGGCCCCAATCGAGATTCCTCCCACCCAATCCACGGAGGTCTTTTCTCGCCGACAGAGTTCGTGAAGTGCCTCAAAAGCTCCCACCTGGTAGGCGCCGAGAGCGCCTCCGCCTTGCAGGAGCAACACCACATGTCTATTTTTTAGAGAGATTGACTTCTCGTTCACCATAACTCACCCTCTATCCATCGTTGTGTTGCCCGATCGGACGCGAGTCACGACAATCCCTGTAGCGGCGCTCTATGAGCGCCGAACAGACGACGGTCGCGGACCGGCCGAACCGCGGCCACACCTCGGCACAACGGCGGTCACAGACCGGCCGAACGGCGGTCACAGACCGAACGGTCGTCACACCCGGCACAACGGCGGTCACAGACCGGCCGAACCGCGGTCACACTCGGCACAACGGCGGTCACAGACCGGCCGAACGGCGGTCACAGACCGGCCGAACCGCGGTCACACACCGGCCGAACCGCGGTCACACACCGGCCGAACCGCGGTCACACCCGGCACAACGGCGGTCACAGACCGGCCGAACCGCGGTCACACACCGGCCGAACCGCGGTCACACCCGGCACAACGGCGGTCACAGACCGCCGCTACAGTAGTGGCGTCACTACGTTCTGCAAGCCTCAACAAGGCTATCAAGGCTATCCCAGATTTTTGGGCTTCCTTCTTACTGTGTTAGGCTGACGCGATCGATGCACAGTTTGTTGATTCCGGCTTGCGGGTCCGGACCAAAGTCGCGATAACCCACCTGCACAGTCAGCTTCTGAAGATACGCTACCTTGAGCAGGTCAAAAACCGGGTTGTCGCTCGTCACCCCGGCAATGGGCGCGCCCGTGTGTGGATCGGCAATGCGCAAAAATACGGTGTCTGTGGCGCTCTTCAGGGCGAATATGTAGAAGTACTCACCCGGCTGGACCAGTATCTGGTGCACCGTGCCCGCAGCCCAGACTAAAGGTGGCTGCTGGAGTGGCTTTACCTCCAGTGTCGTCATCGCAGCTACAGCTTTTGTTCCCATCGTTACCTCCTTGATTCTGATCGGTTCAATGGGCGTGTCTCTCTCGTCGTAATATGCGGCGGAGAACACAACCCTCAGTTGATTATTCGCTGATGAATATCGGGCTGTGTTGTGATCTCCATCACAGGCCTCTGTGACGTGGGCGAAGGCAACCCGCATTCCCTGAGGCGCCAGATGGAGCGAGCGCCTCCAGGAACGAAGGATCGGCGCTGGTTGAACGGACGCTCTCGTCGCGCCGCTTCGGCCCCTACACGCTCCAAGCGGCGATTCGACAAACTACAAATATGTGGCTCAGTCAAAAAAGTCACGATCCTCGTCGCGCAGCCGCGCTTTAGCCTTTTCGACATTGAATCTGACACCCAGACCCGGCGCATCCCAAACGTCGATGAAGCCTTTTTTCATGATCGGATCGGGCAGGCCCTCGACAATGTCGTTCCACCATTCCGGCTGGCCGATCGGATACTCGAAGGCGATATAGTTTTGGGGCAGGGCGGCGGCCATGTGCACATGCGCGGCGAGCCCAATGAGCCCGTCGAAAACCCCGTGGGGAGCCACGAGGATGCCGTGCAGATCGGCGTATTCCGCAATCCACTTCAACTCCGCAATTCCGCCCACATCTTCCGGGTCGGGCCCGATCACATTCACCGCCTGATTTTCGATCAGGTCCTTGAAGTTTTCCCGAAGATAGATCTCTTCTCCCGTATGAATGCGAGTGGAAGTCGCCTGCGTAAGTTCCTTGAACAACTGAGCGTTCGGATAAGTCGAGTAGTCGCCGGTGAGCGTGTCTTCAATCCAGGCCAGGTGGAGTGGCTCCATGGCGCGCGCAAAGGTGACAGCGTCTTTGAGGGTCCAGCCGGGTCCGCAATCAAGGGCCAGGCCCACTTCATCGCCCAGCACTTTCTTCATGGCTTCGGCGCAGGCGATGATCTGTTCCATTCCGCGCTCAGTCAGCAGACCTCGATCCGGGTGCCCGGGTCCCGACCGCCCCGGAGAATCGTACCAGCCGTCGGGCACGGCTTTGATCATCGCCGGATTGTGGAACCCCACCGCCTGTTTGATCAAGGTGAAGCCTTCCTTGGACTCCTTGATCTTCTGCGTGTTCTCGGCATAATCAGCGGGCGTTTGGCCGTGCATGGGGAAACGCACGGCTCCATCGTAGGCACGAACGCGGTCGCGAACCTTTCCTCCCAGAAGCTTATAAACCGGCACACCGGCCACCTGACCGGCGATGTCCCACAGAGCGATCTCGATGGCGCTTACGGCCGCACCCCAAGGTTTGAAGGCGCCCATGCGGCGGATCTTGAGCATCACGCGCTGGACATCCGTCGGGTCCTCGCCCAGAAGGTACTGCTTATAAAACAGCACCATCGGCTTGAGATAATTCTTGACGGATTCAGCCTCGCCATACCCGGAAACACCCTGGTCGGTAAGCACTCGAACCACCGGGCTCTGCCCGATGATGGCACACTTAAGATCGGTGATCTTGATCGAGACATGCCCCGAACGGCTTTCCGGGAGCGACATACTGCCGCCCTGTCGAGCCGACAACGACCTTGCGGCGGCGAGTGCCGCAAGCGAGCGTACAAATCCTCTTCGCGTCAAATTAGCCATTGGTTCCTCCCATTGAAAGGCATTCCGATCCGGCCCACCGTCTCACACCGGAGGCAATTCTTGTCTTGCGTGTCCTTGTACATCCACAAGGTAGAGTACAGCGTCTCCGCCGAATATCGGAGTAACGCTTGGGCAGATGATCCTGCGAAATAGAATGTCCCATGACCGTAACGCCATTCGAGGAATTGAACCATTCCACTGCGAGAGATCTCGTTCGTGGGAGCGTCTCGGTCTTCTCCGTCCCGAAGGCGAGAGTCGTGCTAGCATCGAATTCGGTGGCTGCCGCCCCATGACATTTCGTCGAGACCGCGTCAACGCCGGCGCAGCGGCCTCTGTTCGACCAAATCTTCGCCTTCCTTGATCACCAGCAGGCGATCGGCAGGAAGATCCAGCAGAGTTTGAACCGGGCCGGAATTCTTTCCGCCGAGAGTTTCCTGACCCGGCGGCGAGGGCCAGCGCACTTCCAACCGGTCCACCTTGGTGGCGGAACCCAATCCAAAGTGCAGGCGCAGATCGCTGGAGGAAAGATAACTGCCGCCGCTGCGAACAGTATCGTATTGCGTCAGGGGGCCCGTAACCACCTTCACCTCGGCGCCGATGCCGTCGCGGTTGCTGCGCGTGCCGGCAAGCTTGATCAGCACAGAATGATTGCGGTTGCGGCTCTGGTGACGGATCAGGTCCGGCGAATCGTTCATATTCGTCACCGCGATCTCGAGGTCGCCGTCGTTGTCGTAGTCGGCGGTGGCCAGGCCGCGGCTCACCTTTTTGGTCGCCAGCCCGGGCCCTGAGCGCAAGCCGACTTCGTCGAATTTCCCGTCGCCCCGGTTGTGAAAGAGCAGGTTGCGCTCGGCGTAGGTGATGCCGGAAGGGTACCGGTCCATTTGCGGCGAGGTCTGGCCGTCGGCCAGGAAGATATCCTTCCAGCCGTCGTTGTCGTAATCGAGAAACTTGGCGCCGAAGGTGGTGAACAGCCAGCCCACATCGCCCAGTCCGGCGAGGTAGGTGACGTCCGTAAAGGTGCCGTCGCGATTGTTGTGATAAAGGTTCTTGACGTCGTCGGAGAAGTTGCCTTTGACGAAGTCGCCCCAGCCGTCGTTGTCATAGTCCGCGAAATCCACGCCCATGCCGGCCTGTTCCTGGCCGTCGGCGCTGTAGGCCACCCCGGCTTCGACGGCGACGTCGGTGAAGGTGCCGTCACCGTTGTTGCGATAAAGCGAGCTGGGGGTGGAGTCATTTCCCACGTAGATGTCTGGACGCCCGTCGCGATTGTAATCGCACCAGACCACTCCCAGTCCCGCGTAGCGTTCGGGGTCGATGCCCGCGCGTTCGGTGACGTCGCTGAAGGTGCCGTTGCGATTGTTATGCAGCAGGATGTCACGCCCGCCGGGCAGGCCGCGCGGACCACAAAAGGTCGCGACGCCGCGATAGGTGCAGTTGGGCGCGCTGCCAGGTTCGCCCAGCTTGTCGATGTCGACGTCCAGATAGTTGGCAATGTAGAGATCGAGGTAGCCGTCGCGGTCGTAATCGCCGAAGGCGCAGCCCATTGACCAGCCGTGTCCGGCCGCGCCCGCTTTGGCGGTAACGTCCGTGAAAGTTCCATTGCCGTTGTTGTGGTAAAGCACGTTGCCGCGGTAGTAGGTCACGTAAAGATCGTCGAAGCCGTCGTTATCATAGTCGCCCACGCACACGCCCATGCCCCACCCGGTGTGATCGAGGCCCGAACGATCGCTGACGTCTGTGAAGGTGCCGTCGCCGTTATTGCGATAGAGGCGCGAGCGGGGAGAATCGCCGCGCCTCCAGTGCTCAAAAGTGGAACCGTTCACGAAGAAGAGATCGGGGAAGCCGTCGTTGTTGTAATCGATCCATGCGACTCCGCCGCCGCCCTTCGCCTCGATGATGTAGCGCTTCTCCGGCCCGCCGCTGGTGAGCGTAAAATGGATGCCAGCCTGCCCGGCGACGTCCACAAATTGGTCTGCCAGGCCGGGGGAGCCAGCCTGCGGGTGCGTGGGGACAGGCCGGTGTGCGGAATGCTGGCCTGAACCGGTTGTGAGCTCCGAACGAGCGAACGCCCCGGATTGAGAGCGCACTCCCAGACTCACAGGCAGCCACAGGGCGCATCCGATCAGCAGCGCGAGACCGGCCCGCATCGCCAGACTGCCCGACATTATCCGAATCCGAAGCATTTGGAGCTGTCGTCCTTGCTTTCTTTCGAGGCGACTATTGGGTTTTCGAGTGGAGGGCCGCCACCACCCGGTATTCGCGCTGGGCGTCTTCCTTCCGGCCCATCTGCTGATACAGGCGCGCCAGGGTGTAGTGTGCCTCGGTATCGTTGGGGGTCTCTTGCAGGACGATCTTCAGCTCTGACTCCGCTTCTGTCAAGCGATTCCCCACCTGTAACACGCGCGCGAGGCCGTAGTGACCTTGCGGCCCGCCTGGCTTGAGTTCGATTGCCTTGCGAAATAAGGGCGCTGCGGCCGACGCCTGCCCGCGCTCCAGCTCAATGTTGCCTGCAAGCCAATACGAGTCGTAGAAGTCCGGATTGATCTCGATCTCCTTACGATAC
This sequence comes from Terriglobia bacterium, assembly GCA_035578005.1. Taxonomy (GTDB): domain Bacteria; phylum Acidobacteriota; class Terriglobia; order UBA7540; family UBA7540; genus Gp13-AA77. The sequence goes on from DATJYK010000080.1 coordinate 8,321, forward strand.
TCCTCGAGGGCTGCCGTCAAGTCGCCTTGGCTCTGATAGGCATACCCAAGATGATAGTGAGCGAGAGGGAGCCTGGGGGACAATTCGAGCGCTTGCTTGAACTCTTGGATCGCCCGAAGGGTCCGGTTGAGGTTGTGATCGGCGCGTCCCAGCAGCAGGTGAGCCTCGGCGTTGCCAGGGTCGAGGCGCAGGTAGGACTCGAGCGGTTCCACTGCGTCGGCGTATCGATCCTCACTCAGCTCAATCAACCCGAGATCGAGATAGGTCGCCGCCAGCTTTGGGTCGAGTTCCAAAGAACGGTGAAAAGCCTGGCGAGCGGCATCCGACTGGCGGCTCTTGAAAAGAACCACTCCCAGGAGTTGGTAGGCTTGAGCAGATTGTGGAAAGTCTGCGACTGCCCTTCGAGCCAGGTCCTGGGCGGCGGAGAGCCGTCCGGCGTCAAGCGCGGTCTGGACCTGGTCCGCGTAGTCCTGCTCCGACGGTCGGCCGGTCTGCGCCGGGCAGGATTGTGCTACCGCCAGCAAGAGAAAAAAAGTGGCTGAAATCAGGTTTCCGAATCGAGTGCGTTCTGGCACCTTGTTAGTCTAGCAGGAGGAAGAAGAGGCTGTTTCGTGGCACCTCTTGCGGGGTCTTGCGGGGAGGCATACTTGCCAGTCCGCGCGCCACACGTGCTAACCTTGAGTCACCCCAAAAATGAAAACTCGTCCCGATAACCGACGGAAACCTTCTAGCGTCGCTTTACGACACCCGATTGGCGAGTGCGCCCAGCGCATGGATGGGGCGACGTCCGATCGATCGGCGCCCCCGCAGCAAGCGCCACGACAACGGAAGAGCACTGTTCTGGGACAGCTTCGCGGCTGGCCAAAAGTCTTGCTTGTCCTCAGTTTCGCGGCTGCCCTATCCGCGCAGTCCCCCGGCACCGCACGGATACCGCGGCCAGACGTCATCCTCATCACCATCGACACGCTGCGGCCGGACCATCTGCAGTGTTACGGCGACACGCAGATCGAAACACCGAACGTCGACGCCCTGGCGCGCATCAGCGCCCGCTTTACGGAGGCCTTCACGGCAGTCCCCGTAACTTTGCCCTCGCATACGGCGCTGATGACCGGCAGCTACCCCATGTCAAATGGAGTGCACGATTTCAGCAACAACAAGCTCTCCCCTGATGCGACGCCTTTGGCGCGCGTGTTGCATGACAACGGCTACCAGACCGCAGCCTTTGTGAGCGCGCCGGTTCTGGATTCTCGCTTCGGCCTCGACCTGGGCTTCGACACCTATTACGACCATTTCAACTTCAGTCCGCTCGATGAGCGCGCGCTCGATTCCACCAAGCGCCCGGCTGACCAGACCGTGGATCTTGTACTGAACTGGCTGCACAACCATGCCGGGCCGGGCGGCGACGGATCGCGCAAACCGTTCTTCCTGTGGACGCATTTCTATGATCCGCACGACCCCTATATGCCGCCGGAACCCTACGCGACGCGCTATCGCGGTCGCCCTTATGACGGCGAAATTGCCTTTGCTGACGCTCAACTCGGAAGACTCTTGGAGGGACTGAAGGCGAGCGGAGCTTGGGAACACTCCGTTGTTGTGCTGGCGGGCGACCATGGCGAGGGCCTCGGAGAGCACGGCGAGCGCACTCACGGATTCTTCATTTATAAATCGACGCTGCACGTGCCCCTGCTCATTCACATTCCTGGCGCCGCTCCGCGGGTGGTTTCTGCGGGCGTTTCGCTGGTGGATGTGATGCCCACGGTGCTTCAGACGCTGAAGATTTCGAATCCTCCCAGCGTCCAGGGCCGTAGCCTGCTGAGCCTGGCGCTCGGCGAAACCACGGAATCGACTTCGGTTCTTTACGCCGAAAGTTTTCTGCCTTTGCTCCATTTTGGCTGGAGCCCGCTGCGCGGCCTCGAGACGCGCGGCGTAAAGTACATCGAAGCGCCGCGGCCGGAGCTTTACGAAACGCATATCGATCCCAACGAACTCAAGAATGTTTATCCCACGAGGCAGGCGCTGGGGCGGGAGCTTCACACCGAGCTCTATGATGACTTGCGCCGCCTCACGCCGGTCAACGCGAATCGCGCCGTCGCTCCGGAGCTTACCGATCCCGCTTTGCTCGATCGGCTCAGGTCTCTCGGGTACGTTGCAGTGTCGTCGGGGACCTTCGCGGAGCAGAGCGGCAAAGCGCTGGCCGATCCCAAGGACCGCATCACGGTCTACGAACTGGTGGCTCGGGCCACCGAGGACGGCCAACATGGACGGTTCCAGGCGTCGCTGGATGCGCTGCAGGAAGCCGCAAAGACAGAGCCTACCCTGCTCGCCATCCAGTATCTCGAAGGACTTGACTACTTTCGCATGAAGGACTACGCGCAGGCTGCGGCCAAGTTTCAGGCTGCCGTCCGGCAGGAGCCCAAGTACGCCCTGGCGACTTATTACTTGGGGCTTTCGCAGGCTGAGGCGGGCGATTGGGATGCGGCCATCGCTTCCTTTGAGCGTGCCTTGGAGCTTGACGCCACCAATTTCGAGGCCGCCTATAATCTGGGTGCGGCTTACATGAAGAAGAGCCGCGCGGATGAGGCCGCCCGCGCTTTTGAGCGTGCGGTTCAGATCAAGCCGGACTTCGCCCGCGCTTACGAGGCCCTCGGCGAGGTCTACCTCTATGGGAACCGCGCCCAGGATGCGGCTGCCGCCCTGCAGCGGGCCGTCGACCTTCAGCCGGGTTTTGCCAAGGCGCATTACAACCTAGGCCGCGCCTTTGAGGCGCTCGGCCGTACCGCAGACGCACAGCGCGAATTTGAGGCAGCCAAGCAGCGGTAACAGAACCCGAAAGGGCGGTGTTTCCAACCCCGCTGCTACGCCCAGAAACCGGATGATCTCGCGCCCTGAGCGTTTGAGACCGGCAACATGCTCACGGCGCGAGATCCCCGATTCATCAAACGCTAGCCTTTTGGGCGGGGTTGGAAACCCCGCCCTTTCGGGTTTCCAGTCTGGCGTTCGCGATAATCGAGACTGGTCGTCGTCTTGCTGGATGCGAACGCTTGCAGTAAACTTCGCCAAGGCATTCAAACTTCCGGGCGAGGCAGGGAAGCTGTCGGCCCGGCCGCGGGACGGGACGTCGATCCATGCGACGAGATCACTCGGTGACACAACGACGATCACAGACTTTCTGGGTATGTTCCTGCATTTTGGTTCAGACCGTGGTGCTGCTGTCTTGGAGTGCGGGTCTCTTCGGGCAACAGGAAAGTGGAGTGATCTACGGACGCGTGACGGACTCTCGCGGACATTCCCAAAACCTCATGGTGCATCTGCTGGCCGAGGGTGACGTGCCCGCCGGAGACGTTTACACCGATGCGGAAGGTCAGTACGCCTTTCGGTCTCTTCCCGGTGGCGAATACTGGGTGGTTGTGGAGCCCGACGGTTTCGAACCCGTCCGCCAACCGGTCAGGTTGGACATTCAGGTCAATTCGAAAATGCAGGTTAATCTCGTGCTGGAGCCGCTGGCTGAGAAGGGTGCAACACCCAGCCCCATCGTATCGGGCAGTCCTTCCAGTCAGGCTGTGGATGCCAGGAAGCTCGCGCCGGCCTTTGACGCCCGCGCTTTGCGTGAGTTCGATAAAGGCAACGCGAGCCAGGAAAAGGGCGACTTCGAAGGCGCTAAGCGCCACTACCAGCGGGCGATTGGAATCGATGCGCGATTCTATCCGGCTCTTAACAACCTCGGCGCCATTTACGAACGCCAAGGCGACCACACGCGTGCGGAGCAGGTGCTGCTTCAGGCGCTGCAGATTAATCCGAACGATGGCGAGTCCTACGTGAACCTTGGCCATGTACTTTACGAAGAAGGCCGCTATCCGGAGGCGGCTGCGCGCCTTGAAGAAGCGTTGAAGCGCTCGCCAGACTCAGCGACGGGTCATTTTTTCCTGGGCTCCACTTACCTGAAGCTTGGCGACCTGGACCGGGCGGAATCGGACCTTAAGCGCGCTTGCACACTTGACCCTGGTGGATTGCCCGCGGCGCATTTGCAGCTCGCGAATGCCTACCTGCGCGCGCACGATTCAATCGCCGCAACCACGGAGCTTGAAACTTACCTGAAGATAAAGCCGGACGATCCTCAGGCACCGGCCATCCGCAAGCTTCTCGCGCGCATCCAGCCGGCGAGAAACTAGGCATGGCCCGCCGAATCCATAGACGAATTAAGTACGTGGTGTGGATTGGCCTTACGCTGATTCCGTCCGCGCCCCTTAACACCGCTCGTGCCACAGACCCAACGAGACCCGTAGCCGAAGCACCTCCTCCTTCTGTGGTGCTGATTACACTCGACACGGTTCGCGCGGACCACCTCGGCTGTTACGGCTCCGCGGCCGCCAAGACCCCCGCCGTCGACGGCCTGGCACATGAAGCTGTGCGATTCGCGAACGCTTACACGGTGGTGCCCATCACCCTGCCCTCGCACGCTGTGATTCTCACCGGCACTTATCCCATGTGGAACGGAGTGCGTGATTTCACTTCGCCCGGACTGCCGGCCGGCATTCCGACGCTCGCCGAGATGCTGAAGCGAAACGGATACGCCACGGCAGCGTTCGTCAGCGCTTACGCGGTGAATTCCGTGTGGGGGCTGAATCGCGGCTTCGATCTTTACGATGACCAGATGGATTTGGGCGGCAGGAGCGGGCATGACTTGATGCTTGCGACACGCCCGGGCAATCTTACGACAGACCGGATGATCGCCTGGCTGGACGCGCATTCTGAGCGGCCGTTCTTCATCTGGCTTCATCTGTACGATGCCCACAGTCCTTACCACTCTCCTGAGCCGTACCGGAGCCAGCACGCCGGACAGCCGTACGACGCCGCCATATCATTCGACGACGCGCAGGTGGGTCGCGTGCTCGGTGCATTGCGCGCCAAGCGCCTCTATGAACAGACGCTGGTGATTGTTACCAGCGACCACGGCGAATCCCTTGGTGAACACGGCGAGGCCGAGCACGGGTTCTTTGTCTACAATGCGACTCTTCGCGTTCCGCTGATTGTGAAATGGCCCGGCCGGAAGCACGACGGAGCCGTTGTTGTGCAGGAGCCAGTTTCCACCATCGACATTTCATCCACCATCGCGCAGGCGGCAGGCATTCCGGCGTCCGGGACGAGAAGTTTTCAGGGGAAGGCCTTGACGAGAGCGATCGAGCCGCATTCAGCCTCGCCCAATTCAGTTCAGCCTCTTTATGCAGAATCCTACTACGCCCGTGATTCCTTCGGATGGCACGAATTGCGCGCCGTGATCACTGAACAATACAAATACATCGACGCCCCCGCGCCTGAGGTCTACGACCTCAAGCACGATCCCCAGGAAGTCAGCGACTTGTTCAGTGAACATCGGGCGCTGGCGGCGTCGCTGCGCGCGGACTTGGTTGATGTCGAGCGCAGGTTTGAAAACCGGGCTAATCGAACAGAGAGGGCGCAGCTTGATCCCGCAACGGTCGAGAAACTAAAGTCGCTCGGCTACGTCGCCTATCAAGCAAGTACAACGGACGCCGATGTGCCCTCCGGAGGCGCCGACCCTAAAGAAGAGATCGGGACCTTCAACCAGATCTTGCACGCAGATGATTTGAGACGCGCCGGCAAGTATGCCGAGGCCGCGCAACTGCTTGGTGATCTCCTCAGGCGAGAGCCAAGACTCTACATCCTGCCGTTTGAGGTGGGGGAGAACGACTTGGCGTGGGGTAAGCCGCGTGAGGCAATCGGAAAATTCCGCGCCGCGCTCCAACTCAACCCGCTTTTCGATCAGGCGGCGCTGGGTCTCGGCCGCGCTTACTTCGAGATCGGGCAGGATTCCGAGGCCGCAAACGCACTCGAAATTGCGCTTGGCCTAAACCCGCGCAATTTCCTGGCGCGGCTGGCGCTGGCCAAGGTCTACTTTCGCGAAAATGATCTCGATAAGGCTGAATCCGCACTCGCGCAAGTGGCGAACGAACAACCGGGATTTGCTGAAGGGCATGCGGACTATGGTGTGGTCCTGGCGCGAAAGGGGGACTATGCCGAAGCGAAGAGCGAACTCGAACGCGGCGCGGCGCTCGGCTATCGCGACGCCAACAGTCTGAATTTCCTCGGCGTCGCTCGCGCAGAACTCGGTGAGACTGACAAAGCTATCGAGGCCTATCAGGAAGCGCTGAAGCTTGATCCTCAGTTTGCTGCGGCCAATCTGAACCTGGCGCTCGAGTACCGGCGGCTCGGTAATGCGTCGGAAGCTTCGCGCTACTACCACAAGCTTTGTGAGTCAAACGAGCGGCTCTGCCAGCAGTACGCCGCACAATTCGCTGACAAGTAGCGCACACTCAGTCGGCTTGGGCTCCGCAGCACGCCCGGAACAAATGTGGCCCCGTCGCCTGTCGTCAGGCGTGCCCCAAGAAACGAGGCCGGAACCGTTCCCGGCCTCGAAGGTCTCGGGCTGAAGGCTAGAAGATGAGCTTCAATCCGAACTGAATTTGCCTCGGGAAATACGCCGCTTGCGAGAGCCCGAAGTTGGAAGTGGACTGCGAGAGGGTTGCGCTCGGCTGTTGCAGGTTTGTCCGGTTGAAAATGTTAAAGGCTTCCGCCCTGAACTGAAAAGTTGCCCGCTCACCTACCTTGATGTCCTTGAACAGCGAGAAGTCAACCTCGTGGAAGCTCGGTCCGCGGAAGGTATTGCGCCCGAGGCTACCTTCGAAGGGAGCGCCCGCGGTTGTTTGCGGCGTGCAACCAGGATTCGTCGCGCCGAGGGCACCACAATACAGGTCACCTGGAACCAAATTCACGTTGGGGTTGTCCGCCTCAAAGGCTGCATTACTGGTGTGTGGATTCGTATTACCAAAGGCCGGCGCGTTCGGGCGGTCGTTTGCGGTTGTGTCACGGTTCCAGTCACACTTACTGGTCCTTGTGGACGAGTTGCTGCAAAACGGAGTCCAGGGGAACCCGCTATGGAGTTGAATGATGGCATTCGTCCGCCAGCCACCCAGCACATGTCCCGCAAACCCCTGCTGGTCCTTAAACCAAGGCAGTGTATACAAGGCGCTTAGCGTGAAGGCGTTCCGCACGTCGAAGATCGAAGGGCCATAATCGAGTCCCGGCAGCGCCTGATCCATGCTGAAGCCCTCCGCTGCTCCATTGGAAGTCGTAGCGCCACTATGCCACGTCGAACGGCTGTCCATCGAGTGCGACCACACGTAGTTGCTGTGGAGTTCGAGGTTGTGACTCAAACGCTTCTCCAAGACAACCTGCAAGGCGTTGTAATTGGAATTGACGGAGTTTTCCCAAGTGCGTAACCGGCCAAACAGGCAGTTCACGAGTACGCAGGGGCCCGGACCCGATCCGCTCAGCGAATCGCGGCCGTCGTATTGCCGATTGATGTTCTCCGCCCGGTAGAGTTTGTGGGCAAACGTTCCCACCCAAGAGGTTTTTAGCACAAAGTTTCCTGCGAACTGATGCTCCAAGCTCAACTGAGATCCGTAAACATAGGGGTCTCGAAAGTTCGGCAGGACAAGCCCGGTCAGGTATGCACCATTGGCGTTGTATGGATTCCAGCCCTGTATGTTGCCGGCAAAGGCGTTCGAGGTTGCTCCCGCCGGACCTGCGCCAACATTGGATGGAGCCCCCGTATAGGTTGGCATCGACCCGTCGGTGGGGCCGAAAATACACGTGTCCGTATTGGCCGCGCCGGGATTGTTGATGCCGGTCGAACAGCCCGCGACGTTGAAGGAATAGAAAGGCGGATCCCAACGGGAATTCGACAGCGGATTGTAGACTTCGCCCTGATACGACACGCCGAAGCCGCCGCGCAGGGCCGTCTTTCCGTCGCCGCGAACATCGTAAGCAAACCCGATCCGCGGGCCGAAATTGTTGTGGTCTCCGGAAGCCAAGGCCCCTGGGGCCTTCTCGAAACCACCGTTACAGGTCTGGCCGTTATCCCCGACACTTCCCGAGGTGTTTACGTAACAGTTGATGGCGTTCAGCCGAGCGGTGAGATTGTCTCCACCGCTGGGCAGGATGAACTGGGTGACCTGACCGTATTTCTCAGTGTGTCGGGTGTAAAGGTCATAACGCAAACCCAGGATGAGGCTAAGTCGTGAGTTTACCTTGAAGTTGTCGTTAACGAACGCGCCGTATTCCCAGTTGCGCCAGGCTCGGATGTTGCTCGCCAGGGCTGCCTGCCCGGTGGAATACCCGGTCGCCGGATCGATCGCCCCCGGATTGACACCGGCCGCCTCACCTTCCACCAAACCGGCGGCGAACGAGACGCTATCGTAAAATTCGTACGAAGGACGGCCCACATTGAACTCGCTGTTCTCGTAGTTACGCTGAATGCTGCCACCAAACTTGAGTTGATGCCTCCCGTGGCTGACGCTGACAAGATCTGCGTACTGGAAGACTTCTTCGTGGAAAATTTGGGGGTAGCCGGCATAATTGCCGAAGTCCACTTCACCAGGATCGAGCGTAATCTCGGGAACACCGGAGTTATTGGAGCCAATGTCTGTCACGAGGCGGTTCCAGCCGGCGCGCATTTCATTGACAACTGTCGGACTGATGGTAAGTGTCCAGTTCAACGCGAGGTGCGGAAAGTCATTATGAGTAGGGCTGGTGAAGCCGCGTACACCAACCAACGCTGCAGGAGAACCGCCATTGGCGGCTGGAGTGAAGAAGGGATCTGCAAACCGGTCAAAGAAGTAGCTTCCAAAGACCTTGTTCTTGTCGCCATTATAATCCAGCCGGCTGCTGAACTGATTGCCGTCATAGAACTGATTGGACGTCTGGACCTCAGCGGCGGCGTTTACGGAGCCAAACGTTGGCAGATCCGGGTTGGCCAGCAGCGCCGCTCCCAGACCGCTGTTCGGGTCAAGCCCGTACGACTGTACGCAAGCCGCGTCGAAGGTCCCGCAGAAGCCGCTGACATTCGTGACGTACTGGCTTAACGTCTGAATGTTGGAGGTGGGAGCCGGTCCAGGGAAATTCTTGTAAAGAAGGGCGGCCACCGAATTTGGGGCGGCGCTCTCCACCAAACTCCGGAATTGGGGTGACTCGATCGACTCTTGCTCCGGGACGAAGATGCGCGTGCGTGCGCCTTCATACGAGCCGAAGAAGAACCACTTGTCTTTCTTAATTGGACCACCAAAGGTGCCACCAAATTGATTGAACCGGAATGGATTGCGATCCCCTTCAAAGAAGTTGCGCGCATCCAGCTTGTCATTGCGCACAAACTCGAAAGCGTCGCCATGGAATTGATTCGAACCCGACTTGGTGGAAACCTGCGTTTGAGCGCCGATGGTGCTGCCATATTCGGCCGACAGCACTTCCGTGTCCACGCGAAACTCCTGAACCGAATCAACCGAAGGCTGAGTGTTGCTGCCGCCGCTGAGACCTTTGTCTGAGATGCCGTCGATCTGATAGCCGTTCATGTTGACGCGGGCGCCGTTCACCACTGTCGTGAATCCTCGATTGCCTGGCTCCGTGATGAGTGCGGTGGTGTTAATGGCTCCGGGGGCCAACTGAATCAGTTGGAAAACGTTGCGGCCGTTCAAAGGAAGGTTCTCGACTTGCCTGGCCGTTACGAGCTCACTGAGGCGATTGGACTCAGTGTCCACCAGTGGCGCTCCACCCATGACGGTCACCTCTTGCGAGACGGCGCCGACCGCGAGCTTGAAGTCCATCCGCTGCGTGTAACCCACCGTCAGCTCCACATGCGTATTCACCATCGCGCTGAACCCGGTGGCCTCCGCCTTCAGGCTGTAGAACCCGGGCTGCAAATTGGGGACGATATACAACCCCGCACGGTTGACCGGTTGCGTCGTCGAGACATTGGTGGCCTCATTCGTAATGGTGACTTTAGCGGAAGGAATTACGGCTCCAGTGGCGTCCGTGACGGTACCGGTGAATGAGCCGCTGGCGACCTGGCTGAGCAGGGTGCCGGCCGATAGGATCGTGCTGAGAGCAACCAGCAACAGCGAGCCCCAAAGAGTTCGTCCGAATTTCGTCATGACCGTATCTCCCCTCGACTTGCAGACGCTATCACGCTCCACAAGAATAACGATGCAGTTGGGCCCTGACGCCCAGAAAAACACTCGCTCCCGCGAGTCCCTTTCCGGCTGCGACAAGATACACCACAAGCGCTAGCTTAGAGTCAACTACGGACACCCGACAGACGGACAGTGTTCAGACTTCAAGAGCTGGGAAGCTCTGACAAAACTCCGGCACAGGATGTATATACCGGCTCCGACCTGCTGTCAAGAGAAATCTGCGGAATACGGCAATCGGTGAACTACTCAAGTTCAGAGATGTGAACCCTCGTCGTCTTTTTCCTCTCTCCTTTCCCCGTTGTCGGCCGCAAACCGCCGCTCCAGAATACGCCGAGCGACGTGGCGGCCGCCCAGCCCGAAAGCGATGGCGAGCCCCAGCATGATCGCTCCGAATGATACCGCGAAGGCTACCAGCACTACACCCCGGCCTAGCCTAATCCGCTCCAGCCCCATGCTCACGAACAGGAGCAACACCATGAACCGGACGAAGCTGCCGACAAGTCGAGGCGAGGGCGAGTTTGCGTTGACCGCGGCCAGCAGGGCGGCGCGCGAAAGAAAGTTCGCAATGAGAAATCCGAAAAAGATAATGAGCAGGGCCACGATGAACTGCGGCAACAGGGATACGAAGTCAGAGACCTCTTGTTGCAGAGCCACTATTCCCAAGGCGTTGACTCCGACCAGGATGAAGCTCACCCAGAGCAGCCAGAAGATGATTCGGGCGATCATCTCGGCCGCCGAAGGAAGCGCCGCACTGGAAAGCGCCCGACTGAGGCCTTTCCTTTCGAAAAGCCGATTGAAACGCGCCAGCACCAGCAGGCGCCGGAGGATGGCTTCCACAATTCGGGCGATCACCCATCCGGCCAAAACAATGATGGCGCCGGCGAGCAACCGAGGCAGCGCTCGCGCCAGTAAGTCGGAGACGCTGGTTAGCGCCCCACGAAGGCTTGTGATGACCAATTCCCTCATAGCTCACCTCACGCTTGCCGATTCCACCTTTCGATCAAGTAAGGCTTCTGCTGCTGATATTGCTGGCGAAGCGATTCCAGCTTGCGGTCGACGTCCTCGTTTCCAGCGCGGGCATTTTCCAGAATGAAGGAACAGACCCTCCCTCGGTAGAGGGGAGTCAGAGCCTGCAGCAGGTGATCGCGATTGATGACGGAGTGGTGGTAAGAAGCGGCAAATTCAAAGACTGTTTTCACCCAGAGATCATCCGGGAAAAGAAAATGCTTCTCCTCCTGCTTCGAGATCTCCGTGATCGCCCGAAGGGTTTCGGGTGAAACGATTTTCTCCAGCACCGATCCCAGCTCATTGACGCCCCTTCCGAACATCTGGAACATCCGCTTTCTGTCGATTCGCGCGGCATCGAGGTCCAGGACGGGCTGGAAACCGAAGGTGGGGACCTCTTCGCACCCGTCCCGGGAGATCCAGTAGGACTGATGGATCTCCATGCAGCGAAACAAAGTGCCCGCCACTTCCTGAATGGTGGTGTTGAGGTCAAGACCGGAGCGCCTTGACGCCGTGACGCGCGGTCCAAGAAAGGACTGGCAGAGGCGGTATCCCGCCGCCATGGCGGCAGTGGTCATCCAGACGTGGGCCCCCAAACCGGGGAAATTTTCCCGCCGCGACTCATCGCCGAGGAAGTACGCCGCGAGTTTCCCGGAAAATGCCATTTCCCTTCCCACCGGCTCCTCAACCTGGTGACCGTATAGGGTTTGAATCAAGGGGTGAAGCAGATTTTTCACGAGCATTCCATCGAAGCGGCGACGCTGGTAGACCGGGGCGACAAAGTCGAAGCCATTCTTCAGAACCGGCCGGACCAAAGCATCAATCCACTCTGGAGTTACGCTTTCCAGGTCCGGCGAAATCAGCACACAGGCCTTGGCACCCAAGAGATCCGCAGCCGCAAAGAGCATCGTCAAGGCTTCGCTTTCTCCCTGGACGCCGGGATAGCGTGTGCTGACAACGTGCATCGTCCGCAGGGGATTAGGGACGAGAACGGCCCGAAAGTCCGGCATCGAAGCAGCTTGCACCGCTTCCGCGCTCCCGTCTTTCGAGCCACCGTCGGGATTAATCAAGACGCTTCGCTCCCGTGGACAGTATTTGGCAAGCCCAACCAGAATGGCCGTGACCACGCGCTGGACTGTGTCGCTATCGTTGAGGGTGGGGAGACCCACCACGATGTCCACCTCGCTTACGGCCGTTAGCTGGCGGATAAACTCATCTGAAAGGAGCGAGTCTTCGGTCAAGGGCAGTTTCCGTTCGGACCTCAGTTCCGTCTAGCGAATACGCCGGCGTCAGAGGCGGCGCAATCGAAACCAGTAGAAGCTATAAGGGGCCAGAGTCAGCAAGTAGGGAAGCTGGCCAATGCGTGGGAAAGGGTTTTCACCGAACATCTCGATGGGAATATTCCCTTCGAATGGACGCAAATCCAATTCCACGACCTGTGCAGACCGCGAAAGGTTGTTCACCACAAGCACCCTCTCTTTTTCCAATTCGCGGATGTATGCAAATACGCGATGATTTCGCGGCTGCAGAAAGAAGAGGCGCCCCCGGCTGAAGACCCGGCTCGACCGGCGCACGCGAATCAACCGTTTCATCCAAGCCAGCAGCGAATTCTCACTGCGGCGCTGAGCGTCCACATTCACCGCCTGATAGCCGTAGACCGCATTGGATAAGACGGGGAGGAACAGGCGCTCAGGGTCCACGGTTGAGAACCCGGCATTCCGTCCGCCACTCCACTGCATCGGAGTCCGAACCCCGTTTCGGTCGCCGAGGTAGATGTTGTCCCCCATTCCGATCTCATCGCCGTAATAGACAATGGGGCTTCCCGGCAAAGACATCAGCATGCCGTTCATCAGCTCGAGCCGCCGCCGATCGTTCTCCATCAGAGGGGCGAGGCGACGCCGGATACCCAGATACAGGCGGGCGCCCGCGTCGAGGGCGTAAACGTCGTACATGTAATCTCGTTCCTCGTCGCTCACCATCGAGAGAGTCAGCTCGTCGTGATTGCGGAGAAAAATCCCCCACTGGCAACTCTCCGGGATGTCAGGGGTCTGCTGGAGGATGTCGACAATCGGTTTACGATCTTCCAGCTTCACAGCCATGAACATGCGCGGCATCAGGGGAAAATGAAAAGCCATATGAAATTCGTCGCCGCTGCCAAAGTAAGGACGCACGTCTGCCGGACTCTGGTTGGCCTCGGCCAGTAGAAAGCTCTGCGGGTATTTCTCATTGAGCCGCCGCCGAAGGGATTTCACCACCTCATGCGTCTCCGCCAGGTTCTCGCAGGACGTGCCTTCGCGCTCAACCAGGTAAGGAACGGCGTCCACTCGGAATCCGTCCACGCCCAAGTCTGACCAAAACTGCATGACCTTCCAAACCTCCTCGAGGACGGCGGGATTGTCGTAGTTCAGGTCGGGCTGGTGGCTGAAAAATCGATGCCAGTAATATGATTTTGATATGGGGTCCCACGCCCAGTTGGAAAGCTCGCTGTCTTTAAAGATGATCCCCACGCCGCGGTAGCGGCGGTCTGTGTCGCTCCAGACGTACCAGTCACGACGGGGACTGTCGCGGGAGCTGCGCGCTTCCTGAAACCACGGATGCTGGTCTGAGGTGTGGTTGATAACGAGCTCCGTAATCAGCCGCAGGTTCCGCCGGTGTGCCTCGGCGAGAAACTCTTTGAAATCCTCCAGAGTGCCGTAGGCCGGGTTGATGGCCGTGTAGTCTGAAATATCGTAGCCATCATCCTTCAGAGGAGATGGGTAGAAAGGAAGCAGCCAGATCGCAGTCACTCCAAGATCTTGCACATAGTCCAGTTTTTGCAGAAGCCCGCGGAAATCACCGATTCCGTCGCCATTGCTGTCATGGAATGCCCGCACATGGGTTTCGTAAATGATGGCGTCTTTGTACCAGAGCGGGTCCGCACTCGAGTCAGACGGTCCTGCGGCGTGGTTCGCTAAGGCCCCAATGACGCTCACTTGCTCAAGCTCCTCAGATCCTCTGGGTTTCCCTACGCCCGCCGCAACTCCCGCGCCAGTTTTTCCAGGAACAAGCGGACCTCGCGCGGACCCCGCAAAGCGAATGTTGCCTTGGTCGGCCGGCGCGCGCCCACAACCACCGTGATCCCATGGCGCAGCACGGAAAATGCTGACTCGTCGGTGGTGTCGTCGCCCAAGTAGAGTGCTAGCGGAGCAACCGACATTCGCCCGAGGAGGGTGCGTACGGCGGCGCCCTTGCCCCGCATCTCCGGCGGAGTAATCTCCCAGACGTGGTTGCCGCGCAAAATGTGCAAGTCTGGTGTGAAGGAACGCATCACTTCCCGCACGATGCTGCCGGCATTGCGGGCAGTGCTTTCCCCGGCCCCACGGGCATGAACCGCAAAGATCGGGCCCTTCTTCTCGATCCAGATACCGTGCAAGCCTGCAAGCCCTCGCCGAACCTGCCGCCGGGCCTCACGCAGAAGCTTCGCGCTGCCCGCCTCCGGCGTCACGGGTGCCGACCCCTCCCAGCCGTGGAGCCCAAAGCAGCGTACTCCGCGAACTGCCACGCGCTTTTCCACGTCAGCGCGCCGCCGTCCACTGAGCACCCGCACCTCCATCCGCGGATCGCGAACGAGACGCTCAAGGGCCCGCCGCGTCCCCACACTCATGCGCACCTGTTCCGGCCGCATCCGCAAGGGCGCCAGCGTGCCGTCAAAGTCCAGGAACAACGCCACGCGCGCCGCGGAACGCACGGATTTTGCGACCTTGGGCCAGCAGTCAAAAAGGTATTTCGGCTCCGGGCGGGTGTGGGCAGCGCTTCCTCTCATTGGGTAGTTGCAGCGACTCTCTCCGGCTTCTCGATTCGAATCTCAGACAATTCGGCAATAAGGCTCGCCGCCCAACGGTAGATGTTGTGGTCTTTGACAACCCGGCGCATGCGTTGCATCCGGGCATTACGCTCCACCGGATCCATATCGAGCGCCGTACGAATAGCGTCTGCCAAGGCCTCGGTGTCGTAAGGATTGACGATGATGGCATCCCGAAGCTCGCGGCTTGCTCCGGTGAAGCCACTCAGAATCAACGCCCCCTGCTCGTCGTCGCGCGATGCCACAAACTCCTTGGCCACCAGATTCATACCGTCGTGCAACGAGGTCACCATGCACAAGTGGGCGGCCCGATAATAAGCGTCGATCTCCTGGTGGCTGTGGTGGCGCTTCAGAAACACGATGGGCCTCCACTTGCCGGCTTGAAAACGCTCGTTGATCCGCTCGGCCTCCCATTCCACCTCAGCCATCAGGTCGCTGTAGGTTTTGATGCGGGTGCGGCTTGGAGCGCCGATTTGAACAAACGTGAACTTTTCGCGATAGCCGGGGTTCTTTTCGAAGAAGCGCTCGAGCCCGCGAAAGCGCTCCAGAATGCCCTTGGTGTAATCAATCCGGTCCACGCCCACACCTAAGAAGGCGGCTTCAACGCCAAGCTGCCGGAACAGAGTTGCCCGGTCGGGCAGCGGTTGGCGATCGTTGGTCTCCGGGGCGTCAGAAAACGCCACGCTAATCGGAAAGGGTTTCACCAGCGTGCGATGGCCGGCTCGATTCACGGCAAAGTGCTCCCGGTCGATGCGGGATTCCATGGAACTGTCGACCGTCTCCAGAAAGTAATTGCAATGCGATTGGATGTGGAACCCAATCAGGTCAGCACCGAGGAGTCCTTCGATCAGTTCCCTTCGCCAGGGGCAGATTCCGAAGGCCTGTGGATTCGGCCACGGGATGTGCCAGAAGATTCCTACTCGCGCGTCCGGGCGGACTTCTTTCACCAGACGGGGCAACAAGGCAAAGTGATAGTCCTGCACCAGCAGAAAAGGCTCTTCGGTTCCCTCCATCTCGTCCCGTACGGCGCGCGCGAACTTGCGGTTCACCGCCTGATAGCTGTCCCAATCCGCGGCACGAAAAATGGGGCGGGTGTGCGCGATGTGGCAGAGCGGCCAGAGGCCCTCATTCGCGAATCCGTAGTAATAGCCTTCCTCTTCCTCTTGGCTGAGCCACACCCGCCTCAGGGTGTACTGCGGCCGCTCCGGGGGTACTCGAAGGCGATCATGTTCGTCCACGGCCTGAGTGTCAGCGCTGCCGGCGCCGTGCGCAATCCAAGTACCGTCACACGCAACCAGCACCGGTTCGATGGCAGTCACCAGGCCGCTGGCAGGAACCATCACCTCGATACCTCTGTCGCCGAGAACGTGTTCATAGGGCTCACGATTCGACACCACGAACAATCTGCCGTGCTGCAGCTTGCCCTGAACGTGGATGCGCAGCCGGTCCGACGTCCACAGAGATTCGCCCGCCTCTCGTAACCGGGCTTCTTCCTCGGCGGCGGCGCGCGCCTCGGCCAGGCTGCGAGCGATACTCATCACCTCGTGTGACAAGGGCCCCATCAGGTCGGTCGATGCAATGTCAGGCGGCTGTGATTTTCTTCCTGCGCTGATCTCGCGGAGCCAGTGGGCCGTCCTGGCCAGAGGTGTGACGATGCTCCAGCGCACGATCAGCAGAGTGATGGTGGTGATGATTAGAACTTGAAGCAGCACATGCCACACGGCTTTGCGCCAAATCCCCAGACTTTGGGCCTGAATGTAGCTGGCATCGCTAAAGATCACCAGCTTCCCGGTTGGCCCGAAGTCGCCGTAAAGCGGCATGGCGAAAACAAGCATTGTCGTCTGCCCGAAATGTACGAAACTCTCGCTCTCCTGGTCCGCTCGAGCGATGAGATCGTGTATCGTCGCGTCCTGTATGAGTTGTTGCGTAACCTTGGAGGATACGGCGAAGGGGTTGCCACGCTCGTCGTAAATAGCCACCCCAACCAGAGGTTTTCGATTGCTGTAACGCTCGATGACTTCCCGCAGGTGTCGCTCTTGAAGGCGTTCGAGAGGACGCTTGGTTTCCAGCGGACCGATGACGTCTGCCAGGCTTTCCCCTAAGACCTCGGCCCGTCTCTCCAGGTCGTTCCGAAGTCCGTTCCTCTCCGCCTGCACCTGGCTACGAGCGAAAAGGAACGTCACCAAGGTGACGCCCGCAATCAACGATGCGATCAATCGAACGCTTACTCGCATACCTCAGGCTCCGACGCGGAATCGAGGACGAGAGCCGCTTTGCCGTTCCTCACCCGCGGGCGTCGCGTGAGACCTAACAGAACCGATGGCGGAAGCGCCTTTTCAAACATAGGCCTCAGCCGACGAGGGACATGTCCCGCACGTTCTCAATCGGCCCGGTTCAAGTACACCCGAGCCGCCGCAAGCGCTGTACCGCTTGCACACGCAAGATGAGTCTTTGCGCTTTAGCTATTTTATCCCAACGCAAAGGCGTCGCAGAACCCGTGCGTTATATTTCCGGGATGTGCGCTGAAATACGCAGTGGGTGTTTGGCAGGTCTTGACCTGAGCGGCATAACCGCCAAGCGCACGTGCGGATAGGCATGCAGGATGCGCGGGCGAGGCATCCAGCGGGCCGGCAGCGGCACGAATCGAGCCCGGATGATCGGGGCGCGATCACTACGCCGGTTCAGAGTGATGCCGGTAAGCGATCATCAGCTTGGCACGACCTTCGCTGGCGGCCGCGATCAGGAACCTCCTCGCTGTGGCCAGCCAACCCAGGGTTTTTGACATATTCTTATAAGGTCCTTCTTTTCCCTTACATTCCGGCTTCGTTTGAAACAGCTCCAACTGCGAACATTCTTTTCGCGGGACAAGCGCCGTCTTGATGCCGCGGAGCACCCTTCCGACCGCCCTCACTCCGTCGCTGCCGTTCGGACTTCGCCGTCCTGACTCGCCGGCCGGCGACATATTCTTGTAAGCCTCTTGGTTTCTGTAATATTCCGGCTTCGTTCGCTTTCCCCAGCTCATCAACCACCCCACAAACCTCTCTGCCAGTGCGTAAGCGGCGAGGTAGTCCGGGTCCCAGTCGGGGGGAACCGACATATTTTGGGAACCCATTTGCATTCCGTTAGATTCCGGCTTCGTTCGTCGCCAATCGTCGTGGCACGGCCATCCCTTCGCCTTGCTCAGGGCAAGCTCTGGCCGTGATTCACACGGGCTGGAAGCCCGTGCCACGTCCCGGGGTCCGGTGGAATGCACCGAGACCATGACGTGCATCTTGGGCGCATGCATCCTGGGGGTGTGCCTCCTCTGCTGTAGCGGCGCTCGGAGCCTGCCCTGTAAGGGAGCGCCGCCGTCCCGCCGGCCAGCTACCGCTTCCGTTAAAGCCGGATCGACGGTGCAAAGAGCGGGCGGGACGCCCGCGCTCCCAGGGTCTCCAGGTCCCCGGCCCCAGCGCAGCCAGACGGAGATGGTCACCGTCCAGCCGGGCGCCGACATCCCGGGACGCCTCAGTCTCAATCTC
>DATJYK010000081.1:0-34187 GCA_035578005.1 Terriglobia bacterium
TTGTGGGGATATTGGAAAGACCATGAGCTGCCCAACTTCTGTCCCAAGAACTTTGGCGAACTGAGCCATTATGCGCGTCGCGCTTTGCGCCGGATGCGACGTCGCCCGACTCTCGTGGCTGCCTTCTGGAAACAAGCCGAATTGTTTTAAATTGTAACTATATTATGTAATTCTCAATAAGCGCGTAAAGCAGACGTCTTGCTACCCGCCCGAAGAGCCGCGGACCTCGTACTCCGGAGGTCCGCACTACCTTGCTTCTGCGGTGAAGGCGTTCGCGCGGAAAGCGGAACTCATCAATCAAGCGAGTAGCGGCGAGTTTACCTCGCCACTTCATGCATAAGGTCTTTGATTTTGAGGCCGCCCAGCCTGTTACGCTTCTGGATTTCCAAAATGTCGGCTACCGCCTCATCGGGAGACTTCCTGGTGGGACCGGAAGGCAGCGGAGCGCTCTGCTTCTCAGTGAGCGTTTCGAGGGCAGCTCCGATGACCTGCTCGGGTGAGCCAAAGGGAGAAAGCTGCTCTTTTAGCAACTCCTCGCCCTGGGCGTAAACTGGATTGTGGTGAGCTTGCCTTCCTCAGCCATCGGGGTTGCTCGCTATACGCTGTAATTCACGTCCGCGTCAGTAGTTCGCTCCAGGAACTTTGGTGATCATCTATGAGACTGCGGCAGGGAGCCGTTACGGTATCGGCGACCGATTTGGCAAATCATTTGTCGTGCCCCCATCTCACGACGCTTGATCTCCGGCTCACGCGAGGTGAGATCGCCGAGCCGACCTGGCAAAATCCGCACCTACGCGTGCTACAGCAGCGCGGCCTCGAGCACGAATGCGCCTACGTCGCCAGCCTCCGCGCGCGCGGTCTGGCCGTTGTCGATCTCTCCGAGGGGTCGGACGACAAGGCCCCAGGCTTAACCTGGGCAGCCATGAATGCCGGGACGCGGGCCATCGTCCAGGCCAGCCTCGGAAACGGCAACTGGCGCGGCCGCGCCGACGTCCTGCTGCGCGTCGAGCAGCCTCATCGGCCCACCCGGTTAGGCAACTGGTCCTATGAGGCCGCGGATTGCAAACTGGCCCTCGAAACTAAAGCTGAGACCATTCTCCAGCTATGCCTTTACTCGGATCTCGTGTCGCAGTTGCAAGGCCTGGAAACGGAATCCTTCCACGTCATCCGGCCGCAGGTCGACTTCATGCCCGAGAGCTATCGACTTGCTGCCTTTGCGGCCTATTACCGCATGGTCAAAAGATCTCTGGAAGCCGCCGCAACCGGCCGTCCGAGCGAAACCTATCCCGAACCGGTCAGCCACTGCGCTATCTGCCGCTGGTGGAAGGAATGCGACACACAGCGCCGCCGCGATGACCATCTTTCCTTCGTCGCCGGCGCTTCCAGGCTGCAGCGCAAGGAACTGACAATACAGGGCATCCTTAAGCTGGAGCGCTTGGCGCAACTCCAGTTGCCGATTCCATTCCGGCCATCGCGGGGCGCTCCGGAGGGCTACGCTCGAATTCGGGAGCAGGCTCGCGTACAGCTCGAAGCACGCACTGAGGGCCATCTCACATTCGAAATGCTCCGCACCGAGCCCGGTGAAGGGCTTTTCCGGCTGCCGGCGCCCTCGGCAGGCGACATCTTTCTTGATTTCGAAGGCGATCCGTTCGTGGGCGAGGGCGGCCTGGAATACCTCTTCGGCGTGACTACCAGCGAAGACGGCAACCTCGTCTATCAGGCCCGGTGGGCGCTCAATCGCGCGGAGGAGCGCGCCGCCTTCGAATGGTTCATTGATATGGTGTTCGAGCGCTTGGTGCGCTTTCCCGACCTGCACATTTACCATTTCGGATCCTACGAGCCTGGGGCGATTAAGCGGCTGATGCTGCGATACGCCACCCGAGAAGAAGAAGTCGACCGCCTCCTGCGCGGCAAAGAGTTCATTGATCTCCACACCGTCACCAAACAAGCGGTGCGCGCCAGCGTCGAGCAATATGCGCTCAAAGACATCGAGAAATTTTACGATTACCGGCGCTGCGTTCCGCTGCAAGATGCCAACCAGGCCCGACACTTCATCGAGCATCAATTGGAACTGACCGCGTCGCCGGCGCTCACCGACGAGGCCCGCGCGACCGTCGCCGGCTATAACGAAGATGATTGCCGGGCTACCGAAAGGCTTCGCCACTGGCTCGAAGGCCTTCGTACGCAGTTGATAGAAACCGGCGTGGATCTCCCGCGGCCGCCTGCCCAGGATGCTACCCCGAACGAGAAGGTCGTCGCTCATCAGGAGCGGGTGGCCACGCTGTTCGATGCGCTCACGCGTGATCTACCCACGGAGCCCGCCGAGCGCACGGCGGAGCAGTCCGCGCGCTGGCTTCTCGCCCACGCCTTGGACTGGCACCGCCGCGAGGAAAAAGTGAGGTGGTGGGAGTTTTTCAGAATGAAGGACCTCTCGGAAGAGGAGCTTTACGATGAGAAATCCGCCGTTGTCGGCCTATCGCTGCGGCAGCGCCTGCCGAAGACGAGCCCGCGTGAGAGGTCGCCGATCGATCAGTACCAATACCCTCCTCAGGAATGTACGATCGCCGTTCGGGACACGCTGTACACCCTGGATGAGCAGAAATTCGGCGAGGTCTTGGCGGCCGATCCGGCCGCGCGCACCGTCGACGTGAAGAAGCCCATCAAGCTCGATAGCTTCCACCCGCCCGCTGTATTCGCTCATTCCCGGTTTCCGACCGACGAGCAGTCGAACTCGCTCCTTCGGCTCGCGGACTGGATCGTGGCCAATGGGATTGAGGGCCATGGCGACTACCGCGCCGCCCGCGATCTGCTACTCAGAAACCGTCCGCGCCTTGGCGCAGGGCAATCCCTGACGATCCGCCAGGGAGAAGACGTCGTCGGCGCGGCCTGCCGTGTGGGCATCGCGTTGGATCATTCCGTGCTCCCCATCCAGGGGCCGCCCGGCGCCGGCAAGACCTTCACCGGCGCCCGTATGATCTGCCAGTTGGTCAATGGGGGCCACAAGGCAGGCATCACGGCCGTTAGCCACAAGGTTATCCGGAAACTACTTGATGAAGTTCTGAAAGCCGCTGCAGAACTTGGCATCGGGGGCATCAGATGTGGCCACCTGAAAAAAAGGGGCGGATGCCGTGCCGGCGGCGTACATTCGCAAGATCGATGACAATGACGAAGCGCTACACGCGTTGCAAACCGGCGACGTCAATGTCCTCGGCGCCACACCTTGGCTCTGGAGCAGAGAGGATCTCCAAAATTCCGTCCACATCCTGTTCGTCGATGAAGCCGGCCAGATGTCAGTGGCCAACGTGCTGGCCTGCGCGCCGGCCGGCCGCAGCGTGGTACTGCTCGGCGACCCCCAGCAGCTGGAGCAGCCGCAAAAAGGGAGTCATCCGGAAGGGTCGGACATTTCGGCTCTTTCGCATCTTATCGGCGCCCGGAGCACGATCAGCGAGGACCAAGGCCTCTTTCTGGCTGAAACCCGGCGTCTGCACCCGGCGATCTGCCGCTTCACGTCGGAGCTGTTTTACGAAGGCCGCCTCGTTTCGCTACCCGGACTTGAACGGCAGGCTATCCAGGGGCCGACGCCATTCACGGGAGCCGGTCTGTGGTTTGTGCCGGTCGCCCACCAGGGGAACCGGAGCCATTCCGAAGAGGAGATTGAGCGCGTCACCGGGATTGTTGAACTTCTTACGCAACCCGGAATGACCTGGACCGACGGCAAGGGCCAGCAGCACCCTCTGACACGCGACGAGATCCTCATCGTGGCGCCCTATAATGACCAGGTCAATCGGCTCATTCAGCTGCTGCCAGGGGCCAAAATAGGCACGGTGGATAGGTTCCAAGGCCAGCAGGCGGCCGTGGTCATCTACTCGATGACAACCTCGACGCCGGAAGACGCCCCGCGGGGAATGGAGTTCCTTTATAACCTGAACCGCTTTAATGTTGCCACGTCCCGCGCCCGCTGCGCGTGCATTGTGATCGGCAGCCCACCGCTTTTCTCGCCGGAGTGCCACACGCCGCGTCAGATGGAGCTTGCGAACGTGCTGTGCCGATACGTGGAAATGAGCCAGGTGGTTTGAAGAGGATAAGCGGCAATACGAGCGTGGCGCTTACGTGCCGTCTATTGCCGGTATGCGGTTATTCCCGCTGTGCGGATGATGCCGTCATTGCTCGTTCGCAGACATCACGAGACAATGTCTACGCCCAGCGAACCGATGCAGAGAGTCAGGCCGCCGAGAACTTCGGCGGCCAGAGCGTCATCCAGTCTGCATGTGGGTCCGATATTTGGTCGATCGAGGATACGCTACCTGCTATTATGCTGGAGAGCGGTAGCCACACAACAGGCTTATGATTCGCGCCATCGTAGGACTATAAGCATGAGGGCAGTTCTAAAACTGAAAGGGGACATTCTTGCAGACGCCGAACTGCCGCTGGTGTTCTCGGAGATTGAAGGACTCGTCGGAGGGGCATGCTCGCCGGCCTTGCTTTCGTGCTCTCTGTTTCCCGCCGAATTTCGGCAGAAAACGGAATTTTGCACTCTCCTGACCAGAAAGGTTTACAAGGGCTCCGTTCAAGCATTCGCAGGCGCGCTGGATGCGGAGCAACTGGACGCTGTGAGAAGAAGCTCCGCTTACGTCTCGGATATTTTCGCCTGGATGCAGTCGGACGATACTGGGGATGGTTTTCAGCGCCTCCTTCAGGCACTGGGCGTATGCTCCTTAGGCGCCGAGGAAGACGTTGAAGGTCCCGGCTTTAGAATCTATAGACGGGGAGGCTCATGGCTTGCCCACGTCGTGCCTGTCTATTGGTATCTCGAATACGCAGCCCATGCTCTGTCTTATTGCGCCTCTCCGCGACACACCGAATGGGCGGCCAGCCGCCTTCTGAACTGTCCCTTTGTACTCACTAGGGATCGCCTTTCGGCAAAGATTTACGGCGAGCAGTCTTACACGACGAATCATTTCACTCATGGGTTGCACCAGTACAAGGGCAAATTCTTCCCCCGCATGGTAAGAGCCCTTCTGAACGCCGACCGCGCCAATTTCGTTGTGGACCCCTTCTGCGGCTCTGGGACGCTTCAAGCGGAGGCTACATCAGCCGGCTATCGGAATGCTGGCTTTGACTTGAACCCATTAGCTGTCAACATATGCGAGATGAAGGCGGGAATCTTAACAGCGGACTCCGACGGGTTTGATTCTTACCGTGGGTTGGTTGCGCCACAGATTCGAGCAGCCACAGTCCGCCAAGTGTCGGTGGGCACCCAGGGCCCCAATTTCCCGCAACCCGTCGAGATGTCCTTTCCAAAGGACCTCGCATCCAGCTTAACGCCGGCCGATTTGTCTTTTACGCACGAGGTGAAGGCTGTTATAGACAGCAATCCTTGCCCGCCGTACAGCCAGATTTTCCTAATGATTCTGAGCGATGCCTTGAAATCAAAGGTTCGGGTGAGGGTAGGCGGCAAGACTGCCTTCTTCTACGCCATCGAGCCAAACCAACTGGACCTCCGTACAAGGTTCCGGGAGTCGTTGTTAAAGGTGTCCACTTTCCTCCATTTGTGGGAAAGGCTGAGGGATAGCCTGGCTATCCGGCTCGCGAGCAGTTCCACGTGCGAGGGGGACGCCAGAAGCTGGCCCGAGTTGCCTCGCACCCCCGATTCCGTTATAACAAGCCCGCCCTATTTCCCGTATACAGGTATTTCCTACGTGTATACCAATCTGGCCGCCGTCGCAGTGCTCGGGATCAAGAACCCCCGAGCCCTGGAAGAACGAATGATAGGGAATACACTCGCTCGGTCCTCTCCCGGAGACCGCGCATTTGCCGAAATACCCGAAATCAAGGGCTTGTACTCTTTCCTCGAAGCTGACAAGCATCGTAACGCAAGAATTCCAGTGTACGCTGATTATTTCAGGAACATGTTTTCAGTGTTCGGTCAGATGAAATCGCGTTGCGCGCCGGGGGCACACATTCGGTTCGTGGTCGCAAAATTTCAGAAGCTCTATCGAATGCACGAGAACCGAACGTTGCACGAGATTGACTGTGTGGCCATAACTCGCAAGCTCGCCGAGTTGGCCGGGCTGGCTCACGTCGGACAAATTGATATTCCCCTGTTCAAAAGTGACAAGGTTTCTCTGTTTCCCTCGAATGAGGGAGTTGAGGTGGTTCTCCACTTTCGAACCTAGCTGAGCGAATGAGACACGAATTATTGGATCTGGCGGCGAACCTGGACAGGATCATAAGAGACCATCTCGCCAAAATAAGCGGCTATGAGCCATCACACGGTCGGAACAAGAAAGAGCGGGTCCCCAAGGATAAGTTGAGGGAGCTCTTCAGCCATGATCCCCTGTATTCGATTTTCGGTCTCGATTCCCCTGAGTATGTCTCGGCGACGCTCGGGGGTGGTACAGTGACAAGCATTCACAGGAAAATCGGCGACCTCTATGAAGAATGCGTTCGAGAAATCGTTAAGGCCTCGCTTTCTCTGAAACCTGCTGAAGTTCGCTACGTAGGTCATATCGCATCGGGTGCGCAACTTATCGATCGAAGCCTGGACTGCTTTATCCCGCTTGACAGGCTTCCAGGGCCGGAGGAGAAGAGGCTGCGGTCGCTTGCGGGGGCAGGTTTTCAATCCCTCGCCCCCAAGCCCACGGTCCGCGTGGTCGGCATCGGTTTCGAGGTTCGGCATTGTTACCAGTCAGCGGATTCGAGGCGGGCGCAAGCGGACGACGCGATGGCCATGCAATGCGGCGTGTCCGGGATTCTGCCCGTCATGCTAGTTTTCTGCAATCAGTCCAATCGACAGATCCTGCGAAGGTACACACGAATATGGTACGTGACCGAGGGGATGGATTCTTATAACATGGTCAAGGAAATTAGTGGATTCGATTTTTACGGATTTCTTCTTGCGCACCGAGAAGAGTACCGCAAGCCAGTTATAGACGCCCTGAGAAGAATACAGCAAGTCGAATAGCTACTTAGCAGCAAGTTTGCCGCCACCCGCGCGGACCGGTTCTGTGGGTCCGCGGCTTGTTTTCTGAAGAAAGACGGCAGACCGAAACCGCGCTACCAGACTACCAGACGAGCGTTGCCCGTTCCCAGCCAATGACCTCATGCTCCTCATGCTCCGGCTGATCGCTCTCCGTCGCCGATCATTTACGAGGGATTCCGCTACACGTACACGCTGTTCCTGTTCACAACGCCCTATATCGCCTTCTCGCTGATCCTCTCTGGCCTCTATATCTTTGCTTTCCGGCCGGCGCGCAAGGTCAAGCCCATGGAGCTCGCCAGGTTCCCAAACCCCAGCGAGCGCGCCAATCTTTCCCTGGTGCTCGGTGAAGTGCACAACCCGTGCCGGCCAGGACCAGCCGAGCGACCGTACCGGCTCACCATTCCCGAGCGCGGCTTATTCACTGGCATCGCGATCTTCGGAGCCATCGGCACCGGCAAGACCAGCGGCTGCATGTACCCATATGCGGAGCAGTTGATTGCGTACAAGGCCGGCGACGTGGAGCGGAGAATCGGCGGGCTCGTCCTGGAGGTGAAGCGGGATAGTGCGGACCCCGCCTTCGGGTCCGCGGCTTTTGTGCTTCGGGAGGCAGGTAGCGGTTAGAATAGTGGGTGACCGGGGCGTTGAGAGTCTGAAAATTCTCAACGTTGCGTAAGGGCAGCCCGCAACCGGGCATCGATCGAGTATGGCAAACCGCTTTCGAATACAACTCCCGGAGGAGAGGGTCGCCGGCTTCTGCCAGCGCCATCGCATACGCGAGTTGGCCCTCTTCGGGTCCGTGCTGAGGGAAGATTTCCGTCCGGATAGCGACGTGGATGTTCTGGTGGAATTCGAGCCGGAGGCTCACCATGGCCTATTTGCCTTGTCGCGCATGCAGTCGGAACTGGAAGAAATTCTGGGGCGTGGGGTAGACCTGATCGAACGGTCCGCAATTGAAAAGAGCCGAAACTACATCCGGCGGAAGGCCATCTTGAGCTCGGCGGAAACTGTTTATGCGTCGCGATGAGGCGTATCTGCTCGACATGTTGATTGCCGCGCGCGATGCAGTGAGTTTTGTTCAGGGCTTGTCATCGGAGCAGTTCGCCACGAGCCGCATCCATCAGCAAGCCGTGACGAAGGCCCTCGAAACCATAGGAGAAGCGGCCGCAAGAATCTCAGAGCCAACGCGCGCGGCGCATCCCGAGGTGCCGTGGCGCGAGATCATCGGAATGCGCCATCGCCTGGTGCATGACTACTTTGAGGTCGATCTGGATAAGGTGTGGGATACCCTCCAGAACGATCTGCCTTCGCTGATTGCCAAGCTTGAGCCACTGGTGCCACCGGAGGAAACCTGATGGCACAAGCCGCGATAGATCACCTCATCATCAATTCGCCCTACTAGTCCTAGATCCAGTGCGGATTCGACCACTGCATAGTCAGCATCGCTTGGCTGAACCGAGCGAATAAAATGTTGCTGTCAATTACCATGCCATCGAAGACCACGCATGCATGCCAAACAACGGCACGTATGCGCCACCCGCGGAGGGTAAGACACCGTGTCATGAATCGACGAACTGAGCACGGACTGGGCACGCTGATCTATTGACAAAGACGTAAACGATGTGCTAGGTTGATTCCAATCTCGGTGGCCGAGTGATACCATGTCCAACCGTCTCGCACCACGTACGGTGAGCGCAGCACGCCAGGCGGCTAATCGCCGTGCCGTTTCAGATCGACGGGACCCTGCGCGGCTGTGGGCAAGCGCCATTAGGAAGGCATACGATCGAAGCCTAAGAGTCCTTTGTTTTCAATGCGAATTTCAAGCGAACCCAGCAACTTATTGATTCTAATTGTCTTGACCCTAGTATCACAGCATCTTATTGATAATAATATAGTTAATCAACAATTATGGCATTTTTTGAGCAGGGAACCCAGCAAGCAGTTGATTCTATGAGGCTTGTTTTGGATATCCCGTCATCATATTGATGTATAATGGGTTAGCTGACTGTGCCCAGACACGCACTAACAAGCAACATGAACCTCCTGGCACTACCGAGATTTCTAAGGGGACTAAGGTCGGCGGCGTATATGAGGGGTTAACCATGGAACACGAAGTACGCCATTCTCGCCACGCCCATTCGCATCCGAGTCTGGGGACGCGCCGCGCGTTTCTTTCGTCGCTGATCTCGGCGGCCGTTTTCGGCCGATGGGCGGTCGCGGGGCAGGGCAGCGGCGGGCAGGACGCAGCAGCCGACATGGCTGAGCGCTTCCGCCAGATGTCCGAGGATTACGAACGGCAAGGCTTGGCGGAACCGTTCAAGGGAATCACGACGGATGGGAATGTTGTTCCCGGTCTGTTTCAGATCTCACCCTGCGGGGTTTCAACCGAACCTGTCAGAAACGCGGCGCTGAAGTTCATCGCAACGCTCAGCAACGTTCAGCTCGCGCGGACGCTCTACCCGGTTGACGACATCGAGTGGCGCAAATGGATGAATCAGCACTTCTACCTGCGCCAGGGGATAAGCCTCGGAGAGATGACCAGCGCGCAGCGCGACGCCGCCTTCGGCCTGATGCGCGCCTCGCTGAGCGTGAAAGGTTTTGAGTTGATGCGCAACGTTATGCGCCTCAACGAGACACTGGCCGAGCTCACGGGCGATCATGAGTTCCTGGGCGAAGGGCTCTACTATTTCACGATCATGGGCAAACCCTCGGCGACGGAGCCGTGGGGCTGGCGACTGGACGGCCACCACGCCATCATCAACTATTTCGCCCTGGGCGATCAGGTGGTGATGACTCCGCACTTTTTCGGCTCGGAGCCTGTGGAAGCAAAGTCAGGTAAATACAAAGGCCTGGTGATCCTTCAGCAGGAGCAGAACGACGGTCTGAAAATGCTCCAGGCCCTGCCGGACGCACAGCGCCAGAAGGCGATTCTGAATTTCTCGAAGACCGGCAACAACAATCTGAGCGAGGCTTTCAAGGACAACATTATTCTCGACTACGCCGGGTTGCGCGTGGCCGATCTCTCAAGCGGCGGGCGCCACCAGTTGCTTGATCTGGCGGACCTGTCGTCAGTCATATGGACGGCGGCCACGCTCGGGTGAAGATGGACGAAGTGAGCCGCCACCTCGATAACACGTGGTTCGCATGGATCGGCGGCAGCGCTGCGGATAGCGTCTTCTATTACCGGATTCACAGCCCGGTGATCCTGATCGAGTTTGATCACCAGCGTCCTGCCAACTTGGCGAAATTTTCACCCGATCCTGCCAAGCCGACGCGGCAGCACATTCACTGCGTGGTGCGCACACCGAACGGCAACGACTACGGCAAGGACCTGCTGCGGCAGCACTACCTCGCGCACCCGCACACGGCCTGAAACCGGTCAGGCCGGTTGGCTGGCGTTGGCTGGGACGGTTGTAGCCAGGGTCGCGTAGTCAGGGTAGAATTCGGAGTGGAGCCTTCATGGCAACAGCAACTACGCGACTAACCTACCGCGACCTGCAGCAGATCCCGCAGGACCGCAACCGCTACGAGCTGATCGAAGGAGAACTGTTTGTGGCTCCAGCACCCAACGTCGAACACCAGCGCAAAGTCGGCCGTCTCTTTATTCGGCTGGCCCAACATGTGGAGCAGCA
This sequence comes from Terriglobia bacterium, assembly GCA_035578005.1. Lineage (GTDB taxonomy): Bacteria > Acidobacteriota > Terriglobia > UBA7540 > UBA7540 > Gp13-AA77. The sequence continues at coordinate 10,612 of DATJYK010000081.1, forward strand.
CGACCTGGGTGAAGTCTTCATCGCGCCCTGCGACGTATTACTTGATGATTCCACCGTGCTCGAACCGGACATTGTCTACGTCTCAAAGGCGCGTCACTCGATTGTGACGCACAGGTGTATCGAGGGAGCCCCTGATCTGGTGGTGGAAGTTCTCTCGGACTCGTCGCGCACCATCGACCGTTTTGTGAAGCGCGACCGTTACGCGGAGTTCGGTGTACCGGAATACTGGCTCTTGGATCCGTTTGAACCGCGCATCGAGGTGCTTCAACTCGAGGGCCGCAGGTACCGGCTCGCCGGCTCGTTCGGACCCACTGGTACCCTCGACGCATCGCGGACCTTCCCCGAACTTCGGATCCCCCTGTCGAGCCTCTAAATTGCCTTCTTGCGGTGGATCATGGGTCCGATCTAATTTAGCTTTCCCTGAAGTCAACGGTGGCGGGCTTGGTGCGAAATCCGTGCGTGGAAACAGCCAGGTAAGTGATGCCGATGGCGAACCAAATGCCGCCCACGAGCTTAGCGAGGGGATTCAGGTTCCACCAGATGAGGCCGCAAAAAAGAAAGCCGATTAGGGGAAGAATCGCATCTGCCAGAATCCTCCGCTTGCGGCCGTTCTGCCCAAGTATTGCGAATTGCCAGAAGGCGGCAAAGTTCACCCCCATAAAGCTCAGAAAGGCACCGAAGTTCATGAGCTCTCCGGCATGCTCGTAGGCGTTGCCGTAATAGCCCAACGCAGCAGCTCCCGCAAATGACAGGATACCAATGAGAACCACGTTGTAGCTGGGCGTGCTGCTCCGTGGGCTCAGGTGGGCGAAGAGCCGCTTGGGCAGGACGCCGTCGCGGCCCATGCCGAACAATAGCCGGGCGGCGCCGAGTCCTCCGGTGAGTGCGCTACCGAAAGCCGCAATGATTAAAATGGCGCCCATGGCGTGAAACAGCGGCGTGCTGCCCACGCGGCGGCAGACGTCCATGAAAGCCGTCTCGAGGTTGGGGAACTCATGCCAGTTGGGCCATACGCGCTGGCCGAGATAAACCTCCAACCCCCCGAAAACGCCGGTGAAGAGACAGACCACCACGGTTGCCAGCAGGACATTCCGCTTCGGGTTTTGTACCTCCTCGGAGAGGGTGGTGACGCCGTCGAATCCGATATACGTGAGTGCAGCAAACGAGGTGGCGCCCCAAATCTGACGTCCGTTGAAGGTTGCGGGGTCGTAAAAAGGTTGCGTCGAGAGAAGCCCGCTCCATCCGCTGCCGTGATAAAGATAGTGGACGGCCAGAATCACGAAGGCGACAATGACAATCGACATCGCCACCAGCATGACTTTGTTGGCGCGTGCGCTTGACCGGATTCCAGCGAGGTTCAACAGGGTGATGATGGCGGCGATGAGACCCGCGCCTACGATATACGGCATTGCCGGCACGTAGCGCGAGTGCAAAGCCGTCGCAATCCAGACGGTGTTGATAAGCGGCTGAAGCAGATAGTCCAGAAACATCGCCCAACCCACCAGGAAACCGAGGTGAGCGTTGAGGCCCCTGCCAACGTAAGTGTACGCGGAGCCCGCAGACGGGTAGAGAGCCGCCATCCGGCCGTAACTCACGGCCGTAATCAGCATGGCGAACATCGCGATTAAAATGGTGTCGACGAAGAAGCCATTTGAGAGGCTCTGCGCGACGCCGAACAAGGGAACAGGAGCGATGGGCTGGATGAGGACGATGCCGTAGAAAATGAGGTCCCACAGCGTCAGCACGCGCCGCAGATGGGGCGTTGATGCACTTGTGGCGACGGCCGCTTCAGATGTGCTTTGACTCATGCGCAGTGGGCCGCAGCTTCGGGCTTGCGGCGGGTACGAACCTGGATTCTAGGCGAGAGCGTCCGGGATGGGAAGCTGTTTTTTCAGTCGTTGCTTTCAGGATTATCGGTCACAGCAGATTCAAGATCGAAGGCGGCCCTCGAAACCGCACCAAGCTGGTGTTGCGCAATTCATCTCAGCGAATCAAGTTCTCTCGAACGGCGATGAGATAGAATAATTGAGTAACCAGCTCGAGCTGATTGCGGGCGTGTAGCTCAACGGATAGAGCACCGGCCTTCTAAGCCGGGGGTTGAGGGTTCGAGTCCCCCCACGCCTACCACGACTTGCAGTGCTTCGGAAGCTGCACCAAATCGAAGATCGTTGCGCCTCAAGCCGTACACCGAGAGCACCCGAAATGGTGTGACGAAACGCGTTTACCTCGCCCCAAAAGGGACCTGCCCCCCTGCCTGCTCATAGACCTCACGCATTTGCAGCGCTGTGAGAACTGGCATGACGCCTGCAGCACATTGGCGTGAAGGAGGTAGAAGCCATGATGCGCACCGCACTTCTCGGATTTGCGTTTCTCGTGCTCTCGGCGTTTCCAGCACTACCGTCCGCCCGACAGTACCCTTCAGCAACGGTCACGGTGGCGGCGTATCGCTACGATCGCGACTACGACTGCGGCTACTACCGTCACCATCGAGACTGCGACCGCCGGCGTTGCCGCCGGGAGCGCCGCCGCGATCGCTACGAACGACATTGGGATCGGGGCGGTTACTGGCGCTAATCGTACCCTGATGGAACTGGGCCGGGCAGGAAGTTGGCCCGGCCTTGTCTCACACACGTCGCCCTTCCGCCATCTCAACGGCCTTCAGCAAAGCCTTGGCCTTATTCATAGACTCTTGGTACTCACTCGCGGGCACGGAGTCCGCCACGATGCCGGCGCCGGCCTGCAGATAGGCGGTACGGTCACGGGCAACCATGGTGCGAATGGCGATGCAGGCGTTGAGATTTCCCGAGAAGTCCGCGTACAGCACGGCTCCGCCATAAAGGCCGCGACGCGTGGGCTCAAGTTCGTCGATGATTTCCATGGCTCGAATCTTGGGCGCGCCGCTGAGCGTGCCGGCCGGGAAGCAGGCAGCCAGGGCCGAGTAACTGTCGGAGCCGGCACGGAGCCGAGCTTCGAGGCGCGACACGAGGTGCATCACGTGCGAGTAGCGCTCGACGAACATCAGTTCGCGAGGCTGCACCGTGCCCACTTCGGCCACCCGTCCCAAGTCGTTACGTCCGAGGTCTACCAGCATGAGATGCTCGGCGCGCTCCTTTTCGTCGGCCAGCAGTTTGCGCTCCAGCGCCAGGTCCTCTTCTTCCGTGCGGCCACGAGGATGCGTTCCGGCGATGGGTCGATACTCAAGGGAGCGCCCGCTCACCTTGATTAGCATTTCCGGCGACGAGCCCAGCACCGTAGTCTTGCCTAGTCTGAGGAAATATAGGTACGGCGAAGGGTTGATGACGCGCAGCGCGCGGTAGACCTCAAAAGCGGGCACGCGCATTGGAACCGCCAGGCGCAGTGAGAGCACCACCTGGAAGATATCGCCGGCTCGGATATACTCCTGAGCCCGCCGCACATTCTGCTCAAACTGACGCCGCGACAGATTGGATTTCGCTGCCAGGGGCGTGTGAGGGGCCCTGCACCTGCGTGGCGCCGGTGCAAGCGGCGCTTCGAGCTCGCGCCGCATGCGCTCAAGCTGCTGGACGGCGGCGCGATATTTCTGTTCGAGCGTGCCGCGGCCGTCGTCCGTGAAGACGTTCGAGATGATCAGCATGCGGTGAGCTACGTGATCGAACGCTATCAGGTTCTTGTAATACATGAAGAACACATCGTGAAGGTCAACGTCCGGCGCCACCCGGGGCGGCAGACGCTCGAGCTGTCGCACGGCCTCATAAGAGAGGTACCCGACGGCGCCAGCCGAAAACGGCGGCATGCCGGCGGGGATCGCCGCGCGGAAGCGCTGTCCAGTTTCGCGCAGGTAATCGAAGATCGCGCCCGACTCTTCCATCCGCTGCTCGCCTCGTGTCACGGTAATCTGCCGGTCGCGGGACGATATGATCTGGAAGGGGTCGGCGCCAAAGTAGGTGTAGCGCGCCACGCGCTCTCCGCCTTCAATGCTCTCCAGCAGGAAGCTATGAGGATGCTCGTACTCTCGATTGGGCTTCGCCAGTTTCAGATACGCCGCCACTGGGCTCACCAGATCGGCCACCACCGCCGTCGCCACCGGAATCACGTTCCCTTGGCGGGCCAGCCGCTTGAACTCGGCGAAGTTGGGAAAGGCGGAAGACATGGCAGTCATCAATCGTCAACCCGGGCGTGGCCGAGCGCCTGAAGCACAGCCTGCTCCATCAACGCCCGCGGCGCGGACTGGCCCGTCCAGATTTCGAACTGGCGCGCGCCCTGCGAAACCAGCATTTCGATGCCGGAGATTGCCGTTAATCCACGCCGTCGGGCGTCAGCCAGCAACCGTGTTTCAAGAGGGTGGTACACCATGTCGAACACTACGCGAGTCCGCAGACGCTGCAGGTCCGTGGGCAGCGCCTCGACGTGCGGTGACATTCCCACCGGAGTGGCGTTAATCAGGGCATCCACATCGAGACCGTCCGTTGCGCCCCAGGCAAGCACTCGCGCTGAAATTGAGCGTGCCAGCCGCTGGGCCGCCGTTTGCCGCCGCGCCGTGATGAGCACTTCCGCTCCCTCTGCCCGCAAGGCGTGGGCTGCGGCGCGAGCCGCGCCCCCGGCGCCCATGATGAGCACGCGGCTGCCCGTCAGACGCAGCCGCTTTGAGAGTACCTCCACCACCGCCGCCGCATCCGTGTTCCAACCCATCCATCTGCCATGCTGCACGGCTACGGTGTTGCAGGCGCCGATTTCGGCGGCCAAGGGTTCCACCCAATCAAGCTCCCGGATCACGGCGGTCTTGTATGGCATGGTCACGCTGAAGCCGGCGAGCTTAAGGCGGCGCGCGAACACCAGAAAATCGGAGAGCTTGCCCGTTTCGCAGGGAAGGTAGATGGCATTCACGTGTTTGGCGTGAAGGGCCGAATTTTGCATGATGGGCGAAAGCGACACCGAAGCGCGCGATCCCACCACCGCGTAGAGCGAGGTGCGGGCGTCGAGCCGGTCGATGCGATAGACGGAGCGCATGACGTCCGCCGGAAGTTGTCCGGACGCCACAGCAAGGTGGCTGCCGGCCGAACCGTACGTAAAGGCCGAACCCCATTTCAGGGCAAGTAAACGCGAGGGCAGGCCGCTCGGCCCCAATGCATGCGCCACCAGTTTTCCACCGGCGCGGTGGGCGCGAAGCAGCGCTTCAAGACGCAGATTATCCTGAAGGTTGCGGGCGTGCGTAGCGATCTTGATGAAATTCGCGGGCAGGCGGGCGAGCTTCCGGTAAAGGTCCCGCAACGGCGGAGTTTTGCGATAGTCATGATGGGACACGATGACCTTCGCCGGCCGGAAGCGGCGCAGAGCTTCCGCTCCAGCTTGGTCAATCGACGCAATCTCGATGTCGACTCGCTGGCAGCCGGCGCGAGCAGCGGCCTCCAGACGCTCCATCTGTTCGTTCACCGAGCCGGTAAATAGGCCGCCTGCCATGGTGTGGCGGCAGGTAGCAATGGCGTGCGCCCGCAGACGGTCAAGCATTTCGCGCAACTCGCCGTCGAAGTTCCCCCACTGTTGAAGGTAGTCAAGCCGCAGTTCATACCCGATTTGTGAGGCAGTGATCCCAGAGGCTTGGGCTTCCATCGCGGCCAGCGTCGGGCCCGCCAAGGTCACAAAAATGCGTGGAGTGGCTGATTTCGACATTGCAGTGCGCAACGACCGAACCCAATTCGATGCTAGAATATAGGGTTTCTCGCGGGCAAAGGCAACCCATTTAGGCGGGCCGCACCATGAGTTCGCCGCGAACTTCCTTACCTTTTCCAGTTTGGAGAATTTCCGGCCGCAGGAGCAATTGTTACCTTCCTGATTACGGTTTGTCAGAATCCTTGTCGGTCAGGTCTACGGCCCAACTTACCATCTTATTGATTCTGAATCACATTCCAAGTCTGTTCGCATTTCTGCGCTGCTCCAGCACCCAGACGTCTTGCGTCCCACCAGTTTGCCGCATTCCATCATCATCCGCCCGCTGGCTTGCCCGCGTCTTAAGCCGAGCTCTCCCCAAAATCGCTGCTGGCTTCGCTCCTGTCGGGGGGCACCACCTGTCATTCACCCTGACGCCCCCCGCTCCTCGACGTTGCCCATAAGATGCCTCTGGCCAACAAACTAACACGGGCCACTGAGAAAATGGGGAATTGCGGTAAACCTGGGAACCTGAATTTTGCTCACTGATTTCATCGATTTACGCTGTGCAAAAATCCGTAAGCTACCAACTGGACTGCCGCTCTTGAACAAAACTTTACACACGGCATGCATCGAATTTGTCCCGCACGAGGGAAACCTGGGGCAGGGCAGGCATGAATCCAGCAGGAATTCCGCTTGACTTGGACTGCGGCGCCTTCTTATGATCGGGCCATCGCTAGAAAGGAGGTGATCCATGGTGATTGAATGTAACTTAAGCGAGGGTGCTGAGGCATAGGCGCTCTCCGGCGCTGGTTTTTGGGAGCCTCTCCTTTAGCGAAGAGAGGCGTGGTAACGAGGCGCTCGCGAGCGCCTGTTCTCGCTCCTGATTTTAAGACAGGCGAGAGAGCCAATTCCCATCAGCACCCGCGGCCCCTGGCCGTCGCGGTCGGCGCGAGGCCAGGGGCTTTTCATTCTCCTGGGTACCCGCCAAGCCTCCCGATCGAGCCCGCTTGTTGTAGCCTGGAAATTTTGGAGCTTCCATGTTCTTAGGTCATTTCGGCCTGGGTCTCGCGGCCAAGCGCGCGTCGCCGAGAACCTCACTCGGCACGCTTTGGATGGCGGCTCAATTCTTAGACCTGATCTGGCCCATTTTCCTTCTAACCGGTCTCGAGCGCGTCAGGGTCGATCCCGGCGACACCGTCGTGACGCCGCTTGACTTCGTGAGTTACCCACTCTCCCACAGCTTGCTGGCGGCTGTAGGTTGGTCTTTTCTGTTTGCGGCTGTCTATTGGTTTGCCACTCGCAACGGGACGGGCACGTTTTTCGTGGGATTTCTGGTGCTCAGTCATTGGCTGCTCGACGCGGTTGTCCACAGGCCGGACCTGCCGCTTTATCCGGGCTCGGACCGCATGTTCGGCATGGGCCTCTGGAACTCGCTCGTAGCCACGCTTCTTGTGGAATTGCTTCTGTTTTTGTGGGGACTGGCCCTTTACCGCAGTGCCACGCGCCCGCGGGATGCCGTGGGAAGGTATGCCTTCCGCACCTTGATATTTTTCCTTCTGTTGGTCTATGCAGGGAGTGTACTTGGGCCTCCGCCGCCGGACAGCCACTATGTGGCGGTTGTGGCGCTCGGCCAGTGGCTGCTTATCTTCTGGGCCTACTGGGTGGACCGCCACCGCGAGGCGCCACTGATTACCTAGGATCCTGCGTCGCCGAAGGCTACCCTAGAGTTGTTACGGTGAGAGCTGGCTACGGTGCTGGGAACCGCACAAGCTCGGGCTTTACAAGGCGCGCACGCATGGCCGAAAAGGGTGCGATGAAAGTCCCGCCTTGTCCGAATCGTATCGAGGATACCGTCAAACCACGCTGCAGGCTTGGACTGCTGGCGCTTACGATCTTGCATCCATCCATGAAACAGCCTTCTGGATCACCTCTTCGGCCAGAGCCGTAAGACCGTAACCCTTCAGGTTCCCAACTTCAACCCATCGGGCTGCCGTGATGTCGGTTGCCGGGCGCGGTGCCGGAGGCTGGCGCCCGGCGCGCGGTGCTGCGCGCAGACGACAGACGTAGTCGATGATCACGTAGTGGTAGCGCACGCGGCGCATCGATTTCACATCTCGTTCGATGCGTTCAAAAACGCCGATCACTTCGAGAGGCTCAATACCGAGTCCGGTCTCTTCTTTCAACTCACGCCGCAGCGCTTTGGCCAGATCTTCGCCCTTTTCCACCAGGCCTCCCGGCAGCGACCAGTGCCCCTTGAGCGGTTCCTGGCCACGCCGCACCAGCAGCACGTGTCCTCGATGGACCACCACTCCTCCCACACCCACGCGGGGATGGTCCGGGAATTCCCGGCCGTCCGCGCGGCGAAGCCGGTTCTTTCCGGCGACTCCTGACTTCTTGCTCGTTCGGCCCTGCGAAATGGAGTGCCGGGGCTTTTGCTCTTTCATTGCTCGGCTGTGGGCAGTCTAGGAACCTTTGATGCTGCATGAAACGTTAATCAAGGACACATCACAATCATACATGCGCGCAGAAAAGGCGAGGCCTATGCGTTTGACATCTGGAGGTTCCCCATTTCGAAGGGCCGTGGCCTATTTTCGCCGATTTCTCACTTTGGTGTCGCGGTTCCGGTCAGGCTCCGACAACCACACGCAACGGAGGTGGGTAGACCGCAAGCGCCAGGTTGCGACGCCGGCCCTGATGGGCCTCGCCCAGCCTGCAAGTTCTCATGCATTCCGCTGGTCCGCCGATAGGCATAAGGTGCACCCGCGCGCGCTTGCGGAATCAGCCTGCCACCCGGCAGTACCGCTTATGGTGAAGTATTTCATCTTTGAACGCTTGAACAGTGGCCGGCTCGTGTGGATGGGCGAGGCTGCGGACCTCGAAGAATTGGAATCTAGACTTGAGATTCTCGCGGAGAGCAACCCAAGCTCCGACTATTTCGCGTTCGATGCTGAAAAGGGCACGAAGCTGAAAATCTTTTCCCCTCACGACGACGTCTTATCGTAGTTCATGCAGCCGGCGGCACGATCCGTTCCAGGCCGTCGAGATAGGGCCGCAGCGCCTCAGGAACGGTCACCGAACCGTCCGCTTGCTGGTAGTTTTCAAGAATCGCAAGCCACGTTCTTCCCACCGCCAAGCCGCTACCGTTGAGTGTGTGCAAGTGCTCCGTCTTGCCTTGCTTCGCCCGCCGAAAACGCAAGTTGGCGCGGCGCGCCTGGAAAGCCTCGAAATTCGAGCAGGAAGAAATTTCCTTGTACTCGCGACTGGAAGGAAGCCACACTTCGAGGTCGTAAGTCTTGGCCGAGCTGAAACCCAAATCTCCCGTGCAAAGAGCGACCACGCGATAAGGCAGATTGAGGCGCTGCAGCACGGCCTCGGCGTCGCGGGTGAGTGATTCGAGCTCGTCGTAAGACGCTTCGGGCAGCGAGAACTTCACCAGTTCCACTTTTTGAAACTGATGCTGCCGGATGATGCCACGCGTGTCCTTGCCCGCAGCTCCTGCCTCACTGCGGAAGCAGGCTGTCCAGGCGCAATGCTTCACGGGCAATTTGTCGGCTTCCAGCACTTCGTCCCGGTAAAGATTGGTGACGGGTACCTCGGCGGTGGGAATCAGCCAATAATCGGTGCCCTCGAGCTTGAACAGATCGCCGGCGAACTTCGGCAGATTGCCAGTGCCGAAAAGGCTGGCGGAGTTCACCATGAAGGGCGGCAGAATCTCGGTGTAGCCGTGCTCGCGGGTGTGGAGATCGAGCATGAAATTAGCAAGCGCGCGCTCCAGCTTAGCGCCGACGCCTGAGTAGACCGCGAACCGCGCTCCGGTGATTTTCGCGGCGCGCTCGAAATCGAGAATTCCCAGCGCGGGCCCGAGGTCCCAATGAGCCTTGGGCTCAAAGTTGAACTCGCGTGGCGTGCCCCAGCGGCGGACTTCCTGATTGTCGGCGGCGGTCGTGCCGACAGGGACACTCGAATGGGGAGTGTTCGGGACGTTGCGCAGCACCTCGCGCAACTGCTCGTCCCTGGCTTTGGCTTGCTTATCGAGCTCGGTGATCCGCTCGCCCACTTCCTTCATTTGAGCGATTTGGGCCGAGGCGTCCAGTTTCTGCTTTTTCAGAGAAGCGATCTCGTCGGAAACCTTATTGCGCTGCGCCTTGAGGCCTTCAACCTCCACCAGTAGTTTGCGACGCTCGCGGTCCAACGCTTCGAAATCAGCTAGCACGTCCGGCATGCCACGGTCGTGCATCTTCTGCTTGACGAGTTCGAGGTTTTCACGAACGAAAGCAAGTTCGAGCATGTCGAGTCTGCTCCTCCGCGGCTGTGCCTATGTGTCCAGTATTCGCTGTACGGACTCCCTCAAGCCTGCCAACTTATTTTGAATGATGTCCCAAATGATATCGGCATCTATTCCGAAATATTCATGAGCCAGAATATTCCGAAGGCCTATCACGTTCTTCCAATCAACTGCTGAATGAGCGATCCGCACTTGGTCAGGAATATTCCTGGCAGCCTCGCCGATGACTTCGAGGTTCCGCACCACAGCGTCCAGAGTTCTGAGGTCCTTCTTCAAGCCGTCGAGCGACAATCCTCTTGTGTACTCGTGAATTCGCCGGATCGACTCCAGGATGTCCTCGGCGTAAACCTTATAGTCCCGCGGCATAGATCGTCTCGCCGAGGATCACCTCGCGAAGGCGAGGCTTCAGAGTGTCCGCGAGCACCAGGTCCACTTTGCACCCGAATAGCTTTTCAAGAAAGTGCTTGAGGTTCATGTAGGAATCGAACGACTTTTTGTCGAATTCCACTAGAAAGTCGAGGTCACTTGAGCCGGTATGTTCGCCGCGAACGACGGAGCCAAACAGTCCCAACCTGCGGACGCTGAACCGTCGAATGTCTTCCTTGCGACCTTCGAGCGTACTTAGGATTGACGCAGTAGTGTGCGCACATGGCAGGCGGTTGTACGCCGGAGGTGCTTCGCGACCGGTAACTTGAGTCGTGAGATTGTCAGGCATACCGTCTAGAGTTTGTTCCGATATGACGGGTGCGCGCAATCGTTAATTTGAAGGCTGATGGGGCGTATCGGCACCAGCTCTGCCAGAAGCGGGCGCCGGCGATGGAGCGGGCGTTGTGGAGGCCGGCTCCGCGCCGCGTGCCGGCTCCGAAGGCTGTGCCTTCGCGGTCGCAGTGATTGGAGGCACAGGCTTCCCCACCTCATCGCCCCGGAAGTACCGGCCGGCGTCGGCTCGCATCTCAGGCATGGCGGCGAAGGGTTTCGAGTAATCGTTGCGCGCGTTCCAAAAGAGAAAGCCGACGCCGCCCTCGTCCTTGGCCAGGCGCACCTGGGTGACGATGTAAGCCGGCGAATAGGTCTTGGTGCGCCACCCGAAAGCCTGCAACCACGGCCGTAGCACCACGCCGCTGCCCTCGGTCGCAACCTGGAAGCGTTTCATAGATTCCGGGATGAAGTGCTCGGGCGCGTCACCGGGCAGCTTGTAGCCGTCCATGCCGAAAAAGTGCGAGGGGTAGATCATGGGTGATATCACGTCGCATTGCCGCGCAAGTTCGGCGATATTCTGCCCCGTGTGGCTCAGATCGATGGGCCGGGCCCAGGCCATCACTCCGAATACGTCGATCGAAACCAGCACACCCATCGGGTGAAGCTCATCGTAAGCGTGCGCCAGAAAGTCGGCAATCACTTTGCTCCGTGGCCAGTCCGGATGCTCTTTCTGATACTCAAACTGCGCGTCCGCCTGATCGCCCTCGGCAGGGAAGCGCACGTAATCGAACTGAACCTCGTCGGCTCCGGAGTTTACCGCCATCTTGGCAAGGTCCAAGTCGTACTGCTGCACCTCAGGATTAGAGGGGTCCGTCCAGGCCAGTTTCCCGTTTTCCAGCCAGGGCTTGCCGGTACGGCGAGAATGCACCGCAAGCTGCGGATAGGTCCCGGCCAGGTGAGCGTCGCGGAACAGCGCGATGCGCGCGATGGCGTGCATGTTCAGCGAGTGCAAGTAGTGGAAAAACTTCGGCAGGTTGCGAATTGTGATGTCAGGCTGCGGCGCGTACTTGTGCTCGAAGGGTACGTGCAACTGGCCGTCGAAATCCTTTACGTCAAACACCACCGCGTTGCCGCCGGCCTTCTTCCAGGCATCGATCAAGTCGAACCCTTTGGCGCTGCCCGCCGTGTAGGCGGTGAGGTAAATCGCGCGCACCTCAAAATTCTTGGGAACCGTCACCGGCTTATCCCGCAGCGGCTCCAGCGGAATGCCCGGAATCAAGATGGTGGCGCCGGGCTTCAACGCTTCGCTGCGCAATCCATTCGCCTCTCGGATGGCGTTGTCCAATTCGCTGCGCCGCATGTAGACAACTTCGGACAAGTAACGCGAGGCAAGAATCGGCACGGTGTCGCCGCGCTTCACGGCGTAGGGAATAGCCTTGGTGCTCTCAGGCAAAGTGAAGCCCGGAGCCAGCGGAGGTTCCGCGCCAGTTGTTTCAGGTTTTCCAGGGGCAGGCGCCGATGTTTGCGCCGTAGAATTCGAGGCCGCGGTTGAGGCGGGCTGAGAAGCCTGCGTGCTCGGAGCCGTCACCGCGGAGCCGAAAGCCCCAGTCCACTCGCGTCGCGCACAGAGTCCGGCAGCAAGCAACACTACCGCCGCTGCCCCCAACAGAAGATGTAGTCGTGTGATTCGCATGGGTGAAATAAGACTCGACCTGCATTTTACCATGCCCGTGAGGCAAAACGATCGAACATTGGCGTAGTGGATCAGACGTAGGGGCGGCCCTTGTGGCCGCCCATTTCAAGGAGGTGGTCATCCACCACTTCGTCCGCTACCTGACGTCTTCGCACCATTGACGGAGCCTTGCGATCTTGAGCGGCAAGTCGAGGTCTTCACGGCCTTTGGTTTCAACAATCACGACGCGGTTGGGGGCGAGCTTCACCAGAAAGTCGGGGTAGTAGTTCGAGACGTCGCCGTCCGCCTTCACGTAGTCGAGCTTGAAGCCGACCGCCAAGTAGTTCTTGGCGTACGAAAGCACATCATTGCAGTCCTCCAAGAAGCGTGCGAACACCAGCTCAAAGCCCCAGTCACCGATGACCCGGTTGAAAACGCTCTTTTTCGGGATGAGATAGTCCTGGTTCTTGGCCACAAACGGACGTGTTTCGCGTAGCTTGATGGTGTCGCGGATTTCAGCATCGCCCCGATCGCGGACTGTCAGTGCGTTGATGCCCCTTTTCAGCGTCTCAATCAGCGTCTTAGTGGCGGTCATCTCCGACAAATTGCGCAGGGTGTTGGGGCTTTCCAAGTCCACTGAGTGGTCAAACAGCTCATCTTGGACAAACTCCTTGACCTTACCGCAGAGCACGTCGTAGCCGCTGACCAGCCGCAGCTCTTTCATGATGGTTTGCGCGAAGTAGCCGATCACGCTGCGGTAATCGGCAATGCCCGCTGTGTCGAGAATCGTGGTATGCGTAACCTCGCCGCTGCGGGTCGTGAATGTGGTGCGCCTCGTCATTGAGGACCACGAGCTCGTCCACGTCGCGGACAATCATGCCCAGGTCAACCTTGGAATCCGTGGTGGCGCCGCTCGGCCGCTGGCCCAGGAAATAGTCCACGGTGTTTTCGTCGTCGGGTGAAGGAGCACCACGTCGTAGAGGTAGACGATGGTTTCCAGCGCTTCCCGCTGTCCGAAATAATACTGAAACTCGCTCATGGTGCCGTCGGCCTGCGGCATCAGGTGCGGCGTCAAAAACCACGAGCTCAGCAGGCTGCGGCTTGTGCCTGTCGCCCCGGCGTAGCCGCTGTCTCGCCACTCCTTCACTTTCTTCCGGAGCTGCGACACCAGCGGCGGCATGAGCTTATCCATGGTGGTTTCGCGCAGGGCTTCATCCGCCGGGAACCAGCGCACCGCCGGGTCGAGGATGGCGTAGGGCGAGGTTGGAAATTCAGGATGGAGGGCCACTCATGTACTCCCTGATTTTGTCGGCGAAGGCGAGCAGATCATCCAAACGGTTGACGATGACGGCCTCCACAATCGCCCGGTCAATCTTTGTGTATTGGTGGATGACGGTGTTCCGGAAGCCGACCATCTTCTTCAGGTGGTCGGCCAGCTCAGGGTTGATTACCCCCTCAGCCTGGACCAGTTCGAAGGTGTCGGCGCTTGATACAGGTATTCCTAGCTTGCGAACCCGGATGACGTGATTAGCCAGGTCAATAGCCGTCTCGCAGGCCCTCACGACGTTAAGAATCGCCGCATCCTGACGCGTGTAATCAGCAGCAAAGTCCTCGGGGTCTTTCTAGTACTCCTCCCGCGCCCGCCGTATGCAGCGCTGAATGCTTTGAATCTTGTTGATCACCACGTCGTTCATACCGCGTAGGCCTTGCCCGTCTCCTCGAAGGACTCGAGAATGGCTTTTCGTTCTTCGTTCAGCTTTTGATACAGAGAAAGCGTCAACATCTCAAACTCGGCCACCGCATTGTCGCTGCTGGAATAGATCCGGCGGCCGTTCTGTACGATTTCCTTTTGAAAGACTGTGGAAACGCGTCTGGCGTTGAGCAGGTCTACCGATTTCCCGAGGGCGTCCTGCAGCGCGAACTGGCAGGACGTAAGCATCAGATGCGGCTTCCGACGGGTATCCTCGGGGGGCAGCAGGACCGCAAGGTCGACGTCGCTGTCCGGCCATTCATCAGGCATACCATAAGTGCCGAAAAGATAGATGGCCTGCGTTGCAGGATAGTGCTCCAGGATGATGCGAACGATCTTGTCGACGCCTTTCATATCAGTACCTCGCGCGGAGACGCAAAGGCGCGGAGATCGCATTTTCCGGCGCGCTCTTCCAGGCCCGTTACTTCGCGATTTTCTGTTCTTTCCTCTGCGTCTCAGCGTCTCTGCGCGAGGTATTCCTCTTCGAGTCCATTCACGGCTCGAACGATGCCTTCCTTCATCAGCGCGGCTCCAAAGTTGAAGATATATCCGAGCTTCAAGCCCGTGAGGCGCAAATACGTCTGAATCTGCTTGCGGTGCGCCATACTGATCTGCTCAACAGACTTCAGTTCCACAATCACCTTGTCGGCCACCAACAGATCCGCTCGAAACGCTTCGGCAAAGGTCATGGTCTTATAAACGATAGGAATTGGCACCTGCCGTTGGACAGGAGCTCCCCGCTGCTCCAGTTCGTAGGCCATGACGATCTCGTAGACCGACTCGAGCAACCCGGGCCCCAGTTGGCGATGAACGGCAACAGCGGTGTCAACGAGAATCGTGCCAATCTCATTTTCCTTCATGCCTGGAACCTCAAGAAATCTCGCGCGGAGACGCGGAGACGCAGAGGAAGATCAAAAAGCAAAAAAAGCAGATCGCATGGAGGAACTCGCTTCGACCTCTCCTCACTCCTTCCCAGAGCGCTTGCTTGGCTTTTTGCAGCTTCGACCACTCCTCAGTCCTTCCCAGAGCACGTGCCTGGCTTTTTGCAGCTCTTGCAGCTTTGCGTTCTTTCCTCTGCGTCTTTGCGTCTCTGCGCGAGTTATCCTTTGCTTTTATACCGTAACCTCAACGATCCTCATGGTGTCATTCCCGAAAATATCCACCACCTTCACCGCCAGTTTACGCCGTCCCGGCTGGCACTCGTGGAACGGTGCCGATCTCATTTTCCGTCCTGCGGTGGTTCCTCTAAGTCTGGTCGGAGACGCAGAGGAAGATCAAAAAGCAAAAAAAGCAGATCGCAGGGAGGAACTCGCTTCGACCTCTCCTCACTCCTTCCCAGAGCACGTGCCTGGCTTTTTGCAGCTCTTGCAGCTTTGCGTTCTTTCCTCTGCGTCTTTGCGTCTCTGCGCGAGTTATCCTTTGCTTTTACCGTAACCTCAACGATCGTCATGGTGTCATTCCCGAAAATATCCACCACCTTCACCGCCAGTTTACGTCGCCCCGGCGTGCACTCGTGGAACCGTGCCGATCTCATTTTCCGTCCTGCGGTGGTTCCTCTAAGTCTGGTCGGAGACGCAGAGGAAGATCAAAAAGCAAAAAAAGCAGATCGCAGGGAGAAACTCGAATTCGAACTTTCCGCACTCCTTCCCAGAGCGCTTGCTTGGCTTTTTGCAGCTTCGCGTGCCGTCCCCGGCTTGCCGTTTTGTCGTCGTAGGGGGACGGCTTGCTGTCCCCTTGGGTAGGGCAAGCCCTACCCCTACGTCACTGTTACTGGCTCTGCTTCTACAACGCTAATAATCCTGGTAGCTCAAAGGGAGGAAGTCAATGTACATCGACCGGGAGGGGTTTTCAAGGTTCGTGGCCCGACCTGAGACTTGGCATCTGCGGCCCCCGAATTCTGACTGCGAAGCGGCAACCGCACACCGAGCCGACCGCGTGGCGCATCCATGCCGTTGTTTGGCATGTATGCGGCTATTCAGCGCCCGCAGACATCGCAAGACGAATCTGCGCCACCTGACCGATCGGCGCAAGCATATATGTAGGCTACCATGGCGGGGCACCCCGGCGAAAGTGTATGACAATAATTGCCTGTGAGTTAACAGTCTCGACAGGCAAAATTACGAAACGAAACCGTCAGGTGTATGAAAACAAAGGACCGGGCTCATCGAAGCCGTCAGGTGTATGAAAATAAATAAGTTATTTTGCTAAGCCGTCACGTTATTGATAAATAAAGCGTTTATCGGGCGCGACGGGCTGTCGTTCTTCCTGAGCTGAGTGCACGCGGGTATGACGTGAGGCCGTGGGAAAGTCTCAGTCGTCGAATGCCGTTTTCAATGGCGCCGCTGTTCGGCCGACCTTGCGCCATCCTCGTTCGACTACCCCCGCGATCCTCGTCCACGGCTTTGAAGGGTTCCTGGCTGCACACCGGAGTCATCCCGCGCAGCGAAATGTTACTTTTATGGTTAAGTTACGTTATATAGTAACTGCTCGTGAAATTTACCGGACCTCGACGTGCTCGGGCATGCTGACAGCTTTGGCATAAGCTCCGGGGGGCGTCGGGCGGTATCCCCATGATTGCGGCTGCGGCTCCAGTTCGATGCTTCAGTGAAGCGTTGCACAGCAACGGTCCGGCTGCTGAATGGGCCCACAAGACACACCTTTATAGCTGGCTCGTGGGCGACTGGGATATGGACGTGGTGATCTACCGGAGCGATGGCTCGAAGCAACGCTCTCAAGGATGGGTGAGCGCCGGATGGGTGCTGGAAGGCCGCGCCATTCAGGACATCTTTGCCGCACCGCGCCTGTTCTGCGGCACCACGCTACGGGTGTACGATCCGGGTCTCGACGCCTGGCGCATTAATTGGACGGATCCCATGAACCAGGTTTATTTCTGGCAGATTGGGCGCGCGCGCGGCGCCGACATCGTGGAAGAGGGCAAGGAGACGCCCAGTTTGGCGCGGCTGTACGGGTCAGTGCCGGCGTCGGGCCCGCAGGCGACGATCCGCTGGAGCTTTACGGAGATCACGCCGGATTCATTCCACTGGCGCAGTGAACGTTCAGTCTATGGCGCAAGCTGGCAGCTTCAGCGTGAGTACTTTGCGCGGCGTGTGGGTTGAGGCATCTGCCGCTAAAGGGACCTGGTGAGTGAATCGCGCACAACATCTCTCGTGTAAGGGCACTCTGCGAAGGGGGCCCTCCTAGGGAGTCGCCAGGCGCGCTTATCCGTCTGTTTCTATTCCGTTCCGTCTCACCCGTAAGACAAAATGTGCTAATCTTTCAAGGTGCGGCGTCCGTTCGCCGCGAGAGTTTTCTCCCGGGGCTCTATGGCTTTCGTTGCTCCCGCGTTGCTTGCGGCAGACCTTGCCCGCCTGGGGGAAGCGTTGCGAATGATTGAGGCGGCCGGTTGCCGGATGGTTCATATTGATGTCGGGGACGGCCACTTTGCCCGTGATGTTACGGTGGGCCAGCCCGTAATTGAGTCCATTCGCAAGGCGACCCGGCTGGAGCTGGATCTTCATCTGCTGATCGAACGCCCGGAACGATACGTTGCGGAATTTGTGCAAGCCGGCGCTGACCGGCTTGCCATACACCCAGAGTCGACGCCGCACCCCCATTACGCGCTCAAGCTGATTCGGAGTTCGGGGGCAAAGGCGGGCGTGGCGCTGGCAGTGGGCACCCCACTGAATTCAATTTCCGATTTGCTTCCGGACGTCGATTTTCTCAACATCCTGACCGCGGAGCCGGATTGGGGACCGAAGCCGGCGTCAGGTTCAAAAGAGTCTGAACTGATTCCGGCGCAGCTTGATAAGCTGAGTCAGATATGCCAACTTCGCGAGCGGCTCGGGTTGCATCTTGAGCTTCAGGTTGAGGGGGGCCTGACAGCGTGGAACATCAAGGAAGTGGCCCAAACCGGAGCGGACATCCTGGTAGCGCGGTTTGACATCTTTGATAATCAGGACCCGTTGGCAAGATTGAGGGATGCGATTCGCGCAGCCTCCTGCGATCGCCCTGGTACGCCGGTCGAGTCCGAATCAAGCGCGGGAGGCATTTCTTCCATCTCATGACGTTATACACCAGCCCGCAAGCGAGTCGAGTCGCCTGGAGTCTCAGGCTGGCGCGTTTTTTAGCCATCGTTTTGTCCGGCGCTTACCTTACGGGATGCGCAGTTGTCCACCGCGCGCGCAATGAGGATTTAGGCGCTAACGTCGCTCCCGGCGACCAGCCTGACAAGATTCTCTTTCAGAAAGCGGCGAACGAAATCACCAAGGGCCGGTACGATGTGGGCCGTCTGACGCTGCAGGTTTTGATCAACACCTACCCTGACAGTGAGTATCTCTCGAGGGCAAAGCTGTTGACGGCGCAGTCGTACTATAAGCAAGGTGGCGTTTCCGGGCTGACCCAGGCTGAAGCCGAGTACAAAGATTTCGAAACATTCTTCCCCACGGCTCCCGAGGCGCCACGAGCCCAGTATCTTGCGGGCATGTGCCATTATCGGCTGATGGGTAAGCCGGATCGCGACCTCACCGAAGCGCGCGACGCCGAGGCGGAGTTCAAGATATTTCTCGACAAGTACCCGGACAACGAACTGGTGCCGGTGGTCAAGGGGCACTTGCGCGAGGTGCAAGAAGTGTTGGCGACCGGCGACTTCGCGACGGCGCGGCTTTACTTCAGGCGCGGCGCGATGCGGGCCGCCTCGTCGCGCTTCCAGGAAATCGCCGACAACTACCCGGACTACAGTCAAGCTGACCAGGCTCTATGGTACATGGGCCAGTCCCTTGAGAAACTGCACAAGCAGAATGACGCCGTTGCCGCCTACGGACGCATCCTGACCGATTATCCCCTGAGCGCGTCGGCCAAGCCGGCGACGGCCAGGCTGGAGGCCCTGCACAAGCCCGTTCCCGTGGCGACTAAGGCAACGCTCGCCCGAGCGGAGGCCGACCGCGAGGTGGCCAAGCAGGTGCATCACTCCTTGATTTCAGACCTCGAAGGAGCGTTTTCGGGCGCGCCTGACATGTCCGAGACGCGCCATGGTCCGGTTCATCTCGGCGCGCATCCATCGAATACGTTACAGGCCCAAGGTTCCGGTGCCAGCCCGGGCGCCAATATAGCCGTCGAGCCGCTGGGCGATAGCTCCAAACCTGCCAACCCAAGCCCCAGTTCGGCTGCATCGACGCCCTCGACGGAAAACCCGACCACCGGTGCGGCCGCAGCTCCGGCAGCCACATCGCCGACTTCTGCAGCGCCAGCTTCACCTGATCCCGCCGCGTCTTCTGGGAAGCCGGCTGCGAGCGAAGCGGCCAGCAGCGACCCCAACGCGAAGACGGCTGACGCCAAGCCTGATGCGTCTACTGGAACTCAAAAAGCTCAGAACGCGGATTCGGCTGATTCCGCTCCCAAGGACAAGAAAAAAGGTAAATTGCACTTCCTCAAAAAATTGGATCCTTTCTGAGACGTCCCGCCAGTCTATCTCGGCCGCCGGATTTCTGACGCCGGCGTGACGTCGCCAGATCGGTTCTGGCCCAGCAACCCGCGAAAGAAGAAATCGGCGTAAGTCTCCGCCAGTTCGGCTTCCTTGATGAGCCCGTCGGGACGGTACCACTGGTAGAGCCAGTTGATCATTCCGAGCAGCGCAAAGGCCGCGAGGCGAGGGCCGATGCGAGGCGGAGCGGGTGTTTGAGCCTGAACCTCGGCGATCGTCTGCTCGAGCAGACGAATGTACTTTTGCTTGCGGGCATTGATGACCTTCCTCAGCTCGCCCTTCAGCGAACGATTCTCATGGAGGATCACGGTGATTTCCAGGTCGCGCGTGCGCACTACGAGATCGATATGCCCGATGATGGTCTGTCGCAAGCGCTCGCGCGGATCGGCGATGCCTTGAACCTTTGAGACGACCGCTTCGTCCAGAATGTCCATGCCGTAGTTCATGATTTCGAACAACAGGCGGTCCTTGCTGCCTACGTGGTGGTACAACCCCGCCTTGGTGAGACCTACGGCTTCGGCAATATCTTGCATGGACGCACCGTCGTAGCCTTTGTCATAAAAGACGCGGGCTGCCGTGCGGCAGATTTCGCGAAGTGGGTGCTTGGGATCGCGCGTCTTGACCATAGGCGAGCCAGCAAAGTCTAACACAGGCAGCGGACGGCAAGAGGCTCAAGCGATGCGGCGCGAAACGGGCTTCACGGTTCCGGCAAACGCGGGCAGGGAAGCCATTGCGGGAATGGAGCAAATTGTCACGCTTTGTGACTTCGCAGCCACGAAATGAGGGATGGTGCGGAAGGGGGGACTCGAACCCCCACGCTCTTGACGAGCGTCAGCCCCTCAAGCTGGTGCGTCTGCCAATTCCGCCACTTCCGCAATGAGGGAACGCCTGTTTTATAGCCCGTCCGCGAGGTTGCCCTCGCGAATGACTTGCTTACGTGAAACCTAATGCTACTTCTTCGCCGGCGTTGGGGGTGCTGCCGGCTTCGGAGCCGGAGCCGTCCGGTGGGCCGGGGCACTTTGCAGAACCGATCCGGTTCCGCGATGGCCCGCCCACACCGACAGAGTAACGGACGTGCACATAAAAATCCCGCCCAGTACCCAGGTCATCTTGGCGAGCGTTGAGACCGTCCCGCGAGGGCCGAAGGCCGCCTGGCTCACGCCGCCGAACGCCGCCGTGATGTCAACGTTTTCGCCACCCTGGATGAGCACGATCAGCACCAGGAAAATCGTGACAATAATGTGCAGCATCATCACCAACCAAATCGACCACGGCATCCGGCTCTATCCTCTCTCAGTTCCTAGCGATAATTCACGATGGCTGCGAACGACTCCGCTTTTAGACTGGCGCCGCCCACCAGCGCCCCGTCGATTTCCCTCTGTGCCATCAGGCCCCGGATGTTCTCGGGCTTCACGCTGCCGCCATAAAGAATTCTGACCTGATCCGCCGCCACATCACCGAAGCGCGCGGCAGCGAGCCTACGTAACTGGGCGTGGCTTTCGGCTGCCATCTCGGGCGTGGCAGTCCGCCCGGTGCCGATGGCCCAGACGGGCTCATAAGCAATAATAATACGGGAAAACTCCGGCCCCGTCAATCCGATAAGGCCGCGCGTGAACTGGCGCTCTAATACTTCCGCAGTGCGACCCGCTTCGCGTTCTTCCAACGTTTCGCCGACACAGACAATTGGCAAAAGGCTGGCTGCCAGCGCAGCCTTGAGCTTGCGGTTCACCTGCTCATCCGTCTCATCGTGGTCATGCCGCCGCTCGGAGTGCCCAATGATCACGTGCGTGGCCCCAGCGTCCATCAACATGCGCGTCGAGATGTCACCGGTGTGAGCTCCTTCGGGGTCCCAGTGGACGTCCTGCCCCGCCACCGCGATGTTCGACCCGCGGGCGGCGTCAGCGGCCGCACGCAGCGATGTAAAAGGCGGCGCGACGATCACCTCGCAGTGATCAGACTTGGCGACCAGCGGACGCAGATCCCGCACGAAGGCGGACGTCTCCGCGATGGTTTTGTACATCTTCCAATTGCCAGCGATAACCGGTTTTCTCATTTTGCGGTGTCCGTCGAAGAGGAAGTAGGGAATTGGGAGTCGGGAATAGGGA
This sequence comes from Terriglobia bacterium, assembly GCA_035578005.1. Taxonomy (GTDB): domain Bacteria; phylum Acidobacteriota; class Terriglobia; order UBA7540; family UBA7540; genus Gp13-AA77. Next base: position 32,227 of record DATJYK010000081.1, read on the forward strand.
AGTGCCACTAAGCCTTTCCTTTACTTTGAAGTGAGCGTATCAGGGCGCGCAGCATCTTTCCCACCGCCTCGCACCTACTGAGCAATGGTGCAACGTCCTCTCGATCAGCAAAGCCCACGCGCTGGGCCAGCAGGGCGTGAGTTTCAAGTTCCTTGAGCGAGCCTTGTGCGATGCGAAGAAACTGGATGTATTCGCCACGGTTCTCACGTCCGTTTCCCTCAGCAATGTTAGCAGGCACCGAGGCGGCGGATCGCCGCATCTGCGTTACCGCGCCGTAGAGTTCCTTTCTTGGAAAGCCCCGGGTAAGCCGATAGCAAGATTCGGCAAGGTCCATCGCCTGCTGCCACACGCGCAAATCGCGATAGGATTGAATCGATCCCGCGGCGCGCCGGGTTTCCGGGTCTGTGGATCCCACTCCGGTTCACTCTTCTCTCTATTCGCTACTCTCTATTCGCTACTCCCTATTCGCTACTCCCTATTCGCGACTCCCTACTCCCTTTTCTCTGGCGCCTCTCACGCCACTGCTTTCCGTGAGGGCTGCAACACCAGGCAACGTCATTCCGGACAGGAACTCCAATGACGCGCCGCCGCCCGTCGAAATATGGCTGATCTTCTCGGCCACACCCGCCTGGGTGACCGCGGCTACGGAATCGCCTCCGCCCACGATGGAAAAGGCTCCAGAAGCCGTAGCGCTCGCGACCGCGCGTGCCACCGCCAGGGTGCCCTCGGCAAAGGCCGGAATTTCGAACACGCCCATGGGTCCGTTCCAGACAATCAGTTTGGCCCCTGCGATCTCGCGGGCATAGGTCGCACACGTGGCGGGACCGATGTCAACGCCTAGCTTGTTGGCTGGAATCGTTGCCGCACTTACTTCATGGGCCGCAGCTTTATCGATTGCCTCGGCCACGACATGGTCCGACGGCAGCAAGAACTTGGCGCCGCGGCCGGCGGCGGACTTCAGCAGCTCGCGCGCGACATCGAGCTTGTCGTCTTCCACTTTCGAACTTCCCACTTCCACACCTTGGGCTTTCAAGAAAGTGTAGGCCATGGCGCCGCCCACCAGGACGGTGTCGGCAAGCTTAGCGAGGTTCTGGAGGAATTCGATTTTGTCCGAGACTTTGGCGCCGCCCACAATCACCACGTAAGGATGTGCCGGGCGTTCGGTGGCGCGGCTAAGACTCTCAAGCTCCCTCTCCATCAGCAAACCGGCTGCACAAGGATGCAGAACGTGGGTGATGCCTTCAACGGACGCATGGGCCCGATGCGCGGAGCCGAAGGCGTCATCCACGTAAAGCTCGGCCGGCGCGCCGAGCTGGCCCGCAAAGGCCGCGTCGTTCTTCTCCTCCTCGGGATGGAAGCGCAGATTCTCCAGAACAAGCGCGCCGCCATCTGTGAGTGCGGCAGCCTTCTGCTTAGGCTCTTCGCCAACGCAATCAGCGGCGAAGTCCACCGGCTTGTGCAGAAGCTCGCCGAGCCGGACGGCAGTAGGTTTCATGCTGTATTTCGGATTCGGCTTGCCCTTGGGACGCCCAAGATGCGAGGCGATCACCAGACGCGCGCCGCGCTCGAGCGCGTACTGAATTGTGGGCAGGGAAGCGCGAATACGGGTGTCGTCGGTGATCTCACCGGCGTCATTCAACGGTACGTTATAGTCGACGCGCAGGAAAACGCGCTTGCCTTTCAGATCAAGATCTCGGATTGATATCTTTGACATGACAACCTCTCTAATTCGAAGTAGGCAGAGGACGAAGGAGCAGCCCTTCTTAGACTAACGAGTCCTCGACCTCAAACCAACGAGCCCATGCCCGACCACTGGGCGAAGCTCGGGTTCGTTTCTGGGTTCCTTGGGTTCGTTTCCTGATTTTGCAGCCGAAATCTGGGTTCGGTCGCGGTAGGGACGCTGGTTACCCAACGCCCCCCGCACGGATCCGTACTTGAAGAATTACCTCATACGGCTCTTA